>NZ_JARJLM010000203.1 GCF_029335485.1 Cupriavidus basilensis
CCGGAACCACATGCGTGATGAAATCGTCCAACCCCTGCGCAATCACCGGGAAGCCGAGGATGAAACCGTCCGCCGCGCCCTCGTCGACCCAGCGGATGATCTCGTCCGCGACCTGCTCGCCGGTGCCGACGAACTGCGTTCTCGGCGTGACGGTTTCCAGCGCGACCTGACGCAGCGTCAGGCCCCTGGCGCGTGCGTCGGCCTTGATGCCGTCAGTGGTGGAGCGAAAGCTGTTCCTGCCGATCTCGCCCAGTTCCGGGAAGGGCTCGTCGAGCGGATACAGGCTGAAGTCGTGATGGTCGAAATAGCGGCCCAGATAGGCCAGTGCTTCCTCGATGGTGACCAGCTCGCGGATCGCGCGGTACTTGGCCTCGGCCTCCTGCGCGGTGGCCCCGACGATGGGGCCGATACCGGGAAATATCTTCACGTCCGCCGCCTGGCGGCCATGGGCGACGGCGCTGGACTTCACCTGCTCCAGGAATGCGCGCGCGCGCTCCAGCGATGGAGAATGCGTAAACACCGCGTCGGCATATTTGCCGGCCAGCCCGACCCCGGATTCCGACGATCCCGCCTGGAAGATCACCGGCTGGCCTTGCGGCGAGCGGCCGATATTGAGCGGCCCGGCGACCTCGAAAAAACGGCCTTTGTGATCCAGCGTATGCAGCTTGTCCCGGTCAAAGAACTGTCCGGTCGCCCGGTCGCGTACAAAGGCATCGTCATCCCAGCTATCCCACAGGCCTTGCGTGACGCTCAGGTACTCATCGGCGATCTCATACCGCAACGCGTGCTCCGGATGGGCGCGGCTGTAATTCCTTGCCGAGCCTTCGAGCGGCGACGTCACCACGTTCCAGCCGGCGCGCCCTGCGCTGATCAGATCCAGCGAGGCGAACTGGCGGGCCACGGTGAAGGGGTCGCTATAGGAGGTCGACACCGTGCCGGCCAGCCCGATCCTGGAGGTCACCGTCGCCAGGGCGGACAGGATCGAAATCGGCTCGAAACGGTTGAGAAAATGCGGAATCGACTTCTCGTTGATATACAGGCCATCGGCAACGAAGGCGAAGGCAATGCCATTGGCCTCGGCCTTCTGTGCGGTCCGGATGAAAAAATCGAGATTGACGCTCGCATCGGCCGGGCCGCTGGGGTGCTTCCACGAATTCATGTGGCCACCGGCCCCCTGCAGCATGACGCCGAACGGGATGTTTCGCTTGCTCATGGCAATGTGCTCTCTTCAGATGCGCGGAGATGCGCGGAAAAGGCGGGACGTCGGGGTCAGACCCTGGCGGGCTGGTAAGCCCCGGCCAGAAGATCGACCGAGTAGAAACGCTCGGGGTAGCTGGCTACCGGAATATCGATGACGAACTCGCGGATGCCGTAGCGCCGGCTGAGTCTGTCGAGTTCACCGCGAACCACCTCGGGTGTTCCGGCGACGACATGCGGACGTTGCTCGTCGATACGGTAATCCGCCTCGCCCGTCTGACGGGCGAACTCTGCGGCTGCCTGCTGGCTCGGCAGGTTGAAGCTCTGGCCCGAGGCCAGGCGCAGCTTGAAGATACGCAGCGCGCCCACCAGTTGCTCGGCCTTCTCCTGGGTCTCGGCGGCGAAGGCATAGAGTGCCAGCGATGGCACGCGGCCGGTCGCGCTCTCGTACGTCTCGATCGAACGCTCGATATTGGTCGGATCGCCGTTGAAGTGTCCCGCGTAGCAATAGTCCCATCCGTGCTGCGCGGCCAGCGCGGCGCTTTCAGGGCTTCCGCCAAGAAGGATGCGCTGTGGCAATTCAGGGGGGACGGGCGTGGCGATGGCGCCCGCCAGAGGATGGTCCTCGGCTACGCCCCACTTCAGGAAGGCGTCCACTTCGGCAAGCTGCCCGGCGAAGCCAGGTTTGCGGGCCTTGTCGTGGAACCACTGCAGTGCCTTGGTGGTCAACGGCAGTCCGCCGGGCGCCTTGCCGATGCCCAGGTCCACGCGCCCCGGCGCCAGCGCCGCCAGCACCTTGAAGGTCTCGGCCACCTTGAACGGGCTGTAGTGCTGCAGCATCACGCCGCCCGATCCGACGCGGATCCTGGAGGTCTTGGCGAGGATATGCGAGACCACGATCTCCGGCGCCGAACTCGCCAGGCTGGGCGAGCCGTGATGCTCCGCCACCCAGAAACGCCGGTAGCCTAGTTGCTCCGCCCGCTGGGCCAACGCGACCGTCAGCTGAAGCGCATCGGCAGCCGTTGCACCCTCGGGAATCGGGCTCTTGTCGAGCAGGGAAAGAGAATAAGACACGGTGGATTGCGAATGGCCCGTGAAGGAATCGAGTAATTATTCTCACCGATGCCGGCCATTATCCATGCGCTAAATTCCTCTAACGATATGTGCATTCATTTGTGGCAAAGGCGCGCCCGGAATGATCGAATGCGTGACACACCTCCATCGAGGCCACCGAACATCGCCTGGCTCACCGACCGCGTGCCGGCAGGCATTGCCGGCACGGCCGGGCAACGGATTGCCATGACCGACAGCATTCTCGATACCACCCCGCTGGACCCGCGCGCGCAACCGCTGATCGCCGCGCTGACGATCGAATACGAACGCCGCTACGGCGACTATTTCGGCGAGCCAGCCGGCCAGGAACTATTGCGCTATCCCGCCGAACTGTTTGCGCCGCCGCATGGCGCTTTCCTGCTGCTGCTCCGCAATGGCGAAACGATAGGCGGCGGTGCCTTCAAGCGCTATGACGGACAGACCGCCGAGCTGAAGCGCGTATGGACCCGCGCGGACCTGCGCCGGCAAGGCCTGGCCCGCCGCATCCTGCTGGAACTCGAAGCCCGCGCCTCGCGGCAGGGATACCGCCGGCTCTACCTCACGACCGGATTCCGGCAGCCGGAGGCAGCGAATCTCTACCTGGATTCCGGCTATGCGGCGCTGTTCGATACCCGCCTGGATCCCGAGGCCTACGGGCACCTGCCGTTCGGCAAGGACCTGCGCGAACCGGGGCAGACCAGCGCGCTGGAAGACCTGCGGGCAGCGCATCCAGGCGCCGTCGCCGGGTAACGCAAACACCGCAAGCCGCATTCGCGCATCGACAATCATCGACAATAACGGGAGTCCTCATGAAAATCGGCAGCAAGACGATCTCACGCATTCTCGGCGGCATCGCCGTCATTCCCCTCGGCCTGGGCGCGGCGGTGGCGCTGGCCGCCAATACCCTGGACCTGAGCCCCGCCCAGCCCGCACGCATCCATGCCGAGAAGAGCGCGGATGCCATCAAGGCCCTGCCAGCCGGCTTCAGGTTTGCCAAGGAAGGGACACTGACGATCGGCATCCATCCGTGGATTCCGCCGATCAGCACTTATGCAACGGATGCAAAAACCATTGTCGGCTTCGATGCCGATCTTGCCCAGCTGGTGTCGGATAGCCTCGGCAGGAAACTGGAACTCGTGCCTGTCGCCTGGGCCGACTGGCCGCTGGCGCTCGCGTCCGGCAAGTTCGATGCGGTGATCTCCAACGTGACCGTCACCGAAGAACGCAAGGCGAAATTCGATTTCTCCAGCTATCGCAAGGACCAGCTCGGCTTCTATGCCAAATCCGACAGCAGGATTGCATCGATCAGGGAGGCCAAGGACATTGCTGGCCTGAGGATCATTACCGACCCCGGCACCAACCAGGAGAAGATCCTGCTCGAATGGGATAAACAAAACATCGCCCAGGGGCTGAAGCCGATTGCCGTGCAGTATTACGACGACGACGCGGTAAAGGCTCTCGCCATCCAGTCCGGCCGGGCGGATGCCGTCTTCAGCGTCAACGCCGTGCAAGCCTACCAGGCGGCCAAGGAAGGCAAGACCAAGCTGGTCGGCACCGTGAGCGGCGGCTGGCCGCGTACGGCGGAAGTCGCGATCACCACGCGCAAGGGCAGCGGCCTGGCGGATGCGCTGACCACGTCCCTCAACGACCTGATCAAGAACGGGAAGTACAACCAGGTACTCGATAAATGGAATCTTGGCTCGGAGGCAATCCATAAATCGGCCACCAATCCGCCCGGCCTGCCGAAGACCTGATGGCGCTCGCGGGCGCGTACCAATGGCGGCATTCGCCACGTTTCCCGCATGGGCTTGCCGCGCCTCGATCAATTAAGGCAAAATCCATCCGTTGCAGGTCTTCTGCGACAGCGTTCTCAGGGCGGGGTGAAAGTCCCCACCGGCGGTGATGGCGATTCCACGCACAAGCCCGCGAGCGCCCGGCTTTCCACGAGAGCCGGGGTCAGCAGATTCGGTGTGATTCCGAAGCCGACGGTGACAGTCCGGATGAAAGAGAGCGCGACGCTTGTGCTCCCGGCCGCCCCCAGCGGCCGGGAGCCAGGCTCGTGCGCCCTGATTCTGGAAACCTACCCAAGGAAAGCCATGAATCAGCTTGCTTCCCCGTTTCACCTTTCTCGCAATGCCTCGTCATCCCTTGCGGCAGACGGCCCGGACCAGCGCATCGCGCTGATTTGCGCCCAGTGGCACGCAACCATCGTTCATAGCGCGCGCGATGCATTCCTGGCGGAAGTTGCCAGGCAAGGCTTTTCACCGGACGCGGTGGATGTCTTCGAGGTGCCCGGAGCCTTCGAGATCCCGCTGCACGCGCGCAAGCTCGCGGCGTCAGGCCGGTACCAGGCAATCGTAGCCAGTGCTCTCGTCGTCGATGGCGGGATCTATCGCCATGAGTTCGTTGCCGATGCGGTGATCGCTGGCCTGATGCGCGTGCAGCTCGATACCGAAGTGCCTGTCATTTCGGCCGTGCTCACGCCCAAGGACTTCCACGATCACGAGGAACACCAGCGCTTCTTCACCGAGCATTTCGCCGTGAAGGGACGCGAGGCCGCCAATGCCTGCCTCAGGACCATCGAGAGTCTTGCCAGGCTTGTCGCGTAGCCCCAACCCGCCAGCCGGTGGCACGCTCTGCCGCACTGAAGCCGCCGGCATCGGCCACCTGGAGGAACAAGAGGAGATCGTCGATCTGGTCCATTGAAATCCGGTGCTGGAATCCGGGCTATTGCACTGGGAGATGCCGCAT
>NZ_JARJLM010000204.1 GCF_029335485.1 Cupriavidus basilensis
CCGGCCGCCAGGGTGTCGCCGCGGCCATGGGCCAGCCAGCCAATGGCGCCGCCCAGCGCCAGCGAAGCGATGCTGGCGGCCAGTGTCATGCCCCAGCCCGCCGGGCCACGCCCGCGACGGGCAGTATTGCCGCGCAGCCTTGCCGGAAGTGCGGTCAGGGGGACGGGCTCGTTAAGTACGCTGTCGAATGCCGCATGCAAGTCGCCCGCCTGCCGTCGCCAGCCACCGACTTTCTCGCCGGCTTCGCGGTGGGCGGCCAGGTAAGCCTCGACCTCGGCGCGGCGGTCTGGATCCAACTGGCCGTCGGCATAGGCATGGAGGTCAGCTTCGGTGACTGGGACGGGGGACATCATTTGACTCGCTGCAGTCCACCCGCGCGGCCGGCGGCCTGCGGGTTCGGCTCGGGCGCCGCGGCTGGCGCGCCATCCATCAGCACGCGCATCTGCTCGCGTGCGCGCGCCAGGCGGGACATGACGGTGCCCACCGGCACCGTCAGCACCTGCGCGGTCTCGGCATAGGTGAGTTGCTCCAGCCCGACCAGCAGCATGACCGCGCGCTGGGCCTCGGGCAGCCGGGCCAGCGCCCGGGCCAGATCCAGGCGCAGGCCGGGTTCGGGCGCAGCGCTGGGTACGTCGGGAAGCGTATCGGTAAACGTCACCAGATCGGCGCGCCGGTACGCGTTGATGCGCAGGCGGTGCATCATGGTCAGCAGCCAGGGCAGCAGGCCATCGGCACCATCGCCCCACCAGGCGCCCGCGCGCAGGCGGAAGCGCCAGCGGTAGCGCAGCGCGCGCTCCAGCGTGTCCTGCACCAGGTCGTCGGCCGCCGCCGCATCC
>NZ_JARJLM010000205.1 GCF_029335485.1 Cupriavidus basilensis
CCGGCGCTCCCCCGGCGGGCGTGGTGAACATCGTCGGCAACGGCACCCCGAACGCCGCCGTCAAGGTAGACCCCGCCACCGCCGTATTCCGCCCCGATGCGGCACTGGCCGCGCTGGGCAAGCGCATCTTCTTCGATACGCGCCTGTCCGAGCCGCGCGGCATGTCCTGCGCCGGCTGCCACGACCCGGCGCGCGCCTTCGCGCCAACGCTGTCACCCGCATCGCTGGCCGGCCCGCACGTGCCCGAGGGCAGCCGGCCCGGGCGATTCAGCCTGCGCAATGCGCCCTCGCTGCTGTACGTGCGCTACGTGCCGCGCCGGCACTTCTACCAGGACGATGACGCGCCCTATCCCTCGCCCTTCGGTGGCCTGTTCGCCGACGGCCGCGCCGACACCCTGGCCGAGCAGGCGCGCGGTCCCTTGTTCGACCCGAACGAGATGAACAACGGCACCCCTGCCAGCCTGCTGCGCAAGGTCGACAGTACCGAACTGGCTCCCGCGCTGGCGGCGCGCTTCGGTCCCGCCGTGCGGACCGATCCCGAGCAGATGGTGCTGGCGCTTGGCAAGGCTCTGGAGGCCTATCTGCAGAGCGACGAGATGGCGCCCTTTAGTTCCCGTTTCGACGACTACCTGCGCCGCCGCACGCCGCTTTCGACGGCGGAAACGCGCGGCCTGGCCTTGTTCAAGAATCCGGACAAGGGCAACTGCATGAGCTGCCACACGCTGTCGGACACCGCCAGCCGGCCCGAGCGCTCGCTCTTCACGGATTTTGGCTATGACGCCATCGCCGTGCCCCGCAACCGTGCCCTGGCCGCCAACCGCGACCCCAGGCATTTCGACAACGGCTTGTGCGATACCGCCCGCCGCCTGCGCTGGCCCGAGCCGGCGCAATGGTGCGGCTACATCCGCACGCCCGGGCTGCGCAATGTCGCGGTAAGGCAGAGTTTCATGCACAACGGCGTGTTCACCACGCTGCGCGATGCGGTGGCGTTCTACAACACGCGCTCCACCGACCCGGGCAAGTGGTATCGCGGCGGCAAGACGTTCGATGACGTGCCGGCGGCCTACCGGGGCAATATCAATGTCAACTCGACGCCGATGAACCGGCGGCCGGGGCTGGCGCCGGCACTGACGGAAAGCGAGATCGACGATATCGTGGCCTTCCTGCGCACGCTGACCGATGCGCCCTACGCCGGCCTCATGCCGGGTGCCAGCGCCGGGCGGCCCTAGCGCTGGCGCGCGAGCCTCACTGCGCCGCGCAGACGGCGTCCGCCTCAAACCCGCGGAAGACCTGTTGCGTAGGATCGGGCACGCGCACGATCGTGCCCGCTTCCCCCTGCACCAGGCGCAGCACCTGCCCCGCGCAATGCTTTGCGGCGGCATTGCGCAGGTAGCGGAGCTCGTACTGCCAGCCCGGCAGCGGCACGAAAGACACCCCGATCGCGCATCGGTAGGGCTGATCGCCGGCAGCCGAAACCGCCGCGGCAGTGAGGTAGATACGGTGGCTGGCCACCAGCCACCGCTCGCGCGTGCGGCTGGGAGGCTCGGGCGACTGCCCCGACATCCCCAGGTCCGCTTCCTTGCCCAGCGCCGTCATCTGCCGCCCCGTCGCAGCCAGCAGGGCAGGCTTGGGCGGCCTGGGGCACTGGTCCGCATCCACCACGCTGAAAGTGGTGTTGTCATCGGTATTGGTCACCAGCCGCACGCGGGCAGCGGGCGTGCCGGTCTCGACCCGGTAGTGCGAGATGCAGCCACCCAGCGCGAACGCCGCGAGCGAGGCCGCGCCGAGCGGGATGGCAGCTTTGCAGACTTTCGACATGGCAGTGCGGGAAAGTAGGCTATCGCCAGAGGATACGCGCGTTGCCGTGACTTGCGCTGCTGGGGAATGTCCGCGGCGCGATGCCCTCCGGACCGGCAAACAGGCATGGCAATGGGAACGCCAGCCCCGCTCCCGTGCGCGGACCGCCGGCAGGCTGGCCGTGCCTGGGCAGCGCGCCACAAAGGAGACACCCGCGATAAGATGGTCGCCGCGGTCAGCCCGATCGTGCCCGACGGATCCCGATATGCAGCCCTCCTCCCTTGCCGATGCATGGCCTACCATCCGCGACGTCATCGAGCGCGGACAGCGATCCTCCCTGTACTGCGCGCTGGCCAGCGTGGGAGCGGACGGCATGCCCACGGTCACCCCCATCGGCACGGTCTTCCCGCGCGCGGACCAGACCGCCTTCTTCTTCGACCGCTACACCAGCACGCTGGCCGCCAACCTCGCGCATAGCGACCGGGTCTGCCTGATGGCAGTCGACTCCGGCAAGGGCTTCTGGTTTCGCTCGCTGCTGGCCGGCCGCTTTCGCCAGCCTCCGGGCGTGCGTCTCTATGGCACCGTGGGTCCGTTGCGCCCGGCAACGCAGGCCGAGTTGCAGCAAATCGAGGCCCGCGTGAAAGGCTCGCGCTGGCTGAAGGGGACGCGGATGCTCTGGTCGAGCTTCACCCATGTGCGGGACATCCGGTTCACTGCCTTCAGGCCGGTGGCTTACCCGGTGATGATGGATGGGCTTTGGGAGAAGCAGGCCTAGCGGCCAGGAAGGGCGATGCGATTGCCCGGGCGAAGCCCGTCTTCGCCACAGCCAAATTGACATCGGGTTGGATCGGACATAGGCTCCATCGAGCCATCGGCCTGTCCTGCGCACCGATACACAGGATTAAAACAAGAACAAGAACAAGACAAGAACAAGACAAG
>NZ_JARJLM010000206.1 GCF_029335485.1 Cupriavidus basilensis
CCGGCGGTCACGCCCACCTGGTTGTTCGCATAGCCGATGAAGTCCCGCGACAGGCTTACGTTCTGGCCATTGCGGGCCTTGGCGTAGCCGCCTGCCAGATATGCCGTGGTGCGCTTGGACAGCGCGTACTCGGAACGCACCGAGAACAGGATCGGATCGGCATCGTTGCCGCCCTTGATGTTCTGCTTGTACACCGCGCCATAGAGCGTGAAGGCCGGCGTGACGGCGTAGGAAGCGCCGCCCCAGTACATGTCGCTGCGGTGGGTTGCCGCGGCCGTGGTGAAGGTGCGCTTGTAGTTGCGATAGCCGGCGAACAGCTTGAGATCGCCCAGGCCGTAGCTGACACCGGCATGGATGCCCTGGATGTAGTCCGTGGTGTCGGCGGGCGTGGTGCTGGTGCCCGCCCCGTTCTGGCGATCCCAGGTGGCGGCCGCGGCGAAGGGCCCGGCGCTGTAGCCCACGCCGAGATCGTACTTGGATGAACGCTTGAAGCTGCCGGCCACTTCGCCCAGTGCCACGGTGGCGCCCAGCTTCACGCCGCCGAAATTGCCGTCGTAGCGGATCGCGTTGGACGCGCGCGAGAACAGGCCGTCCTTGCGGTCGCCGGTGGCGGTCGATGAGGTCGCCCACGAGTAATTCGGCGCGTAGCCCATCGGGTCGAACGGCAGCATGAAATCGTAGGTGGTAGTGAAGGTGCGGCCCAGCACCACCTGGCCGTACTTGTTGCTGGAAAGGCCGACGATGGCACGGCGGTCGAACAGCGTGCCGTCGGAGTCAAGCCGGCCGGTATCGATAGCGATGCCGCTTTCCAGCTGGAACAGGGCCTTGAGGCCGCCGCCCAGGTCCTCGCTGCCGCGCATGCCCCAGCGCGACGTGTTCCTGCCGCCCGAGGTCAGCTTCGTCACGGAGCCGTTCGGGCCGGCGTGGCTGGCATATTCGACGCCGGCATCCATGATGCCATACAGGGTCACGCTGGATTGCGCGGCGGCGCCACCGGCCAGGCCCAGGCCCATCGCCGCCAGTGCGATCGATTTCAACTTCATGAGATCTCCTCCTGTCATTGTTGTGGTGAAGTCCGGGCATCCCCCCGGAATGGCACGCATGGTATGGCAGGGGCACTTTCAGTTCGCTTTCGAAATCCCGGCGATTTCGCCGCCCCCGGCTTCCGGGAGCCTAGGAGTTTCCCTAGCTTCAAAGTCTGGCCGGATACCTGTATTCCTCTGCGCGGCGGCCGCTTTCGGCCTGTGTTCTCCGTCTCCGATGTACGCCACTTTCTCCATCGCCTTTTTGCCTTGCCCGCCGCACCGCCGCCCAGACCATGCGAATCCTGCTCGTTGAAGACAATGTGATGCTGGCGCGTGCGCTCACCGAAGCGCTCGGCCAGGCCGGCTTCGCCGTCGACTGCATGCACGACGGCCGGGCTGCCGACCATCTGCTTTCCACCCAGGACTACGCGCTCGCCATCCTGGACATCGGCCTGCCCAAGCTTGACGGCCTGGAAGTGCTGCGGCGCCTGCGGCAACGCCGCAACGCCCTGCCGGTATTGATCCTGACCGCGCACGGGTCAGTGGAGGACCGGGTGCGAGGGCTCAATCTCGGCGCCGACGACTACCTGCCCAAGCCGTTCGACCTGTCGGAACTGGAGGCCCGCGCCCGCGCGCTGATACGCCGCAGCCACGGCCACGACAGCACGCACCTGCAATGCGGCACGCTGAGCTACGACGGAATCAGCCGCGCTTTTACGCTGAACGGCGAACAACTCGCGCTGACCCGGCGGGAGCGCGCCGTGCTGGAGGTCCTGATGCTGCGCGACGGCCGCGCCGTCAACAAGGAGGCCATGTCGGAGAAGATCTTCGGCATCGACGAATCGGTCAATCCCGATGCCATCGAGATCTACGTGCACCGCCTGCGCAAGAAGCTCGAGGGCAGCGGCGTGGCCATCGTCACGCTGCGCGGGCTGGGTTACCTGCTCGAAGCCTCGCCGCCGCCGGGTCAGGCCGCGCCCGCATCCCGATGAAGGTGCCAAGCCTGCGCCTGCAGCTATCGCTCTGGCTGCTGCTGCCACTGCTTGCGCTGCTCGCGCTGGATGCCTGGATGACCTATCACCGCGCGATGGACGCCGCCCACGAGGCGTTCGACCGCACGCTGGAGGCATCGCTCAAGTCGATGCGCGAAGGCATCCGCCTGCACGAGGGCCGCTTCGCCATCGACGTGCCCTACCTGGCGCTGGAAATCTTCGAGTCCGAGGACGGCAGCAGCATCTACTACGCGATCCGCGACGAGCATGGCGCCACGCTGACGGGCTACGACGATTTACCGATGCCGGCCGTGCAAAAACAAGCGCTCTACAAGACCGTTTTCCACGACGCGCACTTCCGCGGGCAGCCGATACGCATGGCCGCCCAGCCCCTGCCGGTGCGCGACACGCCCTCCGGGCAGACGCGGCTGGTCTGGGTGCTGGTCGGGGAAACCATCGAGCCGCGCCAGATGCTGGCCCGCGAGATCCTGATGGGTTCGCTGCAGCAGGAAATGGTGCTGGTGACGCTGGCGCTGGGCATCGTCTGGCTGGGCGTGCGGCGTGGCTTGCGCCCGCTGCACCGGCTCAGCGCCACGGTGGCCGCGCGCGACGCCGATGACCTGGCGCCACTGGAACAAAAGGACCTGCCCGCCGAGATCGAGCCGCTGGTCGAGGCCATCAACCAGTACGTGGCGCGCATGCACCGCATGCTGCTGGCGCGCAAGCGCTTCTTCGCCGACGCTGCGCACCAGCTGAAAACGCCGCTGGCCATCATGCAGGCGCAGTCCGAGCTGGCCCTGCGCGAGCGCGATGGCGACCGCATCCGCCCTCACCTGCGCCCATTGCACGACACCGTACGCCAGGCCGCCAGGGGCGTGCAGCAGTTGCTGTCGCTGTCGCGGCTGGAGCCCGACAGCGGCTACGCGCCAGCGCTGCAGCCGCTACGCCTCGACGCCCTGGCCAAGAGCGTGGCGCTCGACCTGGCGCCGGTGGCGCGCGCCGGCGGAGTCGACCTGGGCTTCGAGGCGCCGGCGCCGGTGTACGCCATGGGGCAGGCCGAACTGCTGCAGGAACTCACCGGCAACCTGGTGGAAAATGCCATCCGCCATACCGGCCGGGACGCTTCGGTGACGGTCCGCGTCTGCGCCAATGCGGGCGAACCGCTCTTGCAGGTAGTGGACAACGGCCCCGGGATTGCCGCCAGCGAACGTGAGAAGGTATTCGAGCGCTTCTACCGCTGCGACGGCAACCAGGTGCAGGAAGGCAGCGGCCTCGGCCTGCCCATCGTGCAGGAAATCGCGCGCACGCACGGCGCCACCGTGATGCTGGAGGAAACGCCGGGCGGCGGCCTGACCGTCAGCGTACGCTTCAGAGCACCCGCGGCCGAAGGCCACGGGGACAAAACGGCATCCCGCTAGCCCCGGGCCGGGCCGCTAGGGCGGGCAGTTGGTGGGCAGCGCCAGTTCCTGCCGGAACGGATCGAGCTTCAGGCTCGGATCCTTCAGGCGCAGGCAGTAGCTTCCCGCGCTGCCGCGCACGCGCGCAGTGCGGCTGGTGCCCGCCTGCGCCTCGCCGAGCGCATCGCCCGGTGCCGCCGCGGCTATACCCGCGGCCAGCCGTTGCGCCGGCGTGGCCACCGCATCCGAGGCGGCACGCTCGAAGGCGGCTCCGCCGCGCTGGCGGCTGCGGGCGATATTGTCCCGCGCCACGCCGGCATCAGGCGCCGGAAGCACAGAGCGGACCGGGCCCATCGGCAAGGTGGGCACCATGGCGGCACTGGGGCCGGAAGGGGCGGCATGCTCGCTTGCCAGGGAATCCGCCGCCGCCGCGGGCTCCCGCGCGGGTGGCTGCGCAGCCGCCGGCATGCGGCGCGCACCGTCAGCAGCGCGCTCGGGGCGGAGCGCGGCCCTGGCCTGCGATCCGGCCGGGGGCGCCACGGACAAGGCCGGCGCGGGTGGCGTAGCGGGCGGCAATACCGCAACCCATTGCAGGGCCGCCTGGCCGCGCCCGTCCTTGCTCGGCATCCGGGGCGATGGCTGGGGCCCGTGCCAAGGCGCCGGCCCCAGCACCAGCGCGTGTGCCAGCAGCACTACCGCTGCCACAATCACGCGATGCCGCCAGCGTGCCGCGTTGACGCCGGGACCGTCGTACGGCACAGGCATCACTGACGTCATGGGATACATGACAGGCATGGCGGGAATGGAGGATGCGGTGCCGGCTCAGACAAACTGCCGGTGCTCCTGGTCCAGTTCGCTGGCCCGCCGCAGGATATGCGCAATCACGGTGATGCAGGCCGCCATGAACAAGGCCACCACGCTGCCTGCTCCCACGCTCAACGTCACCAGCCTGTGCCCGGGCGGCTGCCCGATGGTCAACCACACGCTAAGCAGCGGCTCGCAGAGAAAATCCAGCATCGCCCAGGCCAGCACCGCACGCCCGGCCCTGCCCATGTGGTCGGCCGCCGCCACCGAAAAATACTCGCTGCGCGCGTAGCAGCGAAACAGCGCGCGCAGCTGCAGCAGGCCGATCGCCAGCGCCACCAACGGAATGCTCGACAGCAGCACGGCGCCCAGCCGCGTCCAGACGGGGAGCGCCGCGAGGTCCAGTGGAAGGCCGGACATCATCCGGCCGCTAAGGCCAAAGCGAAGGCCGTCCAGGCTATGGGTCCCCGGCGCCAGCCAGCCAGCGCCGTTAAGCAGCAGCATGCCCACCATCAGCAGCAGGCTCAACGCGGCGAGGCGCTGGCTGATGCGGACGATGCGCGAGGAAACACGGTCAGGCATGACGACTCCGAAAAGATCGCGAACAGTGCCAGATTCTAAGCAAAAATGATTGTCTTGCGAACAAATATTTCTGTAAAACAATAATTTTATAGAGATAATACAGAGCCGACCAAGCAGCGGCTGCGCATTGAATACCGTCTTTCTTACAGTAAACCTCTAATTTTTAAGTGCCCCAAGACACACAATGGTCATGCCGCGCGGCAAGAATGACCAGCCTTGCCGCGGCACCCGCGACCGTCCCGGCGAACACCGCATGCACTCACTGGAGGAAATAAAGATGGATCGTCGCCGGTTCTTGAAATGGGGTAGTTTCGTCACCGTCTCGGTGGCCGCCACCGGCCTGGCCGGCTGCGGCGGAGATGACACCCCCACCGTCACGCCCGACGCCGTTCCCACCCCGGCGGACAGTTTCAGCTTCCAGCACGGCGTGGCTTCCGGCGATCCGAAGCCCGGCAGCATCGTGCTGTGGACGCGTGTGGAAGGCGACAACGGCAAGCGGCCGGTGGCCGTCAAGCTGCAGGTATCGGCCCAGCCCGATTTCTCGACGCTGCTGGTCAACGACACCCTGACGGCGCTGCCCGACTGGGACTACACGCTGCGCAACAAGGTGACGGGGCTGAGCGCGGCCACCACCTACTACTACCGCTTCATCGTCGGCTCCAGGACCAGCCCGACCGGGCGCACGCGCACGGCGCCGGCGGCCGGCACGCCGCTGGCGCAGCTCAGGTTCGCCTTTGTCACCTGCCAGGACTGGAGCGTGAACCACTGGGCGGCGATGGAGGAACTGGCGGCGCAGGACCTCGATTTCATCGTCCATCTGGGCGACTACATCTACGAGACCGTGGGCGCCGCGTTCCAGACCGGCAAGGTGGAGAGCCGCCACGCCCAGCTCAAGCTGCCGGACGGCACCCTGCGCGCCGACGGCGCGAGCTACGCCACCACCGTCAACGACTATCGTTACCTGTACAAATCGTACCGCAGCGACGCGCGCCTGCAGGCGCTGCATGCACGCTTCCCCATCATCGCCATCTGGGACGACCACGAGTTCTCCGACGACTGCTGGCAGGACCGCCAGAACTACAGCGCCACCGACGACCTCACGCCGCGCACCGCGCGCCGGCGCAGCGCCAGCCAGGCCTGGTTCGAGTTCATGCCGGCCGACGTGAGCATCGACCTGGCCAATCCCTCGTTCCAGAACATCCAGATCTATCGTTCCTTCACCTTCGGCAACCTGGCCACGCTGGTGATGACCGACGAGCGCCTTTACCGTGCCGACCACGTGCTGCCGGAACAGGCTGCCGGCAGCGAGATCGGCAGCCGCTACTTCGTGCCCAAGGCTACGCTGGCCGCAGAGGAGACCCGGAAGATGGCGTCCGCAGGCAATGCGCTGACACCGGTCTCCATCCTCGGCGACACCCAGCGGGCCTGGTGGCAGAACCAGATGCGCAGCGCCGCCACCACCTGGAAGCTGTGGGGCAACGAGGTCTCGCTGCTGCGCATGCAGATCGACGGCACCCAGGCCATCGCCAGCCTGATCGCAGCGGGACTGGTCCAGGCCAATGCCGCGCTGGCGCCGCTGCAAACCGCCATGACGACGGCGCTGGCTGCCGACCTGCAGACCGCCAGGACCGGCGGCACCTATCCCACTCTTGCCTACACCAGCCTCAAGGGCGTGCTGGCGCTTGCCGGCATCACCGGCCCGGTCTTCGACGCAGCCATCAAACCCGCGCTGGACAGCCAGTTGCCGCCGGCCACCCTGCTCGGCCAGTTCATCCTCAACGCCGACCAGTGGGACGGCTACAACGCCGAGCGCAAGAGCCTGATGGCCTTCCTGAAGAACCAGGGCATCGGCAATGTGGTAGCGTTGACCGGCGACATCCACGCCTTCTTCGCCGGCCCGGTGATGGACGACTACGACGCCGCCACGCCGGTGCCCGTGATGGTGGACCTCGTCACCGCCGGCCTGTCGAGCAACTCCTTCCAGAGCTATTTCAAGAGCGTGGTCGACACCGATGCGGCCTTCGCGGCAGCCAAGCCGCTGGTGTACGCCACCCAGGGCGGCGCCACGGTGAACACCTTCAATGCCACGCTGAAGGCGTTCAACCCCTGGCTGCGCTACGTCGATACCGATGCCCAGGGCTATGCGGTGGTGACGCTGACGGCGGACAAGCTCAGCTGCACCTTCAGCAAGCTCAAGACGCTGACCAACGCCGCCGCGCCCGCCCTGCCCGCCACCGCGAGCAGCCAGACCGTGGAAATCCCGGCCGGCAGCGCCAGCATCAAGCTGCTGTAATACGCGCCGGCGGCGGCCATGAAAAATGGCCGGAGGAACGCTCTCCCCCGGCCATTTTTCTTCCTGCCCGCACGCTGGCGCGCGGTTACAGCCGCTCGGTTTCGCCCGTGCGGGGCTGCCATTTCATCAGCCGCTTCTCGACGCTGCCCACCAGGGTGTCCAGCACCAGCGCCGCCGCGGTCAGCACCACGATGCCGGCAAACACGGTGTTGATGTCGAAGGTCCCTTCGGCCTGCAGGATCAGGTAGCCCACGCCGCGCGCCGAGCCCAGGTACTCGCCCACCACCGCGCCGACGAAGGCCAGGCCAACCGAGGTATGCAGCGAGGAAAAGACCCAGCTGGTCGCGCTCGGCAGGTAGACATGGCGCAGCAACTGCTTACGGTTGGCGCCCAGCATGCGCACATTGGCCAGCACCACCGGGCTGACTTCCTTGACGCCCTGGTAGACATTGAAGAAGACGATAAAGAACACCAGCGTCACGGCCAGCGCCACCTTGGACCAGATGCCCAGCCCGAACCACACGGCGAAGATCGGCGCCAGGATCACGCGCGGCATCGAGTTCATGGCCTTGATATAGGGATCGAGGATGGCCGAGGTCAGCGGGCTGAGCGCCAGCCACAGGCCGACGCCGAGGCCGGCCGCCGTGCCAATGCCGAAGGCCAGCAGCGTCTCGATCAGGGTCACGCCGAGATGGATATAGATATCGCGCTCGACCACGAACCAGCTCCAGATGCGCTGGGCCACCATCAGCGGTTCGCCGAAGAAGAAGGCAACCTGTTGCGAGCGCGTGGCGATATGCCAGGCGCCGAGGATCACCACGAGGACGAGCAGCTGCCAGAAGCGGAGCATGCCCTTGGAGTCGGGACGGAAAGCCATGGGAAGCGGAATTCGAGTTAAGTCAGACCGGATTGAATGGGGTGCAGGCGGGCCGGAACATCGGGGTCTGCGGTGCGCGGCTTGCCGCGATGGCCTGGGCGATGGCGATCATCTCAGGCAACCTTGCGCTGTTGCGCGTAGCCCTTCAGGACTTCCTCGCGCAGCACGTCCCAGATGGCCGCATGCAGCTCGACAAAGCGCGGATGATTGCGGATCTCGGCCACATCGCGCGGGCGCGGCAGGTCGATGGCGAACTCGCCGATCGGGTGCGTGCCGGGACCGGCCGACAGCACCACCACCCGGTCGCTCATGGAGATGGCTTCATCGAGGTCGTGCGTGATGAACAGCACCGCCTTGCGCTTAGCCGCCCACAGGTCCAGCACTTCGTTTTCCATCAACTGGCGGGTCTGGATGTCGAGCGCGGAAAACGGTTCGTCCATCAGGATGATGTCAGGATCCAGCACCAGGGTCTGCGCCAGGCTCACGCGCTTGCGCATGCCGCCCGAGAGCTGGTGCGGATAGCGGTCGCCGAAGCCGCCCAGCCCGACGCGGCGCAGCCAGGCCTCGCCCTCTTCCACTGCCTGGGCGCGCGGCATGCCGCGGAATTCGAGCCCGGCGATCACATTGTCGAGCGCGCTGCGCCAGGGCATCAGCGCCTCGGCCTGGAACATATAGCCGGCACGCGCATTGATGCCGCGCAGCGGCTCGCCGAACACGCGCACCTCGCCGGTCGACGGCTGCAGCAAGCCGGCTCCCACATTGAGCAGCGTGGATTTGCCGCAGCCGGTCGGCCCCACCACGGAGACGAACTCGCCAGGCTGGATGTCCAGCGTGACATCCTTGACGGCGGTATAGCGCTGGCTGCGGTCCTCGCGGGAAACGAAGGTGCAGGTGACGTTGTCGAGAGATAGTGCGGCAGTGCTCATGGCAGGCTCTTGGCGGATACGGCGCGGGACAAGGCGGGGGTTGCAAGGGGGGCAGCCCCCGCCATCGGTAGGATCCGCGCCGTATCGCGCGATAGGAATAGCGTGGAAAGCGAACTCGGGACAGCGCGCCGGAAGCCATGCCCGGCCTCCGTGCGCGCCAATGCAAAGGCCCGCTGCACGCAGCGGGCCGCCGGCACCGTGGTGTCCCAATCCCGGCGCGGGCGATGCCTTATGCCTTACTTGTACTTGGCGTTGGCCTTTTGCACGAAGGTATTGGTGAAGGTGTTTTCCAGCTTGATGGCCTTGCCCTTCAGGTCCGGATCGAACTGCTGCAGCGTGTTGAGCGCGGTCCTGGGACCATCGGCCGGCATCATGCCGTCCGGCGAGATCGCTTCCCTGACCTTCTCCCAGGCCGCCAGGTACAGCGCGCGGTCGCCCAGCAGGTAGCTTTCCGGCACGGTCTTGACGATGTCCGACGGGCCGGCTTTCTGCAGCCATTTGAGCGCGCGCACCATGGCGTTGGTCAGCGCCTGCGTGGTGTTCGGGTTCTGCTGGATGAAAGCGGTCGAGGCATAGAGGCAACCCGAGGGCATATTGCCGCCGAACACGGCATGGGTGTCCTTCAGCGTGCGGGTGTCCGAGGCGATGCGCACCTCGTTCTTCTGCGTCAGCATCGACACCACCGGATCCAGGTTGGCCATCGCGTCGATCTGGCCCGAGCGCATCGCCGCCACCGCGCCGGCGCTGGCGCCGACACCGATGAAGGAGACGTCCGACGCCTTCAGGCCCGCCTTGGCCAGCACGAAGTTGGCCATCATATTGGTGGACGAGCCTGGCGCCGTGACGCCGATCTTCTTGCCCTTCAGGTCGGCGATCGATTTGAAGTTGGGCATGGTCTTGTTGGAGACCATCAGCACGATCTGCGGGGCGCGCCCCTGCAGTACGAACTCCTGGTACTGCTGGCCCTTGGCCTGCAGGTTGAGGGTGTGTTCGTAGGCGCCGGAGACCACGTCGGCGCTGCCGCCCACCACCGCCTGCAGCGCCTTGGCGCCGCCGGCGAAGTCGACGATCTCGACGTCGAGTCCTTCGTCCTTGAAGTAGCCGAGGCGTTCGGCAATGGTCAGCGGCAGGTAGTAGAACAGGTTCTTGCCGCCAACGGCGATAGTGAGCCTGGTCTTCTCGGGCTTGCCCTGCGCCTGGGCGTAGCCGCCGAAGGTGAACCAGCCCGCCAGGAACAGCGCCAGCGCGAGCAGCGCCTGCTTCCAGAATTTCTTGTTATACATTGTTCTCTCTCCTACCTGTTGTACCCGGGCCGCCAGCCGGCGCCTGCGCCGCTGATGGCCAACCCCCATGCACCGCCGGTCTCGCGCGTACCTTGCCGCCTTGCGGTGCCGCTGCGCGGCAAATTGCGATGCTAGCCGATGCCATGCCATGCCGCATCGGGATCAACACCTACGCCATGCAGCGTATTCATCTGGCATGGGCATCGACGATACAGGGCTCGCCTTTCGGCTGGCTTTCTGATCCGCCGCCCGGCGGCATGCTTCATTCCGCGTGGATATCGGCCGACTTGATGACCTTGCCCCAGCGCGCCAGTTCATTGCGCTGATACGTGGCCAGTTGCTGCGGCCCCATGAACTTCGCCTCGGCCCCGAGCTCTTCCGCTTTCTTGCGGAAGGCATCGGTCTGCATGATGCGTTCGATCTCGCCGGCGAGCTTGTCCACGATCGGCTTGGGCGTGCCGGCGGGCGCGTACATGGCAAACCACGACGACACGTCGAGATCGGGATAGCCCGCCTCCGGCGCGGAAGGCACGTCCTTCAGGCTGGGCAGGCGCTGCTTGCTGGTCACCACCAGCGCGCGCAGCTTGCCGCCCTGGATATGCCCCATCAGCGGCGGCGGCGTGGTGATGGTGAGGTCCACCGAGCCGCCCAGCAGGTCAGTCATGGCCGGGCCGGTGCCTTTGTATGGAACATGGGTGATCTGGATGCCGGCCATCTGGTTCAGCAGTTCGGTGGAGACGTGCTGCAGCGAGCCATTGCCAGACGACGCGTAGTTGAGTTTGTTGGGATTGGCCTTGGCATAGGCCACCAGCTCCTTGAGCGTCTTGACCGGCAGGCTCGGACGCACCACCAGCACCTGCGGCGCCGACAGGAGATTGGCAACCGGCGCGAAGTCCTTCACCGGGTCCCAGGAGGTCTTCGTCAGCAGCGGCGTGATGACCTGGAAGCCCGAGTACTGCACCAGCAGGGTGTAGCCATCCGGCTTGGCGCGCGCCACGGTCTGCGCGGCGATGCCGCCCGAGCCGCCCGGGCGGTTGTCCACGACCACGGGCTGGCCAAGAGCCTTGGACAGCGGCTCGGAGATCATGCGCGCGGCCAGGTCGGTAGTACCGCCGGCGGCGGCGGAAACGACCAGCGTGACCGGCCGGGCAGGATAGCTGCCGTCCTGCGCCCAGGCGGCGCCGGTCAGGCCGGTGGCGGCCAGCGCGACGGCAGCGGCGAGCGCCCTGCGGCGCGCAGCCGATGCGGGCAGGGAAGAATGCGGACGTGCGTTGGCACAGGCCGGGATGCGAGGCATGGGATGTCTCCTGCTTGATGCTTGTTGATCTTGGTCTTGTACGGCGTCCGCGCCGGCCCTCGCCGCGCGGTACGCCCCCGTTCTTCGGGATTGGTGTAGCGAGCCGGGATTCAGCCCTGCCCGGCAAAATGCGCCGCCAGCCAGGCCGGTGGCTGATGGGTGCGCAGGCGCGGGCCGGCGCGCAGCAACTGGCTGGCGATGTCGCGACCGACCAGCGCCGGCAGGCCGGCAACCACGCCGAGCAGCCGCCCCAGGTCCACGCCGGTATCCACGCCCATGGCCTCGAACATGTGCACCAGCTCCTCGGTGCCGACATTGCCGCTCGCGCCCGGCGCGAAGGGACAGCCGCCCAGGCCGCCGGCAGCGGCGTCGAAGCGCGTCACGCCTGCCTGCCATGCGGCCAGCGCGTTCGCCAGGCCCATGCCGCGGGTGTTATGCAGGTGAATGGTCAGGCCGGCCTGCGGCAGGCTTTGCCGGAAGCGCTGGCACAAGGCAGCGACCTGGCTGGGATAAGCCATGCCGGTGGTGTCGCACAACGTGATGCCGGCAGCCCCGGCCTTGGCAAAGGCCCCGGCCAGCGCCATCACGGCATCGGCCTCGACCTCGCCCTCGAACGGACAGCCGAACACCGTCGACAGCGAGACATTGACCGGCACGCCAGCCGCACCGGCGACCTCGATCATCGCCAGCAGCTGGGCTTGCGACTGCGCGCGCGTCATGCGCAGGTTGGCGCGGTTATGGGTCTCGCTGGCGGACATCACCAGGTTGAGCTCGTCGGGCCGGCACGACAGCGCGCGCTCCATGCCGCGCAGGTTCGGCACCAGCGCGGTGTAGCGCACGCCCGCCAGGCGCCGCATGCGATGCATCACCGCCTCGGCATCGGCCAGCGCGGGAATGGCTTTCGCCGAGGTAAAGGAAGTGGCTTCGATGCGGGCAAAGCCACAGGCGGACAAGGCGTCCAGGAAGGCCACCTTGGCGTCGGTCGGCACCACTACCGGCTCGATCTGCAGACCGTCGCGCGGCGCGACTTCGTTGATCTCGATGCGGGCAGGCCCGCGCGGCACGCTCATGCCACCACCCCGCGCGCGCGCAGGTCGGCGATGGCGGCGGCATCGAACCCCGCCGCCGCCAGCACGGTATCGGTGTGCTCTCCCAGCGTGGGCGCGCGGTCGTGAATGGCGCCCGGGCTGGCCGACAGCTTGGGCATGATGCCCGGCACTTCGACCGTCAGCCCGCTGGCCGCGGTCACGCTCTCGATCACGCCGCGCGCGCGGTAGTGCGGGTCTTCGGCAATATCCTTGACCGTATAGATGCGGCCGGACGGCACTTCGGCCTGCTTGAGCACCGCCAGTGCGCTCTCCACGCTCTGGGTGCGGGTCCAGGCGGTGATGGCGGCATCGATCTCGTCGACGCGTTTCACGCGGCCGTCGTTGCGCGCCAGCGCCGCATCCTCGGCCAGGTCGGCGCGGCCGATGGCGTGCATCAGGCGCTTGAAGATGGCATCGCCATTGGCCGCCACCAGCACGTATTCGCCGCTGGCGCAGGCGTAGGCATTGGACGGCGCGATGCCGGGCAAGGCGCCGCCGGCCGGCTGGCGCACCGCGCCGAAGGCCGAATATTCCGGCAGCAGGCTTTCGCTCAGGTTGAACAGCGACTCGTACAAGGCGACGTCGATCACCTGTCCCTCGCCGCCGCGCGCGTCTCGCTCGTACAGCGCCAGCAGCACGCCCAGCGCGCCGTGCAGGCCGGCAATGGTGTCGCCCAGCGACAAACCGGCGCGCACCGGTGCGCGTCCCGGCTCGCCGGTGAGATAGCGCAACCCGGCCATGGCCTCGGCCACCGCGGCAAAGCCGGGCTCGTCCTTCTTCGGGCCGGTCTGGCCGTAGCCGGACACGCGCACCATGATCAGCCCGGGGTTCTCCGCGCGCAGCACTTCGTAACCCAGGCCCCATTTCTCCATGGTGCCGGGGCGGAAATTCTCGATCAGCACATCGGCCCCGGCGGCCAGCTGGCGCACCACGGCCTGGCCCTCCGGATTGCGCAGGTCGATGCAGACCGATTGCTTGTTGCGCGACTGCGCTTCCCACCAGACCGAGGTGTCCTCGTACAGCATGCGCCATTTGCGCAGCGGGTCGCCCTGCCCGGGCGGCTCCACCTTGACGACCTGGGCGCCGAAATCGGCGAGGGTCTTGGCGGCGAAGGGGCCGGCAATCAGTTGCCCGAGTTCCAGGACCCGAATGCCTTCGAGGATCTGTCGCGCCATATTGGGGGTCTCCATGCGGTGTCGTATGCGGCGGGCGTGTCGCGGTATCGGTGCGCTGCGGCCCGCAGGCCCGCGCCACGCCTTGTTTCGACGCAGTGTGCCCCAGCCGCGCGGCTGGCGGAATCGGCATTCGGAGAAGCGGGCTTTCTTGGAACGCGAAAGCCCGGCGGCCGTCAGAACGGCGCGCGCTCGCCGCAGAGATGGGTGATCAGCAAGCGCGCCGACACCGTCAGCCCGGCCGGGTCGCGCATGCCGATGAGCAGGGAACGGCGCGCCCAGGCGTCCTGCAGGCCGACCAGCGAGAGCCCCATCGACTGCACATGCGGCTCCGCCGCGATGCGCGGCAGCACGCCCACGCCCAGCCCCGCCATCACCATGCGGCACATGGCGTCGAAGCTGCGCACCTGGATACGCAGCCGGAACGGCCGGTCCAGCCGGCTGCTTTCCTCCAGCAGGCGGGCTGCCAGCGAGGTCACCTGCGGCAGGCTGACGAAATCGTATTCGAGGGTGTCCGCATAGCGTACCGGCCCGCGCTCGGAAAGCGGATGGCCGGGCGGCGTGACCAGCACCAGCTCGTCCTGCCGGTACTCGACCGTGACCAGGCCTGCGCAGGGCGTGCGGTCGGCAAAAATGCCCACATCGGCACGGTTCTCCACCAGCGCGGCGACGATCTCGCTGCTGTTCTGCTCTTCCAGTTCGATACGGATGGTGGGATGCAGCGCCATGAAGGTCGCCAGGTCGTCGGGCAGGAATTGCGTGATCGCCGAGGTATTGGCGCACACGCGCACCTGGCCGCGCACGCCGCTGGCGTAGTCCGACATCACGCCGGCCATGCGTTCGACGTCCTGCAGGATGGTCAGCGCGTGGTGAAAGCAGGCCTGTCCGGCCTCGGTCAGCTGCACCCCCGCGGCATGGCGGAAGAACAGTGGCGCGCCGACTGCGGTCTCGAGGTCGGAGATGCGCTTGCTGGCCGCCGCCACCGCCAGGTGCGACTGGCGTGCGCCGGCGGAAATGCTGCCCTGGCGCGCCACGGCGACAAACAGGCCAAGCGTGACAAGGTCGAAACGGGCGAGGTTCATGCGATTGCGCACAAGCGCACGGTCGGATTTACTTTATACGGAGCGCCGGTCCATCACCGCGCGGGCAATGGTGCCGGCATCGACATACTCCAGCTCTCCGCCCACCGGTACGCCGCGCGCCAGGCGCGTCACCTTGAGCCCGCGCGCCTTCAGCATCTCGCCGATATAGTGCGCGGTGGCCTCGCCTTCGCTGGTGAAATTGGTGGCAACAATGACCTCGGACACCGGTCCGCCCAACTCGGGATCGGTGGCGCGCGCCAGCAGCCGGTCCAGGTGGATCTCGCGCGGCCCGATGCCGTCGAGCGGCGAGAGCCGCCCCATCAGCACGAAATACTGGCCGCGATAGGTCAGCGTCTGCTCGATCATGATCTGGTCGGACGGGGTCTCCACCACGCACAGCAGCGAGGCATCGCGCCGGTCGTCCAGGCAGGTCGAACAGATTTCCTGCTCGGTGAAGGTGTTGCAGCGCGAGCAATGCTTGATGCCATCGGCCGCGCCGCGCAGCGCATCGCCCAGCTTGCGCGCACCCTCGCGGTCGTGCTGCAGCAGGTGGTAGGCCATGCGCTGTGCCGATTTCGGGCCCACGCCTGGCAACACGCGCAGCGCCTCGATCAGCGCCTGCAGCGAAGTGGGAGGCGCGCCTTTCACGCCGCGGCTCCGCTGGCCGGGCGTACCGGCAGCACTGCGGATTCGAGAATCATGCGCGAGCTCCCTGGCTGGCTCAGAACGGCAGCTTGAAGCCCGGCGGCAACGGCAGGCCGGAAGTCATCGAGCCCATCTTTTCCTGCGAGGTGGCCTCGGCCTTGCGCACGGCGTCGTTGAAGGCAGCCGCCACCAGGTCTTCCAGCAGTTCCTTGTCTTCGCCTTCGGCGAGCAGGCTGGGGTCGATGGAAACGCGCTTGACGTCGTTCTTGCAGGTCATCACCACCTTGACCAGTCCGGCGCCGGACTGGCCCTCGACCTCGATCAGGGCGAGCTGCTCCTGCATCTTCTTCATGTTTTCCTGCATTTGCTGGGCCTGCTTCATCAGCCCGGCCAGTTGGCCCTTCATCATGGAGTGCTCCTGATTTTCAATTGGATGGAAGTTACGGGCCGCCGCGTCATGGGCGCCGGCGGCCCGTCAAAAAATACGAAACGCTCAGGCGGCGCGCGGCTGGATCGAACCGTCCAGGATATGGCCGCCAAACTCGCGCAACAACCCCTGCACGAAAGGATCGCTCCCGATCGTGGCCTCGGCCTCGCGCTGGCGCTCGGCGCGCGCCTGGGCATCGGCGGCCGCGGCGGTGTCGGCAACCGCGCCGACCTCGCACTGCACCCGCACCTCGACGCCGAGATGCTCGGCCAGCGTCTGCTGCAGGCGTTCGACTACGCCCGCCTCGGTAATCGGCGCCACCGGCGCGCGCAGGTGGAAGGTGCGGCCGACCACCTGCACCAGCTCGCTCTGGTACGCCAGCTGTTGCGCCAGCCCCTTGAGCGGCAGGCTGGCGGCCAGGGCCGGCCAGGCACCGGTGAATACCGGCGGCGTGCCATCCTCGCCCGGTGCGGGCGGCTTCGGCGGGGTGAGCCGCACGGGTGCAGCCGGCTCCACGGGCGCGGCCTGGGCTACGGCCGGCGCGGCCGGTGCGTTCATTTCCCGGCGCGGCGCGGGCTGGCGCGCGGGCACCGGCTCGGGGTCGCTGCCATATGGCCCGATCATGGGCAGATCGGGCGGAAGCTCTTCCCACGGCGGAACGTCGCTGCTGCCTGCGTGCTCCCAGGGCGGGACCTCGCTGCCCGGGCCGGGATCGCCGAAATCGGTGCTGGCGCCACGCTGCGGCGGCGCCTCCCTGCGGGCGGGGGCCGCGGCCGGCATGGGTACGGCCGGCGCCTGGACCGGCCTCGCCACGGT
>NZ_JARJLM010000207.1 GCF_029335485.1 Cupriavidus basilensis
CCGGCGTTGTCAGCCGTCCGGCCTTGCCATGCTACTTGTGTTCTCTTCCGTAGCCGGAAGCCGCACCATCAGGAGATAGGGGCCATCCGGGCCTTCCGCCTCGCTTTGCACGCGCCATCCCCGGGACAGGTAGAACCGCCGGGCATTGTCATTGGCCTTGACGCATTTGAGCGTGGGCGGGCAGGAAAAGTACGCCTCGCAACTGGCCAGCAGCGCACTGGCCACGCCCTGCCGCTGGTATTGCGGATGCACGAACAGGTTGTGCAGAAAACTGTCGGGTTCCCAGACGGATGCGAAGCCGACGGGATGGCCTGCCGCGACCGCTACCAGGATGCGTTCGCCCTCCGTGCACGCGTCGAAGTCTTCCCGCTTGTGGGCCCCGGGCGGGCACCAGGCAAAGGCCGCATCGCGCGACGCAACGAACAGCGCGCGAAGCGCCTCGCGATCTGCTTCCACGAATTCCCGTATGGAGATTTCCATCGACGCTTCCGATCCTGCCAGGTTGTAAGAACCCAGGCAGTATGGCCGTTCGCCGCCAGCGAGGGAAGTGCGTTGCCTGAAGACGCTTAGGGGGACGGGAGCGGTTCCGGCGCGCCGGCTCGGGTTGCCGGGGCCGGCGCAGCGGGGCTGTAGCCCACCGGCGCGGTTGCCGCGCGTGGCTGGTCGCCCGCCCGCTCGACCCATCCGCCGCCCAGGAACTGGTACAGGTCGACCAGGTTCGTCAGGCGCTGCAGGCGTGCCGTGATCAGCAATTGCTGTGCGTTATACAGGTCGGTCTGGGCAGTCAGGACGCTCAGGTAGCTGTCCACGCCATTGCGGTAGCGCAGGTCCGACAGCGTCAGCCGGCGGTTCTGCGAGTTGGTGAAGCGCTCCAGTGCCTGGATCTGCTTGTCGAAGGTGCCGCGTGCCGCAAGGCCGTCCGCCACTTCGCGAAAGGCGTCTGGATAGCCTTCTCGTAATTGGCGATCTCGATGCGCTTCCGTACCTGCGCCAGTTCCAGGCTGGCGACGTTCTGGCCCCCCGAGAAGATCGGCAGGGTGATCTGCGGGGCGAACGACCAGGCCGCGGAGCCTGGCTTGAACAGGCCGCCCAGCGATGGCGCCAGTGTTCCGGCGCTGCCGGTCAGGGACACGCGCGGGAAAAACGCCGCACGGGCCGCGCCGATGTTCGCATTGGCGGCAAGCAGCGATTGCTCCGCTGCCGCGATATCCGGACGCCGCGTCAGCAGGTCGGACGGCAGACCCGCCGGGATATCGGCGAGCAGGTCCTGGTTGCCGAGGGGCAGGCCCGGCGGCAGGTCCTCCGGCAGGGGCTCGCCCACCAGCAGCACCAGCGCGTTCTCGGCCTGGGCTCGCAGCCGGCGTTGCGATTCCAGGTTGGCCTGCGCTTGCTCGACGACGCCTTCCGCTTGCCGCAGGTCGAGTTCCGACCCGGCGCCGGTGTCGAACTTGAGGCTGGTGATCCGTAGCGATTCCTGGGCCGTCAACAGCGTGTTGCGCGTGACGGCGAGCGCATCGTCGAAGGCAATCATGGTGAGATACTGGTCCGCTACCGTCGACAGCAGCGCGATTTCCGCTGCCTTGCGGGTTTGGGCCAGCGCAAGGTATTGCGCCAGCGCCTGGTCTTTCAGGCTGCGGATGCGGCCGAAGAGGTCGATTTCCCACGACGCGTTGACGCCGACCGAATACTCGGACGAGATCGGATTGCCGGAGAGGGTCAGATCCCTGGGGGTGCGCGACCGGGTTCCCGAGGCCACCGCGTTCAGGGCAGGGAACAGGCCCGCGCGCGTGATCTGGTACTGCGCACGCGCGGCCTCCACGTTCAGGATCGATACGCGCAGGTCCCGGTTGTTCTTGAGCGCCAGTTCCAGGATGCGCTGAAGGCGCGGATCGGCGAAGAAATCCCGCCAGCCGATTTCGGTGGCCGGCGCGCCGGCGCCGGCGTGTGAGGCATTGTCCGGCTCCTTTTCATAGGCTCCACCGGTCGGGAAGGTCTGGGCCACGGGTGCCGGCGGGCGCTCATATCGTGGCTGGAGCGTGCAGCCTGCCGCCAGCAGCGCGGCGGCGATGGTCGCCATGATTGCGTATCCGGGCATCTCAATGTCCTTGCCTGAGCGTGCCGGCGCCGCCAGCGTCATCGCCGGACGAGGGCCGGGGCGGCGCGGCCTTCGTCTTGCTGAACTTGCTGATCACGACAAAGAACATCGGGATCATGAAGATTGCCAGGAAGGTCGCGGTCAGCATCCCGCCGATCACGCCGGTGCCGATCGCATGCTGGGACCCGGAGCCTGCGCCGTTGCTGATGGCAAGCGGCAGCACGCCGAGGATAAAGGCGAGCGAAGTCATCAGGATCGGGCGCAGGCGCTGGCGGGCGGCTTCTATTGCCGCTTCGACGGTGGTCCTGCCCTGGTCGCGCAGGTCGCGGGCAAACTCCACGATCAGGATCGCGTTCTTGGCCGACAGCCCCACCGTGGTCAGCAGGCCGACCTGGAAAAACACGTCGTTTTCCAGCCCGCGCAAGGTGGCGGCGAGCAGCGCGCCGAGCACGCCGAGCGGCACCACCATGATCACGGAGAAGGGGATCGACCAGCTCTCATACAGCGCGGCGAGACACAGGAACACCACCAGTATCGAGATCCCGTAGAGGATCGGCGCCTGCGAGCCGGACTGCCGCTCCTGATACGACAGGCCTGTCCATTCGTAGCCGATGCCGTCCGGCAGTTTCGCCGCGATGGCCTCGACGGCCGCCATGGCCTGGCCGGTCGACTTGCCCGGGGCCGCCGCACCCTGGATTTCGGCCGCGGGAATCCCGTTGTAGCGCTCGAGCTTGGGCGAGCCGTAGATCCATGCCCCCGTCCCGAACGCGGAGAACGGCACCATGGTCCCGGCCGAATTGCGCACATACCAGGTGTACAGGTCCTCCGGGTTCATGCGGTACTTCGGCTCGCTTTGCAGGTAGACCTTCTTGATCCGGTTGTCCGTATCCAGGAAATTGTTGATGTACAGCGAGGCCCAGGCGGTGGAGAAGGTCTGGTCGATGTCGGATGGGCTGACGCCCAGCGCGTTGGCTTTTTCGCGGTCGATGCCGACCTTGAACTGCGGCGTGTCGTTCAGGCCATTCGGGCGCACCTGCGCGAGCATCGGGTCTTTCGCCGCCATGCCGAGCAGCAGATTGCGCGCCGCCATCAGCTTCTCGTGGCCAAGGCCGGAGCGGTCCTGCAGTTCGAAGTCAAAGCCGGAGGCGGTGCCGAGTTCCGGGATCGATGGCGGATTCACGGGAAACACATTGGCGTCCTTGTACCCGGAGAAGTGCCGGAATATCCGGCCCACCAGGGCAGGGGCCTTCAGGTTGGATGCCTGCCGCACGGAGAAATCCTTCAGGCGAACGAACGCCAGGCCCGAATTCTGGCCGCGGCCGGCGAAGCTGAAACCGTTGACCGTCAGTACCGCCTCGACCACGTCCTTTTCTTCGCTGAGCAGGTAGTTCTGCACGTCCGCCAGTACCTTTGCGGTACGTTCCTGGGTGGAGCCCACAGGCGCCTGCACCAGCACGAACAGCGTGCCCTGGTCTTCCTCGGGCAGGAAAGCCTTCGGCAGCCGCACGAACAGCAGGCCCACGGCCAGGATCACCACCAGGTAGATGATCAGCCAGCGCTCCGAGCGGCGGATCACGTGCACCACGCCGCCATGGTATTTCTTCTGGCTTTTCGCGAAGATGCGGTTGAACCAGCCGAAGAAGCCGGTCTTTTCATCGTGATGGCCTTTCGGGATCGGCTCGAGCATGGTCGCGCACAGCGCCGGTGTCAGGATCAGGGCCACCAGCACGGACAACACCATCGCGGCGACGATGGTCAGCGAGAACTGCCGGTAGATCGCGCCGACCGAGCCGCCCGAGAACGCCACCGGCACAAACACCGCGGACAGCACCAGCGCCACCCCGACCAGGGCGCCGGTAATCTGCCCCATCGCCTTGCGGGTCGCGTCGCGCGGCGACAGCCCCTCCTCGGCCATGACCCGTTCGACGTTCTCCACCACCACGATGGCATCGTCCACCAGCAGGCCGATGGCAAGCACGAGCCCGAACATTGACAGCGTGTTGATGGAGAAACCGACCACCGACATCACTGCGAAGGTGCCGAGCAGCACCACCGGCACGGCGATGGTCGGAATCAGCGTGGCGCGCAGGTTCTGCAGGAACAGGTACATGACCAGGAACACCAGCAGGATCCCTTCGAACAGGGTCTTGACCACTTCCTCGATCGATAGCTTCACGAACGGCGTCGTGTCGTACGGGTACTCCACTACCAGCGCGTTCGGGAAATACCTCGATAGCTCGGCGATCTTGGTGCGTACCGCCTTGGCCGTGTCCAGCGCGTTCGCGCCGGTGGCCAGCTGGATGCCGAAGGCTGCGGTCGGCTGTCCGTTGTACTTGGTGTCGAAGTTGTAGTTCTCGCCCCCGAGTTCGATACGCGCGACATCCTTCAGGCGCACCTGCGAGCCGTCCGTATTGACTTTCAGCAGGATGTCGCCGAACTGCTTGGGCGTTTGCAGCAGCGTGGCTTCCGTGATGGTCGCCTGCAGCATCTGCCCCGGCACCGAGGGCGTGCCCCCCAGGCTGCCGCCGGCCACCTGCACGTTCTGTGCAACGACGGCGTTCTTCACGTCGATCGGGGTCAGGCTGTAGTTGTTCAGCTTGGGGGCGTCGAGCCAGATCCGCATGGCGTACTGCGAGCCGAACAGCGTCACGGTGCCGACCCCGTCGATCCGGCTGATCGGGTCCAGCACCTTCGACGCCACGTAGTTCGCCAGGTCGTACCGGCTCATGCTGCCGTCCTTGGACACGAAGGCCAGGATCAGCAGGAAGCTGCTGCTGGACTTGGTCACCTTGGTGCCGAGTTGCTGCACGGCCTGCGGCAGCAGCGGCGTGGCGAGCTGCAGCTTGTTCTGCACCTGCACCTGCGCGATGTCCGGATTGGTGCCGGCCGCGAAGGTCAGCGTGATGGTTGCCGTGCCGGCGTCGTCGCTGGTGGACGACAGGTACAGCAGGTGATCGAGGCCGCTCATCTGCTGCTCGATGACCTGCGTGACGGTGTCCTCGACGGTTTTCGCGGACGCGCCGGGATAGGTTGCGCTGACCTGCACGGCGGGCGGGGCGATGGTCGGGTACTGCGCGATCGGCAGCGTGAAGATCGACGCGAGCCCGGCCAGCATCAGGATGATGGCGATCACCCACGCGAAGATCGGCCGGTCGATAAAGAACTTTGCCATGAAACAGGCTCCCTTTTATTGCGCTGCCGGAGCAGACGAAGGAGCCGGGGCAACCGGCGCGCTGGCCGCGCCAGGTGCCGCGCTCGCGGCGGGCATGGCCGGCGCCTGCGCGCCGGAGGCCGGCGGTGCCGGCAGCGTGGCTTCGACCGCCTTGACCGTCATGCCGGGTTTCGCCTTTTCCACGCCGTTCACGATCACGCGGTCGCCGGGGTTCAGGCCGCTGTCCACCACCCAGCTGTCGCGGTAGGTGCCCGCGGTGACGATCTGGCGTTGCGCGACCTTGTTGTCCGGGCCGACGACGAGTACCACCGCCTGTCCCTTCTGATCATGCGTGACGCCGATCTGGGGCACGACGATGGCCTTGTCGTTGACGCCTTCGTCAATGCGCGCGCGCACGAACATGCCGGGCAGCAGTACGCGGTCCTTGTTCGGGAAGATGGCGCGCACGGTCACCGAACCAGTGCTCTGGTCGACGCTGACGTCGGTGAACTGGAGCTGCCCGGTCTGCGGGTAGGTCCGTCCATCCTCGAGAAACAGGGTGACCTTCGCGGCATGGATGCCGCTGGTCTGCAGGCGTCCTTCCTGGATCTGGCGCCGTAGCCGCAGGCCGTCGACGCTCGATTGCGTCAGGTTGACATAGACCGGGTCCAGTTGCTGCACGGTGGTCAGCAGCGTTGCCTGGCTGGCTTGCACGTAGGCGCCCGGCGTGACTTGCGACAAGCCGCTGCGGCCGGTGATCGGCGAGGTGACATCGGTGTAGCCCAGGTTGATCTGCGCCGTTTCCACGCTGGCCTTGCCGGCGGCCACGTCCGCGACCGCCTGGCCCAGCGCGGCAACGGCGTTGTCGTAGTCCTGCCTGCTTACGGCATTTGCCGCGACCAGTACCTTGTAGCGCTGGACCAGCGCGTCTTGCGTAGCCACGTTGGCCTGCGCCTTCGCCAGGGCTGCCTTGGCGCTGTTTAGCGTGGCAACGTAGGGCGCCGGGTCGATCTTGTAGAGGCGCTCGCCCGCCTTGACTTCGTCACCCTCGGTGAACTCGCGGCGCAACACGATGCCGTCGACCCGGGCCCGCACCTGTGCCACCAGGAAGGCACTCGTGCGGCCCGGCAACTCGGTGGTGACGGGCACGGTGGCCGGCTTGACGGTGACGATGCCGACTTCGAACGCTTGCGGCGGCGGTGCCGCTGGTTTCTGTCCGCACGCGGAAAGGAAGACGGCAGCCGCCGCACCGATATGGCGAAATGGAACCCGTTCGACGCGCATGAAGAGACCTCAGGATCAGTAGGTTTGGACTGGCAGCATGAACGTGCGCGTGCTCCTGGATCTCGGTGGCAGGTGGCGAAGCGCGTGAAGGGTACTGCGATCCGGGAGGCGCCGGGCGGCGGCGCGGTGCTGCCCGGCAACCCGTGCATCATCCGGCCGAGCGGCCATGTTCAGGCTTGCCGGCAGCGGGTTTATCCGCCGGCGGCCGGCGATGCCGGCATTGGCAGGCAGCCAGTGCAGAACCCGCCGCAGCCGGGACGGCGAAACGCCATCCGTTGCGGACGGACCGCCTGGTTCGGGAGTCTGATTGCCACCGGACAGGATTGCGCCCGGTTGGCTGAGCGAGGCGAGGCAAGCACGCAGGATAGTCGGGAAGGCGGGAAGCCCCTCGATGGTGCAAGGCGCTGTTCGAAATGCACCGCGTTCCTGCCGTAGCGCGGCAGGTCCGGCCTCGGCCCGCAGGAACCGAGCAGCCGGTACGGGCCGGCGCCAGTGCACGCATTGCAAGCATTGTTC
>NZ_JARJLM010000208.1 GCF_029335485.1 Cupriavidus basilensis
CCGGGCCGGTTCTCCACCACCACCGGCTGCCTGAGTTCGCGGCCCATGCCATCGGCCATGGCACGCGCGAGCTGGTCGGCCGAGCCGCCGGGCGCATAGGGCACCACCAGCCTGACCGGCCTGTCGGGGAAGGCAGCAGCCATTGCGACCTGCGCGCAAGCGAGCGCCGCGGCGCCGGCAAGGGCGCGCCATCCGGGTATCCAGCGTTGCATATTGTCTCCTTCGTGTTTGTTGCTTTGTTGCTTTGTTGCTTTGTTGCTTTGTTGCCTCGTACCCGGCTTGCCGGAAGCCGGGCCTGCGCTTCTCAGACGCGCCGCGTGCGCCCTTCCCAGTACTTGTCGCGCAGGCGGCGCTTGGCCAGCTTGCCGGTGTCGTCGCGCGGCAGCTGGGCTTCGATCACGATGGTGCGCGGCACCTTGAAGCCGGACAGGTGCCGGCGCAGCCATTCGATGATCGCGCCCTCTTCCAGGCTGGCGCCCGGCACCGGCTGCACCATGGCCAGCAGGCGCTCGCCGTATTCGTCGTCGGGCACGCCGAACACCACGCAGTCGGCCACGCCGGGATAGCGCACCAGTTCGTGCTCGATCTCGGCCGGATAGATGTTCACGCCACCGGAGATCACCATGTCGGAGGCGCGGTCGCAGATGAACAGGTAGCCGTCGGCGTCGAGATAGCCCATGTCGCCCAGGCTGACCAGGCCGTCGCGGTCGATGGCGCTGCGGGCCGCTTCGTTGTTGCGGTAGGTGAAGTCGGGATAAGCCGGCTGGCGCACATAGACCAGGCCGATCTCGCCGGGCGCGCAAGGCCGTCCCTGCTCGTCGAGGATGCGCACTTCGCCGTCGTCGACCGCGCGGCCGGCGGTGCCAGGCCTGGCCACCGCGTCCGCGGGCGTGGCCACGGTGATCATGCCGGCCTCGCTCGACGCGTAGGTTTCGTGGATCACCGGGCCGAACCAGTCCAGCATGGCGCGCTTGACCTCGGGCGCGCACGGCGCGCCGGTGGAGGCGACGAAGCGCAGCGAGGAGAGGTCGTAGCGCGCACGCACCTCGGGCGGCACCTTGAGCATGCGCACATACATGATGGGCACCAGGTAGAGCACATCGATGCGATGCTTTTCCACCAGCGCCAGCACCTGCTCCGGATCGAAACGCGCGCACAGCACCAGGCGTTCGCCGACCTGCAGGGCGTTCTGGATAAACACACCCGGCGCGCTGTGGTACAGCGGCGCGGCCATCAGCGCGCGGCAGCCCTGCTCGATGCCCATGGTCTGCGCCACCACCGAGCGCATGCGCGCCAGCTGTTCTTCCATCGTGGCCAGCGGTATCGCCGCGCGCAGCACGCCCTTGGGGCGGCCGGTGGTGCCGGAGGTATAGGCCATATGGCCGCGCGGCGCCACGCGCGGGCCGTCGTAGTGCGGCTGCACGGCCAGCCAGCTTTCGTAGTCGATCGCGCCCGCGGGACTGTCCTGGCCCGGCACCGCGACGGCCAGCACCTGCACGCCTTCGGGTATCGCGGCGCGCATGCCGTCCAGCAGGTCGGCATGCCCGATCAAGGCGCGGGCACCGCTGTCGGCCATCAGGAAGCGGATCTCCTCGACGGTGAAGTGCCAGTTGATCGGGCAGTAATACACGCCGGCCGTGCGGCAGGCGTGAACGATGTCGGCAAAGACCGCGTCGTTGCGCAGCAGCACCGCCACCACGTCGCCTTCGGCCAGGCCGAGCGCGCGCAGGCCGCCGGCCAGGCGCGCGCCGCGATCCAGCAGCGCGTCGCCGCTCAGGTGGGTACCTTCGAACCAGAGGTCGGCTGCCATTCAGTTGTCTCCAGCTTGTTTGGTCATGGTCGTGGGAGCCGGGGCGTTGACCGTGCGGGCGGCACGGTCGGCGGCGTTCCTGGCGGCGATGCGCTCGCGCGCGGCCTGCCACTCGGCATCGCCCCAGCCCAGGTATTGCTTGAAATAAGCGCCGTTGGCGAGCCAGTCGCCGCCATCCAGCGCGATGGTCTGGCCATTGATCCAGGCGTTGTCGCGGGCCAGCAGGAAAGCAGCGAGGTTGCCGATGTCCTGCGGCTGGCCGATACGGCCGGTGGGGTTCTGGCCGCTCATCGCGTCTAGCTGCGAATCCTGCGGGCGCAGGCGCGAGCCCGCGCCCTCGGTGGGGATCACGCCGGGCGCGATGGCGTTGCAGCGGATGCCGTGCCGGCCCCACTCGACCGCCAGCGACTTGGTCATGGCATCCACGCCGGCCTTGGACATGGCGGACGGCACCACGAAGGGCGATCCGGTCCAGACCCAGGTCACCACGATGGAGAGCACCGTGCCGGGATGGCCGTCGCGGATCCAGCGTTTGCCGACCGCCTGGGTGGTGTAGAAGGTGCCGCGGAAAACGATGTCGGAGATGGCGTTGAAGCCATTGGGCGACAAGTCCTCGGTGCGGCTGATGAAGTTGCCGGCGGCGTTGTTGACCAGGCAGTCGAGCGGGCCGTGCCGGGTCCAGATGGACTCGATCATGGCATCGACGGCGGCGGCGTCGCGGATATCCACGGCATGGGTCACCACCTTGCCGCCATGCTGGCCGCGCAGCATCTCGGCGGCCTGGTCCAGCACCGCCAGGCGCCGGCCGCACAGGTGGAGTTCCGCGCCCAGCCCTGCCAGCCGCTGGGCCATGATCAGGCCCAGCCCGGTGCCGCCCCCGGTGATCAGCACGCGCTGACCGGCGAAAAGATCGTCCTTGAACATGGTGTCTCCTCCTTGTTGTGCGGCGCCTTGGTGCGTTCCTGCGCCGGTCTGGCCCCGCCGCAGCCGGTCCGGCGGGGAAGGGACACTGTAGTCCCGTGGCACGGCATCGACAATTCCCCCGCAGCGACTCACAATGTTGCGCCAGAATCGACAATCCTCCATGGAATCCCCGATGGACCTCAACCTGATCCAGGCCTTCGTCGATATCGTCGAGGCCGGCAATCTGTCCGAGGCGGGGCGCCGGCGCGGCGTGACGCGCTCGCAGGTCAGCCGCCAGCTGCGCGAACTGGAGCACCAGGCCGGCGCGCAATTGCTGCGCCGCACTACGCGCCGGCTGGAGCTCACCGAGCCGGGCCGCTCGCTCTACCAGCACGGCCTGCGCATCCTGCAGGAGGTGGCCTCGGCCCAGGCCGAGATCGACAGCCTGGGCAAGACCCTGCGCGGCCATGTGCGGATCAGCGTGCCCACCGGGCTGGGCGACACCTTCCTGGCGCCGCTGCTGCTGGAGTTCGCCGACCGGCATCCCGGCATCACGCTGCGCGTGTTCTTCGCCAATCGCGTGGTAGACCTGATCGCCGCCGAGATCGACGTGGCGCTCAAGGTCACCTCGCAGCCGCCGCTGGACCACGTGGCGCGCGATATCTGCGCGATCGACTGGCAACTCTGCGCCGCGCCCGCCTACCTGGCGCGCAGCGGACCGCTGCTGGCGCCGGCCGACCTGGCGCGCTGCCAGTTCCTGTGCCCGCCCTACCCCGCGCGGCGCTTCATCCTGACCCTCGATCGCGGCGACCAGCGCGACGAGGTCGAGCTGAGCCCGCATCTGCAGTCCGAGCATTTTCCCTTCCTGATGCGCGCGGTGCGCGAGGGCCACGGCGTGGGATTGCTGCCGGTCTACGCGGGCTGGGAGGATGTGCGCGAAGGCCGCCTGGTGCCGGTGCTGAAGGAATGGAAACCCGAGGGCCTGGGCAACCGGCTCTTCATCATCACCACGCCCAACCTCCACCCGTCGATGGCCACGCGGGCGCTGATCGAATTCCTGCGCCAGCGGATTCCGGCGCTGGATGTTTTCAGCGGCAATGCCGCTGCATTGGATCCACCCTGACGCCCGGCCGGGGCTGCCGGCAACCGCAGCCTGCCCGCTCGCCTGCAAACTTTCAATTTGCAAGCTAAGATGCGCGGACACCCTTGGCTTGCAATACGAAAGTAAACGTAAAGACCAAACCCGCAAGCCGGACGGAGGAGACCATGGGCCATACCGACTTTGCCAGCATGCCCTGCCCGATTGCCCGCTCGATGGCGGTGCTGGGCGAGCGCTGGGCCATTCTTGTGCTGCGCGAGGCGTTCTACGGCAGCACCCGCTTTGACGAATTCCAGCGCCACCTGGGCATTGCGCCCAACATCCTGAGCGCGCGCCTGAAAACCCTGGTGGAGCACGGCATGCTGGAGCGGGTGCCGGCGCCCGACAGCGCGCGCCATGTCTACCGCCTCAGCGAAAAAGGCCGCGGCTTCTTCCCCGCCTTCGTGGCGCTCAAGGCCTGGGCCGACCGCTGGATGACCGACGAACGCGGCCCGCTCACCCTGTTGCAGGACAGGCGTACCGGCGGCGAGATCGCCGCGCCGGCGCTGACCCGGGCCGACGGCAGTCCGGTAACGGTGGACGACCTGCGCGTGGCGCCCGGCCCGGGCGCGGGCGGTTATCTGCGGCGGCGGTTTGCCGGCGAAGCCGCCGCCATGACGGCGGATGAAGACGAGCCCGGCCATGAATGAGCCACAAGCCAATCCGCTGGCCGGAGCCGCGCTGGCGTCCTCTGCCATTGCAAACACCGCCGCTGCCGGCCAGCCGCCGATGGGCGAACTGGTGCGCGGCATCCTGGTGCTGGCCGCGCCCACCAGCCTGATCGCCTTCCTGCAGGCCGCGGCGCAACTGCTCGAGACCTGGCTGGCGGCGCGCCAGGGCACGGCGGCGCTGGCGGGCTGGGCGGTGGTGCTGCCCTTCGCCCTGCTGCTGCAGCAGATGTCCACCGGCGCCATGGGCGGCGGCGTGGTGGCCGCCATCGCCCGCGCGCTCGGCGCGGGCAAGCGCGAGGAGGCTTCGTCGCTGGTGCTGCACGCGCTCATCATCGCCATCACCGCGGGCCTGGTATTCGCCGTGGCGCTGGCCGGGTTCCCGCGCGGCATCCTCGGCGCGGTGGCCGGGCAGGCTGCCGCCGACGCTGCCGCCACCTACGCGATCTGGCTGTTCGGGGCGGGCGCGGTGCCAGCCTGGCTGGCCAACACGCTGGCCTCGGTGCTGCGCGGCGGCGGCCGCCACGCGCTGGCGGCGCGCGTGCTGTCGCTGATGTGGATCGCCTTCCCGGTGTTGGCATGGACGCTGGCCGAGCCGGCGGGCATGGGCCTGGCGGGCATCGGCGCGGCGCTGGCGGCGGTGTCGTGGGCGGCGGCGCTGGCCATGGCCTGGGTGGTGCTGCGTGGCGGCGCGGGCTTTGTGCCGGTGCTGCGGGTGCGCCCTTCGCGGGCGCTGTTCACGCGCATCCTGTCGGTGGGGCTGGTGGCCTGCGCGCTGGCCTCGGTGGCCAACCTGACCACCATCCTGGTGACCGCCGAACTGCGCCACTACGGCACGGCGGCGGTGGCCGCCTACGGCATTTCCGCGCGGCTGGAGTTCCTGATGATTCCGCTGGCCTTCGGTGTCGGCTCGGCGCTGACCGCGCTGGTGGGCCGTTCGGTGGGCGCGGGCGACTGGATCACCGCGCGGCGCACGGCCTGGGCCGGGGCGCTGCTGGCGCTGGCGGTGGCCGGCGCGGTGGGCGCGGCGGTCGGGCTGGCGCCGGACACCTTTGCCGGGCTCTTTACCAAGGATGCCGAAGTGGCGGGCATCGCCGCGCGCGCGCTGTCCTGGGTCGCCCCGGCCTTTGGCGGCTTCGGCCTGGGCATGGCGCTGTATTTCGCGTCGATGGGTGCGGGCCGCATGGGCTGGCCGATGGCGGCCGGCGTCTCGCGCATCGCGCTGGCCGCCGGCGGCGGCTGGCTGCTGGCGAACGTGGCCGGCATGGGCCTGGACGGCCACTTCCTCGGCGTGGCGCTGGGCATCAGCGCCTACGGCGTGGTAACCGCGCTGGGCGTGCGGCAGGTGAATTGGTCGGCACGCTGAGCTGGCCAGGGCATGCCGGGCTCGCAGCTTGCTTGATCGGGCCCGCCGGCACGCGTCGCCGCGCTCTGCAATCTTTCCTTGAAGTGCGGCGCTTCCGGCCCAAACTACTCTTGACTGTGGCCGCCGCCCGACCGGCAACAGCGTGACGCGGGCCGCACCCGGCCGGCCGCCAAGCCCATCCTCCTCCGCAGAAGGTGCCATGCCCCCTCGCACCACCGTTTTCGTTGCCGCCCTCGTGGTCGGCCTGCTGCACGCCTATATCGGGCTGCGCCTGTTGCCCGACCTGCCCGTGCCGTTCATCGCCAAGGCGCTGGCCGTGGCGTGGCTGGCGCTGTCCTGGCCGCTGATTCCCGCCGGCCTGCTGGCCCGGCGCCTGGACCAGCCCTGGTCCGACGCCCTCACCTGGGTCGGCATGCTGGCGATGGGCCTCTTCTCCTCGCTGCTGGTGCTGACGGTGGGGCGCGACGTACTCTTGCTGGTGAGCGCCATCGCCGGCTGGCATCCGGCCTGGCTGCTGCCCCGTACCGCCGCCGCGGCGCCCGTGCTCGCGCTGCTGGTCACCGCGCTGGGATTCGTCAATGCGCGGAGACTGGCGCGGGTGGTGGAGGTGGAGGTGCCGATCGCCGGCCTGCCCGACTCGCTGCACGACTTCACCATCGTGCAGATCAGCGATATCCATGTTGGCCCGACCATCAAGCGCGCCTACCTGGAACGCATCGTCGAGCGCGTCAACGGGCTGGCGCCGGACGCCATCGCCATCACCGGCGACCTGGTCGACGGCACCGTGCGCGAACTGGCCTCGCACACCGCCCCGCTGGGCGACCTGAAAGCGCGCCACGGCACTTACTTCGTCACCGGCAACCATGAGTACTACGCCGGCGCCGGGCCGTGGATCGACGAGCTGCGCAGGCTGGGCCTGCGCGTGCTGATGAACGAGCATGTGGTGATCGGCCAGGACGAGGAAGCGCTGGTGCTGGCCGGCGTGACCGACTACACCGCGCACCGTTTCGACGAAAGCCATCGCAGCGACCCGGCCGGCGCGCTGGCGGGCGCACCCGCCGTCGCAGCCGCGCGCGTGCTGCTGGCGCACCAGCCGCGCACGGCAACCGCCGCTGCCACCGCGGGCTTCGACCTGCAGCTTTCCGGGCATACGCATGGCGGCCAGTTCTGGCCGTGGAACCTGTTCGTGCCGATGCAGCAGCCTTATACCGCCGGGCTGAACCGGCACGAGGCGATGTGGGTATATGTGAGCAGGGGCACCGGTTACTGGGGACCGCCCAAGCGGTTTGGCGCGCCTTCGGAGATTACCAAGCTGAGGCTGGTGCCCAAGCCGGCGCCGGCGCGCAACGCGAACGTGGCGTAAAGCCGGACACGCAAAAAGCAAAGGGCCCCGCGCACGCGGGGCCCTTTGCCCTGTGGTAGCGCGCAACCGCGCGCCACCGGCCTGATCGTGCTTATCGCGCGATAGGCTTGTAGCGGATACGCTTGGGCTTGGCACCCTCTTCACCCAGGCGGCGCTTCTTGTCCGCCTCGTATTCCTGGTAGTTGCCCGGGAAGAACTCCACGTGCGACTCGCCTTCGAAGGCCAGGATGTGGGTGGCGATCCGGTCCAGGAACCAGCGATCGTGCGAGATCACCATCACGCAGCCGGCGAACTCCAGCAGCGCGTCTTCCAGCGCGCGCAGCGTTTCCACGTCGAGGTCGTTGGAGGGTTCGTCCAGCAGCAGCACATTGCCGCCCGAGATCAGCGTCTTGGCCAGGTGCAGGCGTCCGCGCTCGCCGCCCGAGAGCGTGCCCACATGCTTCTGCTGGTCCGAGCCCTTGAAGTTGAAGCGGCCGATATAAGCGCGCGACGGCGTTTCGTAGCGGCCAACCGTCAGCACGTCGGCGCCGCCGGAGATCTCTTCGAACACGGTCTTGCTGCCGTCGAGCGCGTCGCGGCTCTGGTCCACGTAGGCCATCTTGACGGTCGGGCCCACCTTGATCTCGCCGCTGTCCGGCTGTTCCTTGCCGGTGAGCATGCGGAAGAAGGTCGACTTGCCGGCGCCGTTGGGGCCGATGATGCCGACGATGGCGCCGGGCGGCACCTTGAAGCTGAGGTCGTCGATCAGCAGGCGGTCGCCGTAGGCCTTGCTCACGCCGTTGAACTCGATCACCTCGTTGCCCAGGCGCTCACCCGCGGGGATGAAGATTTCCTGGGTTTCGTTGCGCTTCTGGTATTCCTGGCTGTTCAGTTCGTCGAAGCGCGCCAGACGCGCCTTGGACTTGGCCTGCCGGCCCTTGGGGTTCTGCCGCACCCATTCCAGTTCCTTGTGCAGCGCCTTCTGGCGTGCCGACTCGCTCGACTCTTCCTGCTTCAGGCGGGCTTCCTTCTGGTCCAGCCAGGAGCTGTAGTTGCCCTTCCAGGGAATGCCGTGGCCGCGGTCCAGTTCCAGGATCCATTCCGCCGCATTGTCCAGGAAGTAGCGATCGTGGGTCACCGCCACCACGGTGCCGGGGAAGCGCGTGAGGAACTGCTCCAGCCATTCCACCGATTCCGCATCCAGGTGGTTGGTGGGTTCGTCGAGCAGCAGCATGTCGGGGCGCGACAGCAGCAGGCGGCACAGCGCCACGCGGCGCTTCTCGCCGCCGGACAGGTTGCCCACCTTGGCATCCCACGGCGGCAGGCGCAGCGCATCGGCGGCGATCTCCAGCTGCAGCTCGGCATTGTTGCCGTCGCTGGCCGCGAGGATGGCTTCGTACTTGGCCTGGTCGGCCGCCAGCGCATCGAAATCCGCGTCCGGCTCGGCATACGCCGCATAGATCTCATCGAGCTTCTGGCGCGCCTCGAACACGCCGCCCAGCGCGGCTTCCACCGATTCGCGCACGGTCTGTTCGGGATCCAGCTGCGGCTCCTGCGGCAGGTAGCCGATGTTCAGGTTGGGCATGGGCGTGGCTTCGCCCTCGATCTCCTTGTCGATGCCCGCCATGATCTTCAGCACGGTCGACTTGCCCGAGCCGTTCAAGCCCAGCACGCCGATCTTGGCGCCCGGGAAGAAGGACAGCGAGATGTCCTTGAGAATGTGACGCTTGGGCGGGACGATCTTGCCCACGCGGTTCATGGTGAATACGTACTGTGCCATGCGGATCCGAGAGAAATGAGGGAATCGGGGGAGGGAATCGGCCAAGTGTAGCAAAGCCGCTCCGGCCGCGGCCTGTCAGGAGGCCTTCTTGCGCGATCGGCCGGTTTTCCCGGTGACGGCGGGCGGGCTCTTGGCGCCATCCGGACTGCTGTCTGCGCCGCCATTCGGGCTGCGGTTGCGCTTGCGGGCGCGGGTCAGGCTGGAGGTCAGGCGGCGGAAGGCAATGTCCATATGCCGCTGCATGACGCTGCGTGCCAGCTCGGGATCCTTGCCGCGCAGCGCCGCCAGCACCTCACGGTGCTCGGCGATCGCCTGCGCCCATACCTCGGGCGTCTCGAAGTGGCTGTCCAGCTGGTCGAACAGCAGCCCCAGGCGCAGGTCGAAGAGCCGCCTGACCACGCCCGCCAGCACGCTGTTGCCGCTGGCCTCGGCCACGCGCACATGAAACAGGCGATCGGCTTCCAGCGGCTTGATGCCGGCCGCGGCATCGGCGGCCATCTGTTCGATCGCCGCCTCGATCGCGTCGAACTGGGCCTTGCGCCCGGTCCTTGCCGCCAGCGCGGCAACCTCGCCTTCGACCAGGGCGCGCGCGCGGATCAGTTCAAGCGGCCCTTCCTCGCCGGACAGGTCGAAACCGCCTTCGGCGGGCACAGGCGGCTCGCGCACATAGATGCCCGAGCCCATCCGCACTTCGATATAGCCCTCGACCTCGAGCGCGATCAGCGCCTCGCGCAGCGACGGCCGGCTCACGCCCAACTGCACCGAGAGCTCCCGCTCGGCCGGCAGGCGCGAGCCCGCGGGAAATTCGCCTGCCAGGATCAGCGCGCGCAGCTGGCTGCTGATCTGGCGGTAGAGGCGTTGCGGTTCGATCGACTGAATAGGCATGGACAAGCGGCCCCGAGCGGCCAGGACGAATCTCCAGGGCGCGGATTATACGATGGCATACCTGCGGACAGGTTCCGCCCCGCAATTGGCTTGACCAGTTGTCCGCTCCGCTGGAGTCTATGCAGCGCCCCCCTGAATGTCCAGACCGGGCGCGAACGCGCCGCAGCCTGGGCGGCGGCATCCGTAGAGACCATTAATTGGTAATACCAGTTTACCTGTCCACACTCCTGAACTAGACTCCGCTCACTCGGCATGCGCGGCAAGGCAGTGACGGTCGCAGGCATTCCGGAGCTGCATCGCACAATAAAGCGGGCATCGGCACAGGCGGCGCCAACGCGCTGGACGTTGCCACGCGGCACCCCGCAGAACGCAGGAGACCCGAGTGAACGACGAAACGCCGCCGAAGCCCCCGTCATCCCCATTGCCTCCCACGCGCCGCAGCCAGGCCTGGTTCGGCCGCCTCGACCGCGATGGCTTCATCTACCGTTCGTGGCTGAAGAACCGCCGCATCCCCCACGACCAGTTCGACGGCCGTCCGGTCATCGGCATCTGCAACACCTATTCCGAACTCCCCCCCTGCAACTCGCACTTCCGCACGCTGGCTGAACAGGTCAAGATCGGCGTGTGGGAAGCGGGAGGTTTCCCACTCGAATTCCCGGTGATGTCGCTGGGCGAGACCATGCTGCGCCCGACGCGATGCTGTTCCGCAACCTGGCCAGCATGGACGTGGACGAATCGATCCGCGGCAACCCGATCGACGGCGCGGTGCTGCTGATGGGCTGCGACAAGACCACGCCGGCGCTGATGATGGGCGCGGCCTCCTGCATGGTCCGCGTGTCGGACGCGCGCATGAGCGGCACGGCCTATGGCACGGTGGTGCTGCACGTGGCGCCCGAGGCGGCGGCTGGCGGCCCGCTGGCGCTGGTGCGTGACGGCGACATGGTCGAGCTGGATGTCGCCGCACGCAAGCTGCACCTGCATGTTTCCGACGAAGAACTGCAGCGCCGCCGCGCCGCGTGGCAGGCGCCCGCCCTGCCGATGGAACGCGGCTGGACCCGGCTCTACGTCGAACATGTGCAGCAGGCCAACCTGGGCGCCGACCTGGATTTCCTGGTGGGCAAGAGCGGCGCCGCCGTGCCCAAGGACAACCACTGAGGCGTACGTTGAACGATTAGCAGCAGCGGCCCCCGCACGAACGCCACATGGAGACACCAGGCATGGCATCGGTACAGATTCGCGGCATCGAGAAGATCTTCGGCAGCACGCAGGTCATACGCGGCGTGGACATCGATATCGAAGACGGCCAGTTCACCGTGCTGGTCGGGCCATCCGGCTGCGGCAAATCCACGCTGCTGCGCATGATTGCCGGGCTGGAGGAAATCACCACCGGCGAGATCGCCATCGGCGGCCGGGTGGTCAACCGCCTGCCGCCCAAGGAGCGCGACATCGCCATGGTGTTCCAGAACTATGCGCTCTACCCGCATATGACGGTCTACGACAACATGGCCTTCTCGCTCAAGCTCGCCCGGGGCAACAAGGACGAGATAAAGCGGAAGGTGGACCAGGCCTCCGCCATTCTCGGCCTGGACAGCCTGCTGGACCGCTACCCGCGCCAGCTCTCCGGCGGGCAGCGCCAGCGCGTGGCGATGGGACGCGCCATCGTGCGCGATCCGCAGGTGTTCCTGTTCGACGAGCCGCTCTCCAACCTCGATGCCAAGCTGCGCGTGCAGATGCGCGCGGAGATCAAGGAGCTGCACCAGCGCCTGCGCACCACTTCGGTCTATGTCACGCATGACCAGATCGAGGCCATGACCATGGCCGACCAGATCGTGGTGATGCGCGACGGCCGCGTGGAGCAGCGCGGCAAGCCGCTCGAACTCTACGACCGCCCCGACAACCTCTTCGTGGCTGGCTTTATCGGCTCGCCGGCGATGAACTTCATCCCCGGCGTGCTGCACCGCCAGGGCGGCGCGGCGATGGTCGAGTTCCCCGATGGCACGCGCCTGCCCGCGCCCGCACGCTTCGACAGCCGCACCGGCATCGACGGCCAGCGCGTGATCTACGGCGCGCGCCCCGAGCACCTGAGCCTGGGCGCGCCCGGCCAGGGCCTGCAGACCCGCGTTTCGGTGGTGGAGCCCACCGGCGCCAACACCGAGATCTATTCCCGCTTCTGCGAGACGGAGTTCATCTCGGTCTTCCGCGAGCGCCACGACTTCGCCGCGGGCGACATCCTGCACCTGGTGCCCGACCACCAGCACAGCCACCTGTTCGATGCCGAATCGGGCCAGACGCTGCTGCGCCATGGCGCACCGGCACCGGCGGGCGGCCCGGGAAACAGGCATGACCAGCACGGGGCGCAGCCCCTGACCACGGAGGAGACAAAGCAATGAGCACACCGACCAATTTCACGAGGCGCGATTTCCTGCTATCCACCGCTGCGGTCGCCGCCACCACGGCGCTGGGCGGCCATGCCTTCGCCGCCCCGGCCCCGCTGCTGGCCAAGCCGGAAGCCGGCGCCAAGCTGCGCGTGCTGCGCTGGAAGCGCTTCGTGCAGGGCGACGAAGACCTGTGGAATGCCAACACGAAGAAATTCACCGAGCTGACCGGCGTCGAGGTGCGCGTCGACAACGAAGGCTGGGAAGACGTGCGGCCCAAGGCCGCGGTGGCGGCCAGCGTCGGCAGCGGGCCGGACATCATCATCGGCTGGTTCGACGACCCGCAGCAATACCCCGACAAGCTGGTCGACCTCACCGGCCTGGCCGACTACCTGGGCGGCAAGTACGGCGGCTGGTACGACGTCTGCCGCAAATACGGCACGCACAACGGCAAGTGGATCGGCCTGCCGCTGGGCGTGGTCGGCAATGCGCTGGTCTATCGCGAAAGCCATGTCAGGGCAGCAGGCTTCGACACCATTCCCAAGGATCTCCCCGGCTTCCTCAAGCTGTGCCAGGGCCTCAAGGCCAAGGGCACGCCCTGCGGCTTCGCGCTGGGCAAGGCGGTCGGCGACGGCAACAACTGGGCGCACTGGCTGCTGTGGTCGCATGGCGGCATGCTGGTCGACACCAAGGGCAAGGTCGTGGTCAACTCGCCCGAGACCTGGGCCGCGCTGGAGTATGCCAGGCAGCTCTACGCCACCTTCGTGCCGGGCACGCTGTCGTGGCAAGACCCGTCGAACAACAAGGCCTTCCTCGACGGCCAGATCAGCCTGACCGCCAACGGCATCTCGGTCTACTACGCGGCCAAGAATTCGAAGGAACCCAAGCTGCAGGAAATGGCGCGCGACATCCAGCACGCGCACTTTCCCATCGGCACATCGGGCAAGCCGACCGAGCTGATGCAGATCACGCAAATGATGCTGTTCAAGCATGCCAAGTACCCGAACGCGGCCAAGGCCTACCTGCAGTTCATGATGGAGCCCGAGCAATACAACCCGTGGATGGAAGCCGCCATCGGCTACGTCAGCCAGCCGCTCAAGGCCTACGAGGCCAACCCGATCTGGACGGCCGACCCCAAGCACACCGTCTACCGCGAGGCCGCCTCGCTGATGCTCGACAACGGCCACGCCGGCCCGCTGGGCACGGCTTCGGCAGCGGCCATGGCCGACTACATCGTGGTCGACATGGTGGCCGAGGCCGCCAGTGGCTCCAAGACGCCCAAGGAGGCGGCGGCGCGCGCGGCGGAGCGGGCGCAGCGGTATTACAAGGCTTAGCGCCGCCGGCCCTTGCCGTGGCCGGCATCGCAGACGTCTGGCGTGTCTCCCCCGCTCGAGCTTGACGGGGCGAGGCAAAGCAGCGCACTGCGGGCGTGCCGGGCAAGCGGCAGCCGGTGCATCAAACCAGGCCCCTCGGGGGAAAGGAGGTCCGATGGACCAAGGCATAGACAAGCCGCTCGTCATGCCGGAGCCGCCGCCGGGCGTGCCCGCGCTCTCGCGGCTGTTGAACAACCGCCATGCGCTCGGGCTGCTGTTCATGCTGCCCACCGCGTTGTTGCTGCTGGTCTTCCTGACCTATCCGCTCGGTCTCGGCGTGTGGCTCGGCTTCACCAACACCAAGATCGGCGGCACCGGCGAATGGATCGGCCTGGCCAATTACACCTACCTGGCCGGCGACTCGCTGACGCAGCTGGCGCTGTTCAACACGCTCTTCTACACCGTGGTGGCCAGCGTGCTGAAGTTCGCGCTGGGACTGTGGCTGGCGCTGCTGCTCAACAAGAACCTGCCGTTCAAGTCCTTCTTCCGCGCCATCGTGCTGCTGCCGTGGATCGTGCCGACGGCGCTGTCGGCGCTGGCCTTCTGGTGGATCTACGACGCGCAGTTCTCCATCATCAGCTGGACCCTGGTCAAGCTCGGGCTGATCGACCGCTATATCGACTTCCTCGGCGACCCGTGGCTGGCCCGCTTCTCCACCATCGCCGCCAATGTCTGGCGCGGCATTCCCTTCGTCGCGATCTCGCTGCTGGCCGGGCTGCAGACCATCTCGCCCACGCTGTACGAGGCCGCCTCCATCGACGGCGTCACGCCGTGGCAGCAGTTCCGCTACGTCACGCTGCCGCTGCTGACGCCGATCATCGCGGTGGTGATGACCTTCTCGGTGCTGTTCACCTTCACCGATTTCCAGCTGATCTACGTGCTCACGCGCGGCGGCCCGCTCAACGCCACCCACCTGATGGCCACGCTGTCCTTCCAGCGTGCGATTCCCGGCGGCTCGCTGGGCGAAGGCGCGGCCATCGCCACCATGATGGTGCCCTTCCTGCTGGCGGCAATCCTGTTCTCCTACTTCGGCCTGCAGCGGCGCGCCTGGCAACAGGGAGGCGACAAATGAAAGCAAAAGCCAAAGCCGATGCGGCGGCGCTGACGGCGCCCGAACAGCAGGGCATGGACTACCTGCAGTCGATCCCGCGGCGCTGGGTGACCATCTACATCCCGCTGGGCATCTTCGTTTTCGTGCTGCTGTTTCCGTTCTACTGGATGGCGATCACCGCCTTCAAGCCGGACGGCGAACTGCTGATGCGCAGCGCCAACCCGTTCTGGGTGATGGCGCCCACCTTCGCGCACTTCAAGAAGCTGCTGTTCGACACGCCCTACCCGGCCTGGCTGTTCAATACCGTGATCGTCTCGACGGTGTCCACCTTTGCCTCGCTGGCGGCCAGCGTGCTGGCCGCCTATGCGATCGAGCGGCTGCGCTTCCAGGGCGCCAAGCCGGTCGGGCTGGCCATCTTCCTGGCCTACCTGATCCCGCCCTCGATCCTGTTCATCCCGCTGGCGTCGATCGTGTTCCGGCTCGGGCTGTTCGATACGCGCTGGGCGCTGATCCTCACCTACCCGACCTTCCTGATCCCGTTCTGCACCTGGCTGCTGATGGGCTACTTCCGCTCCATTCCCTACGAGCTGGAGGAGTGCGCGCTGATCGACGGCGCCACGCGCTGGGAGATCCTGGTCAAGATCATCCTGCCGCTGGCCGTGCCCGGCCTGATCTCGGCCGGCATCTTCGCCTTCACGCTGTCGTGGAACGAGTTCATCTACGCGCTGACCTTCATCTCCTCCTCCGAGGTGAAGACGGTGCCGGTGGGCATCGTCACCGAGCTGATCGAGGGCGACGTGTACCACTGGGGCGCGCTGATGGCCGGCGCCTTGCTCGGCTCGCTGCCGGTGGCGCTGGTGTATTCGTTCTTTGTCGAGTACTACGTCTCGGGCATGACGGGGGCGGTGAAGGAGTAAGGGAACGCGCGTGGCGAGGGCAGGCTAAAATGCGGCTTGTTGCGCGCCGGCGGCAGTCCCGGCGCCGTTGAATCATCCCGCTTCCAGGCAAGAATCACATGAGCCCCAAACCCGCCCGCACCCTGACCTTCAAGTGCAAGAAGTGCACCAAGCCCGTCACGCTGTTCCTGCAGAAAGTATCGGCATGCTCGCATATCACGCCGTACCAGGGCTGGTGCAAGTGCGGTGAACTGATGCGCCACGCCACCGGCGACAAGGATGCAGTGGCATCCTTCGTCAGCTCCGTCGACGGCAACTGGTCGCATCACCACCACCATCACCATTGAGCAGCCGTAACATGCCCGTCCCCGGCAGCAACGCCTGGCGCCCCGGCGTCAAGGATCCGCTGCGCTTCCTGAGCGCGTATCCGGAGGGCGTGCTGGACCAGGTGCGCCAGCTGGTTGCCGCCAACCGGCTGGGCGAGCACCTGGCGAAGAAATACCCCGCGCGCCACACCGTGCAGACCGACCGCGCGCTGTACGACTACACGGCGGAGCTGAAGCAGGAATTCCTGCGCACCGCGCCGCCCATCCACAAGGTTGCGTTCGACGCCAAGATCGACGTGGTGCATCGCGCGCTCGGCCTGCACACCGCCATCTCGCGCGTGCAAGGCGGCAAGCTGAAGGCCAAGAAGGAAATCCGCGTGGCGTCCCTGTTCAAGGAAGCGCCACCCGAATTCCTGCGGATGATCGTGGTGCACGAACTCGCGCACCTGAAGGAAAGCGATCACAACAAGGCGTTCTACCGGCTCTGCGAATACATGGAGCCGGCCTACCACCAGCTGGAATTCGACACGCGCCTGTTCCTGGCATGGCGCGAACTCGAACCCGGCTAGCGCCCGCGCAAGCGTGCCGGCCCTACTTGCGGCGCGCGGCCACCACTTCGATCTCCACGCGCCAGGCGGCATTGGCCAGCCCCATCACCTGGAACACCGAACGCGTCGGCAAGTTCGGCTGCTCCCTGGTGCCGAAGAACTGCGTGTAACCCTCCATGAAGCCGGCGAAATCCATCTTGTTGTCCTTGGCGGGATCCCCCACCAGGAACACCTGCATCTTCACCACGTCCCCCAGCCCCAGGCCCAGGCCGGCCAGGCTTTTCTCGATCGCCTTCAGCACCCCGACGGTCTGCGCCCTGGTATCGCCGCCATAGGCGAGCGGGTTGTCGCGCGGCTGGGTGGCGTCCTGCACCGGCGGCACCTGCCCGGACAGATAGACCGTGGAAACCGTGGTCGGAATCTCGACGGCGGCGGCGATGGGAAAGGTGGAGTTGGGGATGCGGTGACGGATCACATCGTCGGCGGCATGTGCCGCGCCGGCGGCGAAGGCGGACAGTGCGCAGAGCGCCAGGACCGGCTTGCGGAAGTGAAATGACATGTAGGAATCCTTGTAGTTGATATCGGCGTTGGTGCTGCCTCGGGCGGACCTTGCGGCGCGTCGCTCAGTGCCGCAGCTTCGCGACGTTTTCCGCGGTGACGGTATCGGTGTACTGGTTGCCAAAATGCGTGCGCACGTAGCCCACCACGGCGGCGATCTGCGCATCGTCGAGCATCTTGCCGAAAGACGGCATGCCCTTCTGGCCGTTCAGCACCACATAGAGCGGATAGTCCGCTCCCGCCAGCCGGGGATCGCCGGCCAGCGCGGGATACGCGGCGGCGCCTTTCGCCCCTTGCGCCTGCGGCATGTGGCAGCCCTGGCAGATGGCATGGAAGATCGCCTCGCCGGAAGTCTGCTGGAACCTGGGCCCGGCGGAAAAGACCGGATCGGACTGCGCCTGCGCGAGCCCGGACAACGCCAGCCCCAGCAGCAGGGCCGGCACGGCAAGCGCACGTTGGAAGATCATGGCATTCATGGAAGTGGATTCCTGTGGAAGCGGATCAGCGGATCACGAGACGGCACGCGCATGCAGGCGTTCGATCGCGTCGAGCGCGGACAGCAACGCGCCCTCCTGCCAGGCCGGGATATAGGAAGCATGCTCGCCCGCCAGCGCGATGCGGCCATCGATCTGGCAGAGGTTCCTGTAGTGCTTCTCCCGGCTTTCGTCGGTCCACAAGCCATAGCAGCCCTGCGACCACGGCACCCGGTGCCAGCCCACCGCGATGCCGTTGTCGAACTCCCGCGCATACTGCGGATGCAGCTGGCTGCCCTGCTCCACCGCGCGGCGCACACGCTCCTGCGGCGTCATGGCGGTGAACTCGTAGGCATTGGGGCCGAAGGCATAGGCGCCCAGCAGCACCGACTTGCCCTTGGCGCCGTAGCGCGTGGAGGGATAGGAGATGCGCGTGATGGGCAGGTCGGTATAGCTGATGCCACCGTAGATGGCTTCATCCTCCTCCCAGAAGCGGCGCTTGAACTGCAGGCCGATCTTGATGGAGGCGTCATAAGGTACCGCGTTGATGGCCTGCTGCATGGCGTCGCCCACCTGCACATCGAGCTGGCTCAGCACCGACAGCGGGATGGTGCACAGGCACCAGTCGGCCCTGGCCTGGGTGACGGCGCCGCCGTGCGCGTCGTCGGTATAGGTCACGGTGACACCGCGCTCGTCCTGCGCGATCTTCGTCACCTTGGCGTGATAGCGGATCAGGCTGCCCACCTCGCGCTGGAAGGCCTGGGCAATCATGTCCATGCCGCCCACCGGCTGGAAGAGCGTGCTCTGGAATTCGTACTCCTGCCCGCTGGCGATATAGCGCCACAGGCCGGATTGCAGCAGGTCGCCCAGCTCCAGCGGCCTGGATGGCTTGGCCAGCGGCATCAGGCCGCCGCCGGGATCGGTCTCGTAGCCGCGCCGGTCGCTGGTGAGTGCGCTTTCGCGGTAGCGCATCTGCGCATCGAGCGCGCCCCATTTGCGCAGGCCCTCCAGCAGCTTTTCCTTGTCCTCACGCGTGAGCGCCGTGTCCAGGTTGCCCTGCGTGGCCGCCTTGCCGAGCAGCTCCGCCACATAGCCCTGGAAATCGCTCTGCACATGGCGGTAGCGCTGCGGCTTGCCGCCGTAGGCCTTGGCCGAGTGCACCAGCGCGTTGTAGTTGACCTGCACGAAAGGCTCGAGCGCCACGCCCAGCCGCTTGCAATAGTCGAGCACCGCATGGTGGTGGTAAGGAATGCGCCACGGCCCAGGATTCAGGTATTCGCCCTTGGCGAACTCGCAGCGCTGCACGGCGCCGCCCATCTCGGCGAAAACGTCGCCGCCGCGCAGGGTCCAGCAACGGCCGCCGGCGCGGCCGCTGTATTCCAGGATCTGCACCTTGTAGCCGGCGCGCCGCAACTCCAGCGCAGCCACCATGCCGGCCAGTCCCGCGCCGAGAATCAGCACCGAGGCGCCGCGCCTGGCACCATCGAGTTTTGGCGGGCCCGTGTAGCCGGATTCCGCCGCGAAGCCGAGCGAGGTCATGGCCTGGTACATCGCCGCGCCACCCGCCGCCTTGCCGACCAGCGCAAGCAGGTCGCGGCGGCTGAAGGCCTTGTTGTCGATTGAAGTCATGTTCAGGCTGTCGAGGAGTCTGTTTGGGGATTGCGCTTGCGCGCCGCCAACCCAGTCGGGCAGGGCACGGCAGCGCGATGCGCCGAATAGGCCACGCAACATCCATGCCATTTCTGGCATATCCGGTCGCGCCCCCCCCACCGAGTCGTCGCTGGCCTGCCCATGCGCATCATCCGCAAAACGTGGCCACGCAAGGGATGATGCGCCGAATGCACCGGTGTCGCCAGGCATTCGCACCGGCCTGCCGGGCAGCCGGAAACAGGCCCGCGCCGCAGCGCGCAGGCATGCCTGGCAGAGCGATATGGCCCCACACGGGTGAGGCCATGACGCATAGCAGTGCACCGCGCTCAGGGTGGGCCGCAAACCATCCAGCGGCCAGGTCCGGCTCCGCCGGCGGCTGCCATCACCGCTATCATGTGGTATTCGCACCGGGCATCGCAGCCCGACAGCCCATGCCTACCCACCGCACCGAGAGTGAGCCCATCCCCGTAACGCCCGCCGGCGGCAAGACGCTGGCATGGCTCTTCCTGCTGGTCGTGGTGCTGCCGCTCGCGCTGTCCTATGCGGCAGCGCACCTGGCCGGCGGCGCACGCCATGCGCCGGACGCACGGCTCATACCTGGCATCACGGGCGCCGCCTTTGTCGTGCTGGCGTATTGCATGCGGCGTTTCTCCCTGTCGCTCGATGGCGGCAGGTTCAGGCTGCGCAGCAGCTTCTATACGATCGATATCCCGCTCTCCGACCTGGCCGGCGGCGCGCAGGTGCTGGACCTGCGCGAGCGCTCCCCGCTGCGCCCCAGGCTGCGCACGAACGGTTTCAGCGTACCGGGCTACAAGTCCGGCTGGTACCGCGGCGCCGACGGCAGCAGGCTGTTTGCCGCCGTCACCACGGATCGCGTGCTCTACCTCCCCACCAGGCTCGGCTACGGCATCCTGCTTAGCGTGCAGGATGCCGAGGCGCTGCAGCGGCGCCTGGCCGCCTGAAGCAGCCGTACGCTACCTCAATCGCAGGCGTAGCGGAACGCATCGTCCAGGTTCAGCGGCAGCACCAGCGTACGCAGATGCGCCGCCTTGGCCGAAGCGCACAGCGCGGCGCGCGTCGCCGCATCCTTGTACCTGGATGCGTACTCCACGTTGAACACCGCCTTGCCCTGGGTGGAAAACGGCGCATAGCTGGCGCACTCCTTGTACTGGAAGCACTGCTCGTTCACCGCGAAATCGAACGCCGTCGCCAGCTGCGCAATCTGGTCCACATCGTTCTTCAAGCCCACGGCCAGCCCCCGCGCATGCGCCTCGTTCGCCAGGAACAGGTTGTAGTCGAGTTGCGTAGCCGCCGTCAGCGGCAAGCCTGGCGCGTTGGTATAGCCATCGACGTTGTCCGCATCCACGCCATCGCAGCCCTTGGACTTCGCCAGGTCCATCCGCCCCTGCATGATCCTGCGCACATTGGGCGAGCGCGTATCCAGCCAGCGCTCCCCTGGCCAGCCGGACAAGGCCTTGCCCATGTCCGCGGCTGCGAACTGCTTGAAATCCGCTCGCCAGTTCTCGGAACTGCCCGCGGAAAAATAGCAGACCACCCGCTTGCCCTGCCCCTTCAGCACATCGATGGTGGCTTGCGGCGTATCGAAGAGATCGATGTCATAAACCTGCGCCGCGTAGCTGGTGTTGATCGTGCCGGTCAACTGCAGCTGCCAGGTGTCGGTGGCGACAGGCATCCAGTGCGTGGGGGCCGGCGTTTGCGCCGCCGGCGGCAGGGTGGAGGCAGTGGCATTCACTGCCGACACAGACTGGACGGTAGCACCCGATCCCGCCGACGAGCCGTCGCCACCGCAGGCCGATAGACAAGCGAAAGAGGCCATCCATGCCATGCGCGCGAGTTTCCGATTCACGGATTTTTCCTTATTTGCTTGTTTTGGTTGGGCTGATGGATTCGGGGGCGCGAGCCATGGCTCTCCAGGGTTGTCGGTTGGGGTTGAGTGGATCTTTAATGGCTTTGTGAACCTTTGCGAACAATACGGTATGCGGGCTAGGCTACGGGCGCAAGGCAGGAAGATGCTTATGCGATGCCGATCACAACCCTGTAGTGGCGGCCGCGCGGTGAAATACGATACAAGTTGTGAAAACCGCGATCTGCCCGGCAAGGGGCGCTTGACACTCACCGCGGGGTCATCAAGAATGGCTCATCACCGAAACAACGGTGATCGGGTTTAGCAGCCTGAATATGTCCAAGGTGTACAGCCGCGTCCCGCGCGGCCCTATTCCAAGGAAGCTGCAATGCCCAGTGTCTTCGCTCGTTCCGAGCGAATTAATCCGCCCATCGCTCGATCAAATCCTCCCGGCGTCTATCGCTCGCGGCAACGCGCTTGCGTCGAGACAGAGAGTACGACTGCCGTTGTCCTAAGCAGTGCCACGGTGTCACCTCCAATCAAGACAGCCCATGGATAAGCACGCCGGATCATCGCGCCCGCAGGCAGGCTTGGAGCAACGCTACCTGATCGCCGAATTGGGTCCACTAATCCGCGCAGATGAACCACACGCGATGGTTCGTGCGGCGGAAATCGTCAATCAACTTGAAGCGTGTGGAGATCATGTCCGCAACACGGCAATGGAAAGCTGCGATGAATTGCTACGTGTCAGCGCTGGAATTGGCTTGATGCTAACGCTGCTCGATCAGTCCAGCACTGCATCCGCCGACGATGGTGGGCGGCACTGCATACTGACATTGCTTAAGTGCCAGCTCGATCGTGCAGTGGATGATCTTCAGCGGCTGTTCTGAGCATCCCCCGCAACCTAACGCGACGTGATCCAGCCGCGTGAATGGAGCCGCCTTGAAGGCGGCTCTTTCTTGGTGCGGGTGGGAGACAAGCCCCAAGCGGGCCGATGCCCCCTATGCGCCCCCAGAGTCTCCCGGATGCCAACGAGCCCAGCCGGACGTTGGCAAACAAAAAACCCGCGCAGATACTTGATCTCACGCGGGTTTCTGGACTTCCCTGCACTGCTTGGTATTTGAAACTGGTGCCGGCTGCAGGACTCGAACCCGCCACCTGATGATTACAAATCAACTGCTCTACCTGATGAGCTAAGCCGGCTTATTTGGTGCAGACCGCGATTCTACTGCATGCGGCGCAAATTGACGATGGCTTCCTGCGCTTACTTCACTACCTTCAACGAAGGCTTGCGGGCACCGATGCGTGAGATCGGCGGCGGCGTGGGTTCGTCGTCGTCGTGGTCCTGGCTGGCTGGCGCGGTGACCGGCGCTTCGCTTTCCACCGAGGCCAGCTTGGGCGGCGGATTGTTCTCGCGTTCCGTGGCGGCCTGGGTTTCGGGGACGCTGCGTTCCACCGGGAAGGCCATGCCCTGGCCGTTTTCGCGCGCGTAGATGGCGAGCACGTTTTCGATGGGCACGTCGATCTTGCGCGAGATGCCGCCAAAGCGGGCGCTGAAGCTGATCCACTCGTTGCCCATGTCCAGGCCGCTGGTGGCGTCGAAGCTGACGTTCAGCACGATTTCGTTGTTCTTGACGAACTCGCGCGGCACGCTGGTGTTGGCGTCGACGAAGACGGCGATGTACGGCGTGAAGCCGTTGTCCGTGCACCATTCGTAGATGGCGCGGATCAGGTAGGGCTTGGTGGAGGTTTCAGGCATTGTGCTTCCAGTGGCGCGTGGCGCGTTCCGGGCGGCCCGAGGCGATTGGCTTCGGGCCGATGGGCCGGTTTAGCGGCGCATCACCTTTTCCGACGGGGTGAGCGCTTCGATGTAGGCCGGGCGGCTGAAAATGCGTTCGGCGTACTTGAGCAGCGGGGCGGCGTTCTTCGACAGTTCGATGCCGTAGTGGTCCAGGCGCCACAGCAGCGGGGCGATGGCGACGTCGAGCATCGAGAACTCTTCGCCAAGCATGTACTTGTTCTTGACGAAGATCGGCGCGAGCTGGGTCAGGCGGTCGCGGATGGCAGCACGGGCGCGCTCGTGGTTCTTCTCGGCGGCCTTGCCCTTCTCGTTTTCGAGGGAGTAGACATGCGTGAAGAGTTCCTTTTCGAAGTTGAACAGGAACAGGCGGGCGCGGGCGCGCTGCACCGGATCGGCCGGCATCAGCTGCGGGTGCGGGAAGCGCTCGTCGATGTACTCGTTGATGATGTTCGACTCGTACAGGATGAGGTCGCGCTCGACCAGGATGGGCACCTGGCCGTAGGGGTTCATCACCGAAATGTCTTCCGGCTTGTTGAACAGGTCAACATCACGGATCTCGAAATCCATGCCCTTTTCGAACAGGACGAGGCGGCAACGTTGGGAGAACGGGCAGGTGGTGCCCGAATACAACACCATCATGGTTGGATTCCTTTGATGCTGGGTCGGTTGACTGGATCGGTATTCTGGCAGAACCGATATGGAGAAAGCAAATTAGAGATGTTTAGAGCACATATTGACGCTATTTTGAGGAAGGCGGGCGCTTCAAAGTGCACAAGCACGGTGCCATGCGATGCCGCGGCATCGTTGCCGGTAAAGCAAAAAGGGCTGGAGCGGAGTTGCTTTGACACAACACCCACTCCAGCCCTGCGCCCCTCAGGCCCCCGGCCCTCCGGGGCTTTACCGCGTGTTACTTGATGTCCTTCCAGTACGACGCGTTCAGGCGCCAGGCGAAGACGGTGAACACGCCGAGGAACATCAGCACCCACACGCCCAGGCGCTTGCGCTGGTTCTGGGCGGGCTCGGCCATCCAGTCCAGGAAGCCGACCAGGTCGGCAACCGACTGGTCGTACTCGAGCGTGCTCAGCTTGCCCGGGGTGATTTGCTCGAAGCCGGCGAACTTGTGGACCTTCTCGCCGTGCTCTTCCACCTCGGTGAACTTGGCGGCGCGCTGGCCTTGCAGCTCCCACAGCACATGCGGCATGCCGACGCTCGGGAATACCAGGTTGTTCCAGCCCGTGGCGCGGTTGTCGTCACGGTAGAAGGTGCGCAGGTAGGTGTAGAGCCAGTCGTCGCCGCGGGCGCGGGAGATCACCGACAGGTCCGGCGGGGCGGCACCGAAGAAGGCCTTGGCTTCCTTCGGCTGCATGGCGATGGTCATCATATCGCCGACCTTGTCGCCGGAGAACAGCAGGTTTTCGCGGATCTGGTCGTCGGTCAGGCCGATGTCCTTGAGGCGGTTGTACCGCATCATGGACGCGCCGTGGCAGTTCAGGCAGTAATTGACGAACAGCTTGGCGCCGCGCTGCAGCGAGGAGAGATCGCTGGTCTGCACGGGTGCCGGCTCGAGGGGATAGCCCCCTTCGCTGGCCATGGCGGGCGCGGCGGCAAAGCAGGCGCCGGCCAGCGCGAGAATCGAAAGCAGCTTTTTCATCTTGTGTCCTTGTGCTCTTGTCGGGGTTCGTCCGGGCTCAGTGCGGGTGGAACGTGACACGTTCCGGCACGGGCTTGAACTGGCCGACACGGCTCCACAGCGGCATGGTCAGGAAGAAAGCGAAGTACAGCAGGGTCCCCAGCTGCGACACCTTCTCACCCACCGGCGACGGGGGCATGACGCCCAGGTAGCCGAGCACGACGAACACCACCACGAACACGGCGAGGATGGTCTTGTGGAAGGACGGACGGTAGCGGATCGACTTCACCGGCGAGTGGTCCAGCCACGGCAGGAAGAACAGGATCACGACCGAGCCGCCCATCACCAGCACGCCCCAGAACTTGGCGTCGATGAAGTAGAAGCCCACGGCCAGGATCACCGCGATGGCGAGCGCGCCGAGCTTGATGCGGGTGTCCTTGCTACGCAGGAACACCAGGCCGAGCAGCACCGCGAAGAACACCCACAGGATCGGCAGGAAGTTCGAGGTGGTGGCGCGCAGCATCGAGTAGAACGGCGTGAAGTACCAGACCGGCGCGATGTGCGGCGGGGTCTTGAGCGGGTCTGCCGGGAAGAAGTTGTTCGACTCCAGGAAGTAACCGCCCATCTCCGGGAAGAAGAAGATCACCGCGGAGAAGATCATCAGGAAGCCGCCCACGCCCATCAGGTCGTGCACCGAGTAGTACGGGTGGAAGGGGATGCCGTCCAGCGGGATGCCGTTCGCGTCCTTCTTGGCCTTGATCTCGACGCCGTCCGGGTTGTTGGAGCCCACTTCGTGCAGCGCGATGATGTGCGCGACCACCAGGCCCAGCAGCACCAGCGGCACAGCGATGACGTGGAAGGAGAAGAAGCGGTTCAGGGTGGCATCGCTGACGACGTAGTCGCCACGAATGAACAGCGACAGGTCCTGGCCGATCACGGGGATGGCCGAGAACAGGTTCACGATCACCTGTGCGCCCCAGTACGACATCTGGCCCCAGGGCAGCAGGTAGCCCATGAAGGCTTCCGCCATCAGGCACAGGAAGATCAGGCAGCCGAAGATCCAGACCAGCTCACGCGGCTTGCGGTACGAGCCGTACAGCAGGCCACGGAACATGTGCAGGTAGACCACCACGAAGAAGGCCGAGGCACCGGTGGAGTGCATGTAGCGCACCAGCCAGCCCCAGGGTACCTCGCGCATGATGTATTCCACGCTGGCATAGGCCACGGGAATGCCGGCGGCGTTGAGCGTGCCGTCCGGCTTGTAGTTCATCACCAGGAAGATGCCGGTGACGATCTGGATGACCAGGACCAGCAGGGCCAGCGAGCCGAAGAAGTACCAGAAGTTGAAGTTCTTCGGTGCGTAGTACTTGGAAAGATGGTCTTCCCAGAGCTGGGTTGCGGGGAAGCGTGCGTCGACCCAGCCAAGCAGGCCGGTCGTCTTGACTTGTTTTTCGGCCGCCATGGTCAAGCGTCTCCTTTTTCATCCTTGCCGATCACGATCTTGGTGTCGGACAGGAATTGGTAGGGGGGTACGTCGAGGTTTTGCGGGGCCGGCTTGTTCTTGAACACGCGGCCCGCCAGGTCGAAGGTCGAACCGTGGCAGGGGCAGAGGAAACCGGGGTCGGATCCAAGCTGCGGGTTGGAACCGGGGCCGAAGGGGCCGGAGGGGGAACAGCCAAGGTGGGAGCAGATGCCCACCACGACCAGCAGGTCTTTGTGCTCGGAGCGCGAACGGGTTTCGTTCTTGCAGTACTCGGGCGTCTTCATGGTGAAGGGGACGTCCGAATTGGGGTCGGCGACTTCCGCATCGGTCTTCTTGAGCGACGCGAGCATCTCCTCGGTGCGCTTCAGAATCCAGACTGGTTTGCCACGCCATTCGACGGTCATCATTTCGCCCGCTTTCAGGGCGCTGATGTCGGCTTCGACCGGTGCTCCCGCGGCCTTTGCCTTCTCTGACGGCGCAAACGTACTGACGAACGGAACCGCTACCGCCACGCCTCCGATGCCGCCAGCGACTGACGTCGCAATCAACCAATTGCGGCGACCCTTATCCACGTTCTTCACGTTTTGCTGGTCACTCATTCCAAACCCCAGGGGATGTCAAATTAGATTTTGCGTCAACCGTAAATTGTACCTTAGTCACATGTGCCATTGAAAGGCGCACAGTTACTCACCTTTGTACGATAATCGGCCAGTTTGGTTGAGATATGGCCTCCACGCTTGCGTTACGGGCAGTGATCCGGCAGGCTTTTGTCTTGACGACCGTTCAACACAAGCAACAGTGGGAGAAAAGCATGGGCATGATGTCGGAGTTCAAGACCTTCGCGATGCGCGGCAATGTGATCGATCTGGCCGTCGGCGTGATTATCGGCGCGGCGTTCGGCAAGATTGTCGATTCGGTGGTGAATGACCTGATCATGCCAGTGGTGGGGCGGGTTATTGGCAAGCTCGATTTTTCCAGCATGTTTATTTTGTTGGCGGATCCGCCCGAGAACGTGCCACGAACGCTCGACGCATTGAAGAAAGCGGGCGTGCCGGTATTCGCCTACGGTAATTTCCTGACCATTTTGGTCAACTTCCTCATCCTGGCTTTTATTATTTTCATGATGGTTCGCGCCATCAATAAGGTGCGCGCCGAAGAGCCGAAGCCCGAGGCGCCGGCCGCCACGCCGGAAGACGTGGTGCTGCTGCGCGAAATCCGCGACAGCCTGAAGACGCGCCAGCCTTCTTAAGCCGCTCCAGCCTTGAACAGCCGGCCCGCGCGCGCCGGCGCCCTGCCCTTGCCCCTGGCCGGCGCCGGCCAGGGGCAGAGGCAGAGGCAGAGGCTTCAGACCGGGTTGGGGATATCGATGAAGGTGTGGCGCAGGCTGAACTGCTGCGCGAGATGCTCGCCCAGGGACTGGATGCCGAAGCGCTCGGTGGCGTGATGCCCGGCAGCCAGGTAGGCAACGCCGCTCTCGCGCGCCAGGTGGGTGGTCGGCTCGGATATCTCGCCGCTCAGGTAGGCATCCACGCCGGCGGCTATCGCTGCATCGAAATACCCCTGGGCGCCGCCGGTGCACCAGCCCACGGTACGGATCAGCTGCTCGGGATCGCCGATCGCGAGCGGTTCGCGCGCGAGCACGCCACCCACGTGCGCGGCCAGCGCGGCCAGCGGCATCGGCTGCGGCAAGGTGCCGGTCCAGCCTAGCTGGTCGGCGCCGAAGCGGCCGGTGGGTGTAAAGCCGAGATGCAGGCCGAGCTGGGCGTTGTTGCCGAACTCCGGGTGGTCGTCGAGCGGCAGGTGGTAGGCCAGCAGATTCACGTCGGCGCCCAACAGGCGCTTCAAGCGGGCATGTTTCTGCCCGACCACGCGGGCATCTTCGTTTTTCCAGAAGTAGCCGTGATGCACCAGGATGGCATCGGCGCCGGCTTCGATGGCGGCTTCGACCAGGGCCAGGCTCGCGGTCACGCCGGTGACGATGTGCTCCACCTCGGGACGCCCTTGCACTTGCCAGCCGTTCGGGCAATAGTCTTTGTAGCGAGGCACTTGAAGCAGGTCGTTCAAGTACAATTCAAGCTCTTTTGTTTTCATTTCCTGCCCAAACTCCAATATGTTGCGCCGCTTTTGGCTGTTCTTTGCTCAGGCTGTCACCGTTGTGCTGGCGGTGTGGTTCGTCGTGGCCACGCTCAAGCCGGATTGGCTGCAGCGCGGCCGGGTGGCGGTGCAATCCGGTTCGCCCATCGTCGCGCTGAAGGAAGTCGTCCCCAACGTAGCCGGCACTTCCGCGCCGGGCTCGTACAGCGAAGCGGCCCAGCAGGCGATGCCGGCAGTGGTGAATATCTTCACCAGCAAGAACGGCAGCAACAAGAACTCGCCCAACCCGCAGTCGGAAGATCCCTGGTTCCGCTTCTTCTTCGGCGACCGCCTGCCGGAGCGCCAGGAGCCAGTATCGAGCCTGGGCTCGGGCGTCATTGTCAGCGCGGAAGGTTACATTCTAACCAACCACCACGTGGTGGATGGCGCCGATGAGATCGAGGTGGCGCTGACCGATGGCCGCAAGGCCAACGCCAAGGTGGTGGGCTCGGACCCCGAAACCGACCTGGCCGTGCTGAAGATCACGCTCAAGGACCTGCCCGCCATCACGCTGGGCCGCATCGAGAACGTCAAGGTGGGCGACGTGGTGCTGGCCATCGGCAACCCCTTCGGCGTCGGCCAGACCGTCACCATGGGCATCGTCTCGGCACTGGGCCGCAGCCACCTGGGCATCAATACCTTCGAGAACTTCATCCAGACCGACGCGGCGATCAACCCCGGCAATTCGGGCGGCGCGCTGGTCGATGTGCAGGGTAACCTGCTCGGCGTCAACACCGCCATCTATTCGCGCTCGGGCGGCTCGCTGGGCATCGGTTTCGCCATTCCCGTTTCCACCGCCAAGCAGGTGATGGAGTCGATCATCTCCACCGGCTCGGTAACGCGCGGCTGGATCGGCGTGGAGCCGCAGGACATGACGCCGGAGATCGCGGAGTCCTTCGGGCTCGAAGCCAAGGAAGGCGCGCTGATCGCGGCCGTGGTCCAGGGCGGACCGGCCGACAAGGCGGGTGTGAAGCCGGGCGACGTGCTGGTGTCGGTGGGTGGCCAGGCCATCAGCGATACCACCGCGCTGCTCAACGCCATCGCCCAATTGAAGCCGGGCGCGGAAGCGAAGATGAAGGTCGTGCGCCGCGGCAAGCCGACCGAGCTGACGGTGATGATCGGCAAGCGGCCGCCGCCGCCGCGCCGCGCACTGCCGTTGGATGAGGAAGAGTGACGATCAAACCGTAAGCCCGGCGCCGGCCGGTATGTTGGGCAAGCAGTACCTGGCCCCGCCCTTTGTGGCGGGGTCTTCTTTTTTGCGCGGCGGGTGTTGCTCAGGCCTTCGGAGCGTACCTGATGCTGCGCAAAAATGGGCTGCGTGAGCAAAGGCGCACCCAGCGCGAAAGGCTGCAGGAAGTGGCTGGCGATGGCTGGCCGCCAGCCGCCCCGGGCAGCCTTGGCTCGCCCTGCCCCCGGCAGCGCACCTTTTTCCGTCCTGCCGCCGCAAAGGGATCGGCGCCCGCTGCCCCTCCACATGGCGCAAGGTGGCATTCATTCACGGCCAGGGCACCCGCGATCCTATCTGCGAGCGTTACTGAGGGCGCGGGGATCATTGGAAGGCACCGCCTGCAGTTCCGCAGCCCGGCAAACGACAAAACGCCGGCACCCTTGCGGGTGCCGGCGTTTCGCGCCTAAGCCAATCTAAAGCGAGCTTACGCCCGCATTAAATTAGAACTTGTGACGGATACCAACGGTTGCGCCGAATTGGTTGGCGCCTTGCTGCACGTTGGTGGTCGACGAGGTGTTGAAACCGTCAACGCCCAGTGCCGAACCGTTCTTGTTCTTCACGTACGACAGCGAGGTGTACAGGTCGGTGCGCTTCGACAGAGCGTAGTCAGCCGTAGCGACGAATTGCCACGGATCTGCGCTGGTTTGACGGAAGTCTTGATAGTACACAGCGCCGGTCAGCGAGAACGCCGGGGTCAGCTGATAGCCCAGGCCAGCCCAGTACAGGTTCGAGCCGGTGTTGGTCAGAGCGGTCGCACCGTTGTTGATGGTTGCGCCCGGCAGGCTAGCACCGTTGGCAGCCTTGGCATAACGGTAACCAGCGTACACCTTGGCCGGGCCGAAGGCGTAGGTACCAGCAACGCTGGCGCGGCGGATCAGAGCCGCGTTTGCAGCGCCAACACCAACGCTGTTGGTCTGGTCATAGAAAGCACCAACCGAGAACGGGCCTGCTGCGTAGCTTGCGCTCACGCTGTATTCGCGGCCGCTGCGGAACTGACCAGCAACTTCTTGACCGTTGTTGGTGAAGCTGTACAGACCAGCGACGGTCAGGCCACCGAACGTGCCAACGTACTTGGCGGCGTTGTCGGCGCGCGAAGCGTATTCAGCAGCGGTCGAGGTGATCGAGTAGCGGGTCGAAATCGCCATCGGATCATAGATCAGACCGAAGTCATACATCAGGGTCTGCTGACGGCCCAGGGTCAGGGTGCCGTACTGGTTCTGCAGGCCAACGTAGGCACCGCGATTGAACAGACGGTTGCTGTCAGCTTGACCGCCGGTGTCGGTGTTGAAGCCGCTTTCCAGGACGAAAATGCCCTTCAGGCCACCGCCCAGATCTTCAACGCCGCGCAGGCCCCAACGCGAACCCGACTGGTTGCCCGAAGTCATGCGGTACAGCTTGTCGCCGGTAGCGTTAGCCTTGTTGTTGAACGACAGACCAGCGTCAACCACGCCGTACAGGGTCACGCTCGATTGGGCATACGCACCACCAGCGGCCAGGGCAGCTACAGCGGCTGCAAACAGTTTCATCTTCATATCGACACTTTCCTTGTCAACTGATTGGGAAATCTTGGCTTGCCCAAGTGCTTGGGCGACGCATTTACCTCACGTCTGAAGCGTATTATGGGTCAGCCCCCCCGGCCGCCAGAAGGCTTTTTCGTCGTAAACCTTGGTTACGGACGGATATTGTTGTGATGTCGCAACAGCATGGGCCGCATTTTTCACCATCTTGGTGCAAAAGTTGCGCCATCAAGCTTTGTTTTGGGAAGCCGTTGTACGTTCAGTCGGGCTGGGCTTCGCTGGCGGTTTCGTCCTCCACGACCGGCCTCGAGACGAAACGGGCCATGATCAGGCCCAGCTCATAGAGTGCTACCAGAGGCACAGCAAGCAGCAACTGCGACAGCACATCGGGGGGCGTGACCACGGCGGCAATGACGAAGGCCCCGACAATCACGTAGGGACGAATCTGCTTGAGCTTGTCGAGTTCGACCACGCCAAAGCGCACCAGCACGATCACCACCACCGGCACCTCGAAGGTGATGCCGAAGGCCAGGAACATGGTCATGGCGAAGCCGAGGTATTTGTCGATGTCGGTCGACATCTCGGCTCCCAGCGGCGCGTTGTAGTGCGCCATGAAATGGAAGACCGTGGGGAACACAAGGAAATAGGCGAAGGCCACGCCGCAGATAAACAGGATGTAGCTGCTGCTCACCAGCGGCACGATCAGCCGCTTCTCGTGCTGGTACAGGCCGGGTGCGACGAATTGCCAGATCTGGTAGAGCACCCAGGGCAATGCAATCAGGAAGGCCACCAGCAGCGTCACCTTCATCGGCACGAAGAAGGAGCCGGTGACGTCGGTGACGATCATCCGCCCCCCCTTGGGCAGCGATTCCATCAACGGCCGGGCGAACAGGTTGAAGATGTTCGGCGCCCAGTAGATCAGGCTGAGGAACACCAGGATCACGCCCGACGCCGCCTTGACGATACGCGAGCGCAGCTCCACCAGGTGGGAGATGAAGGTTTCCTGCTGACCTTCGTCCTGCGGGTCTTGGGGATCTTGGGAACGTGAGTCGCTCATGGCGTGGACCGCTCAGCCGGGCTGGCTGGCATCGAAAAATCGGTGGCGGAATCGGTGGCGGCACGACGGCGCGGCGCGCTGGCCGGAACGAAAGACAGCGGCGGCCGGCCGGCTACCGGCGTGTGGGCAAGCTCCGTCATGCTCAATCGAAGAAAGAGCGTGCGGGGCCCGTGGCGGGACGGTGGCGCTTGACGCGCGCGGCGCCGGACTGCGCCCACACGCGCACATTGTGCTGGCGCTTGTACCACACGGGCCGCGCACCCTGCTTGACGCGCCAGCTCTTGCGGCCATTGTGGGCCTTGTGCGCCATATCCCAGGAAGGCACATAGCCGCTATCCTGGCCTGGCCCGCCCTGCGCGCTGGAATCGGTACCGGTCAGCGCGTCGTTCAGGGCCTGGCTATGTTCGTGCACTTCCTTGTGGATGGTGCGCTCGACATCGCGCGCGGCGTCCTCGAACTCCGTGCGCATCTTGCGCAGTTCGTCGAGTTCGACTTCACGGCTGACCTCCGCCTTCACATCGTTGATGTAGCGCTGCGCGCGGCCTACCAGCGCGCCAACAGTGCGCGCCACCTTCGGCAGCCGTTCGGGACCGATCACCACCAGCGCCACCGCGCCGATCAGTGCAAGCTTGGAAATGCCGAGATCGATCATGCGAGGTTCGGAAGTAAGGAGCCGCCGCTGGGGGCGGCAAGGCTGCCGCAACGGCTACCATCCGCGCGCGCTATCGCGCACGGGCGAGCCTGCCGCGGCGGGCATGGCCGGCAAGGCGTTGCAGCCGGGAAAGGGAACATCGGGCGTGCCGACAAGCGTTCTGCCGCGCTTACTGCTGGCGCGACTTTTCCTTGGCTTCCACGTCGATGGTGCCGGCGTCGCGCAGTTCCTTGGCGGGAGCCGCCGGAGCATCCGTGGACTCGCCGTTGGCATCCTTCATGCCATCCTTGAAGCCCTTGACCGCGCCGCCCAGGTCCTGGCCGATGTTGCGCAGCTTCTTGGTGCCAAAGACCATCATGACGATCACCAGCACGATGAGCCAGTGCCAAATGCTAAACGAACCCATTTTCTGCTCCTGATGAAGCCAGCGGCGGCGCCTCGCCACCCCCGGCTCGTTGTTCCGTCACTGAAGGCCGTGCCGGGCGACGGTTGCCGGCACGGCATCTGACCGAAGGCCACGCGGCCTGCGGTCCTGCATGGTTTGGCTGCCCGCCAGGCCTTATACGCGACGTCAGGGCTTTCAGACTCAGACGCCCGCACCCTGGACCAGCAAGGACCAGGCGCAGACCCTCAGGGCAGCGGCACCTTCCACCGGTCACGCGGTCCGCCGAGCACGTGCAGATGCAGGTGGTACACCTCCTGTCCGCCATCCGGGCCGGTATTGATTACCGTCCGGAAACCGTTGCCACAGCCTGCCGCGCGCGCCAACTCCGGCACCTTCAACATCATTTTAGCAAGCACCGCGCCATCGCCGGGTCCGCAATCGGCCAGCGAATCCACATGCGACTTGGGAATTAGCAGGAAGTGTACCGGGGCTTTCGGGTGGATATCGTGGAAAGCCAGCATTTCGTCGTCTTCATACACCTTGCGCGACGGAAGCTGGCCGGCCACGATCCGGCAGAAGAGGCAATTTTGCTGTGAATTCATGAAAATTTCATTGCGCGTCGCAAATTGGGTCGCAATTTTCGTCGCGGACGGCAGGCCCCGGGGCCGTCCGCCTGCATTTCAGGGCCGTTCGGGCCGCCAGCGCCAGCCCGCGGCCGGCCGCTGCCCAGCCCTTCCCGCCTTCAGGAACGCTGATCCTGGTACATCGGCTTGCCATCGTTCAGGTAGAGCCACCCTTTGACAATACGATACAGCATCCATACGGACAATACGCCCCACACGGCGAAGGCCAGGGGTATCAGGATCATCGTGGCAAACAGCGCGCCGCCCAGAACGGCCCACGCCACCGACCACCAGAAGGAGCGGATCTGCCAGGTGAAATGCGAGGCGTAGAGCGTGCCCTGCGCGTCGTCGCGCTTGACGTATCCGACCACGATGGCAACCAGCGCGGTGATGCCGCCAGTCAGCCAAAATATGGCGTATAGCGCATAAAGGATATGCATCAGCTTGCGCAGGCTGCCGAGCCGGTCGTGGTCGGTCGTGATCACCTCTGCCATCGGTCTGTGCTCCTCGTGGCTGATTGTCGCTGTGCCGCCCCGCCTCGCACCGGATGCCGCCGGGCCGGGGCATGCCAGGGCTTCAGGTGCCGTCGGTCTTGCGCTGGGCCTTTTCTTCGAGACCGGACAGGCCTTCGCGGCGAGCCAGTTCGTTGACCACGTCGGCCGGCTGCAGGCCAAAGCGGGCCAGCAGCACCATGCTGTGAAACCAGAGATCGGCCACTTCGTACACCACCTTGCCGACCGCCTCCTGGCCCAGGCCGGCGGCACGCGCGTCCTTGGCGGCCATCACGGTCTCGGTGGCTTCCTCGCCGATCTTCTTCAGGATAGCGTCATCGCCCTTGTGGAACAGGCGCGCCACGTAGGATTTGTCGGGATCGCCGCCGTTTTCCGGCTTGCGCGATTCCAGCACGGCGGCCAGGCGGGCCAGCACATCCGCGCTGCTCGGCTGTTGTTCGCTCATGGCTTGGCCGCGTAGATGGTGGATGGATCCTTGAGCACCGGCTCGACGGTCTGCCAGTCGCCGCTGTCGGCGTCGCCGTCAAACTTCTGGAAGAAGCAGGAATGGCGCCCGGTATGGCAGGCGATGCCGTCGTTCTGGGTGACCTTGAGCAGGACCACGTCTTCATCGCAGTCAAGGCGGATCTCGTGGATCTTCTGCACGTGGCCGGATTCCTCGCCCTTGTGCCACAAGCGCTTGCGCGAGCGCGACCAGAACACCGCCTCGCCGAGCTCGACCGTCCGCTGCAGCGCCTCGCGGTTCATGAACGCAAACATCAGGACGTCGTTCGAGCCGACTTCCTGGACGATCACCGGCACCAGGCCGTTGTCGTCCCACTTCACCCTGTTAAGCCACTTTTTTGCCATGTCGGTTCGCCGTGTTCAGATCCGCACCGGGATGCCCTCGCGGGCCATGAATGCTTTTGCTTCGCCAACGGTATGCTGGCCGTAGTGGAAGATGCTGGCAGCCAGCACAGCGTCGGCATGCCCGAGCTTGATGCCATCGGCCAGGTCCTGCAGGCCGCCCACGCCGCCCGAGGCGATCACCGGCACCGACACCGCATCGCTGACAGCGCGCGTGAGTTCCAGGTCGAAGCCGCTCTTGGTGCCGTCGCGGTCCATGCTGGTGAGCAGCAGCTCGCCGGCGCCGCGCGCGGCCATCTCGCGCGCCCATGCCACGGCGTCCAGGCCGGTGGCCTTGCGTCCGCCGTGGGTGAAGACTTCCCAGCGCGCCGGTTCGCCGGGCGCCGAGCTGCGCTTGGCGTCGATCGCCACGACGATGCACTGCGAGCCGTAGCGCGCCGTGGCGTCGGAGACCAGTTGCGGGTTGGCGATGGCCGAGGAATTGACGCTGATCTTGTCCGCACCGGCATTGAGCAGGCGCCGCACGTCTTCCACGGCGCGCACGCCGCCACCCACCGTCAGTGGAATGAAGACCTGGGACGCAACCGCCTCGATAATGTGCAGGATCAGGTCACGGCCATCGCTGGTCGCGGTGATGTCCAGGAAAGTGATTTCATCGGCGCCCTGCTCGTCATAGCGGCGGGCGATCTCGACCGGGTCGCCCGCGTCGCGCAATTCGACGAAGTTGACACCCTTGACCACCCGCCCGTTGGTCACGTCGAGGCAGGGGATGATACGTTTGGCTAGCATGAGATTCCTTGCCTGCCACCGGCGCCTGCCCGTGCGGGAACCGGTGGCTGCAATTGTCGCGCGCAAAGGCGCGTTGTCTTACTGCTCGGCGCCGAGCTTGTCGGCAAGCGCCTGGGCTTCGGCGAAATTGAGGTCGCCCGAATAGATCGCGCGGCCACAGATGACGCCTTCCACTCCATCCTTTTGCACGCTGCACAGGCGTTCGATATCCGTCAGGTTGTGCAGCCCGCCGCTGGCGATCACCGGGATCGCGGCGGATTGCGCCAGCTTTACGGTGGCATCGATATTGATGCCCTGCAACATGCCGTCGCGGCCGATATCGGTGTAGATGATGGCTTCCACGCCGTAGTCCTCGTACTTGCGTGCGAGGTCGGCGACTTCGTGGCCGGTCAGCTTGCTCCAGCCATCGGTGGCGACCTTGCCTTCGCGGGCGTCGAGGCCGACGATGATATGGCCGCCGAACGCCGAGCAGGCGTCCTTCAGGAAGCCGGGGTTCTTGACCGCGGCCGTGCCGATGATGACGTAGGACAAGCCGCCGTCGAGCCAGCGCTCGATGGTGTTCAGGTCACGGATGCCGCCGCCGAGCTGGACCGGAATTTCATCGCCCACCTCGGCGATGATGGCCTTGATGGCGGCTTCATTGCGGGGCTTGCCCACGAACGCCCCATTCAGGTCGACCAGGTGCAGGCGGCGTGCGCCCTGCTCCACCCAGTGACGTGCCATGGCGGCGGGATCTTCGGAAAAGACGGTGGCCTGGTCCATGTCGCCTTGCTTGAGGCGTACACATTGACCGTCCTTCAGGTCGATGGCCGGAATGAGCAACATAAGTGTGAAGAGCGTGTATGAGTGAAAGAGAAAGTTGAGCCTAGGCCAGCATGGCCGGTCGGCCCGGTCCCAATAAAGCCGCTATCGAGGTTCAGGGATTCCAGTGCACGAAGTTCCGGTACAGCTGCAAGCCCATGGCGGCGCTCTTTTCGGGGTGGAACTGCGTGGCAAAAATATTATCGCGTGCCACCGCGCTCGTAAATAAGACACCGTAGTCGGTTTCGCCGGCGATATGCGCCGGATCCTGCGCATGGACGAAGTAGCTATGCACGAAGTAAAACCAGCTTTGGTCAGGGATGCCAGCCCACAGCGGATGGGCACGAACCTGGTTGACGCGGTTCCAGCCCATCTGCGGCACCTTGTAGCGCGAACCGTCCGGCTGGGTCATGCCATCCAGTTCAAAGCGGATCACCTCGCCAGGCATCAGCCCCAGGCACGGGGTGTCGCCGCCTTCCGTCCTGCTTTCCTTGCTGAGGTTGAACAGCATCTGTTCGCCAACGCACACACCCAACAGGGGCTTACTGGCGGCGGCCTCGATCACGGCCTGCTGCAGGCCCGACGCGCCCAGCGCGGCCATGCAATCGGGCATCGCGCCCTGGCCGGGCAGCACCACGCGGTCCGCCGCGCGGATCGCCTCGGGCCGGTCCACCACCTGCACGTCCGCTTCCGGTGCCGCGGCACGCAGAGCCTGCGCCACCGAGCGCAGGTTGCCCATGCCGTAATCCACAATTGCTATGGTAGTCATGATTTCAAAACAGGCAACAATGTCTTCAGCCCGTCCACAATGAATTCTACGGCCAACGCCGACAGGATCAGTCCCATCAGGCGCGTGCCTATATTGATGCCGGTGCGCCCGATCACGCGTGCGATCGGGTCGGCGGCACGGAACACTATATACACCACCGCACCCAGCGCCACGCCAATTGCGACCAGGATCAGCAATTGATACCAGTGCTGGGTCTTGCCTGCGTAGACGATCACCGTGCTGATCGAGCCCGGCCCGGTCAGCAGGGGCAGCGCCAGCGGCACCACCGCGATGCTGGCCTTGGCCTCCGCCTCGTCTTCTTCCTCCGGCGTCGCCTTGGTGCGCCCGGTCTGGGCGTTCAGCATGTTCATGGCCATCATGATCATGATCAGGCCCCCGCCCACCTGCAGCGAGGCCACCGAGATATTGAAGAACTCGATGATCTGCTGGCCCAGCAAGGCGGAGATGGCCACCACCGTCGCCACCGAGATCGACGCGATCTTGATGGTGTGCAGCTTTTCTTCCTCGGTCTGCTGGGTGGTCAGGCTGATGAAGAACGGGATGGCCCCGATCGGGTTGATCAGTGCCAGCAGCGAGATGAACGACTTAAGCGTATCCATCGGGTTCGGCGTAGCCGGTTGGTCTCGCGCAAATGTCGCGTTGGTACCGCATTGATCGGAGGTTCTCGCCGGCGCAGCGAAACGCGCCGGCACGCGAGGCTAGTGGCGCGCCGGCAGCATTCAGCCTACCAGGGTGCCCTTGGTCGACGGAATCGTGTTGCCCGCGCGCGGATCCATCTCCACCGCCATGCGCAGCGCGCGGCCGAAGGCCTTGAACACGGTTTCGCACTGATGGTGGGCGTTGATGCCGCGCAGGTTGTCGATATGCAGCGTCACCGCGGCATGATTGACAAAGCCGCGGAAGAATTCAATGGTCAGGTCGACATCGAAGCTGCCCACCCGCGCGCGGGTGAACGGCACGTGGAACTCCAGCCCGGGGCGGCCCGAGAAATCGATCACCACGCGCGACAGGCATTCGTCCAGCGGCACATAGCTGTGGCCGTAGCGGGTGATGCCTTTCTTGTCGCCAATCGCCTTGGCGACCGCCTGGCCAAGCGCGATGCCGACGTCTTCCACCGTATGGTGGTCATCGATATGGGTGTCGCCGCTGGCTTCGACCTCGAGGTCGAACATGCCATGGCGGGCGATCTGGTCCAGCATGTGGTCGAGGAACGGCACGCCGGACGCCAGTTTCTGGCGGCCGGTGCCATCGAGATTCAGCGAAACGCGGATTTGCGTTTCCGTTGTATTGCGGGTGACCTCTGCAACACGCATGGTGTTAATCCTGCAACGCGGCCTGGAAGGCAGCGAGAAATTGCGCGTTCTCTTCGGGAGTGCTGACCGTGACGCGCAGACAGTTGGCCAGCAATGGGTGCATTTTACCCACGTTCTTGATCAATACCTTGCGCGCGAGCACGCCTTCGAACAGACGGGCGGAATCTGCCACGCGCACCAGCAGGAAATTGGCCGCGCTGGGGTACACCGTCACGCCCGGCAGAGCGGCCAGGGCGCTGGCCACGGTGGCGCGCTCGGCACGCAGCTGCGCGGCCTGCTGGTCGAGCACGTCGACATGCTCCAGCACGAACAGCGCGGTGGCCTCGGTCAGCACATTGACGTTGTACGGCGGGCGTACCTTGTCGAGCTGCGACAGCCATTCCGGCGCGCCGGCCAGGTAGCCCAGCCGGATGCCGGCCAGGCCCAGCTTGGAGACGGTGCGCATCACCAGCAGGTTGCCGAACTCGGCCAGGCGCGGCATCCAGGTGTCCTGGGCGAACGGCTGGTAGGCCTCGTCGACCACCACCAGGCTCTGGCAGACCTCGCCCTGGGCGGCGCGCACGATGGCCTCCATATCGGCCGCGTCGAACAGGTTGCCGGTGGGATTGTTCGGGTAGGCCAGGTAGACGACGGCGGGCTGGTGCTCGGCCATGGCCGCCAGCATGGCGGCGCGGTCCAGCGTGAAATCCGCCTTGAGCGGTACGCCGACGAACTCCAGCCCGGCGAACTGGGCCGACATGGCATACATGACGAAGCCCGGCACCGGTGCCAGCACCTTGGCGCCCGGCTTGGCCACGGCCAGCGCCAGCATGCTGATGATCTCGTCCGAGCCGTTGCCCAGCAGCACATCCATGCCCGCCGGCACCTCCATCACCGTCTTCAGGCGCGCGCGCAGCGCTTCGCTGCTGGGCACCGGATAGCGGTTGAGCGCCACCTCGGCCAACCGCGCGGCCAACTGGTCGCGCAGCGCATCGGGCAGGCGGTAGGGGTTTTCCATGGCGTCCAGCTTCACCAGACCGTGCGAATCCGGCACATGGTAGGCGCCCATGGCGCGTACGTCGTCACGGATGATGCGTTCGATCAGGGAAGGCTGCACTGCTGACATTGGAGTACCTCTTTGGTCGGTGGTTGTCGGTGCTGATTGCTGCTACCCGGCCGGGCGCCGGAAAAACCCGGAACCCGGCCGCTGTGCCTCAGTTACGCCTGAGGCGGTACTCGGCGCTGCGGGCGTGAGCCTGCAAACCCTCGCCATAAGCCAGTTCGGCTGCGATCTGGCCTAGCATCTGCGCGCCCTGCTCGCTCACCTCGATCAGGCTGGAGCGCTTCTGGAAGTCATACACGCCCAGCGGCGACGAGAAGCGCGCGGTGCGCGAGGTGGGCAGCACGTGGTTGGGCCCGGCGCAGTAGTCGCCCAGCGACTCGCTGGTATAGCGGCCCAGGAAGATGGCGCCGGCGTGGCGGATCTTCTCGGCCCAGTGGCGCGGGTTCTCGGCGGATATCTCGAGGTGCTCCGGTGCGATCGCGTTGGCGATCTCGCAGGCCTCGTCCATGTCGCGCACGCGGATCAGCGCGCCGCGACCGGACAGCGAGGCACGGATGACATCGCGGCGCGGCATGGAATCGAGCTGGCGCTGGATGCTTTCTTCCACCTGGGCCAGGTAGTTGGAGTCCGGGCACAGCAGGATGGATTGCGCGAGTTCGTCATGCTCGGCCTGCGAGAACAGGTCCATCGCCACCCAGTCGGGATCGGTGGTGCCGTCGCAGATCACCAGGATCTCGGACGGGCCGGCGATCATGTCGATGCCGACGGTGCCGAACACGCGGCGCTTGGCGGCCGCCACGTAGGCATTGCCCGGCCCGACGATCTTGTCGACCTGCGGCAGCGTGGCCGTGCCGTAGGCCAGCGCGCCAACCGCCTGCGCGCCGCCGATGGTAAACACGCGGTCCACGCCGGCGATCTGCGCGGCGGCCAGCACCAGCTCGTTGCGCACGCCGCCGGGCGTGGGCACGACCATGATGACTTCCTTGACGCCCGCCACGCGTGCGGGGATCGCGTTCATCAGCACGGACGACGGATAGGCCGCCTTGCCGCCCGGCACATAGATGCCGACACGGTCCAGCGGGGTCACCTTCTGACCCAGCACGGTGCCATCGGACTCGGTGTATTCCCAGCTATGGCTGCCGCACTCGATCTTCTGCTTCTCGTGGTAGGCGCGCACGCGCGCCGCCGCGGCTTCCAGCGCCGCACGGCGCTTGGGTTCGAGTTCGTCGAGCGCAGTTTCGAGTTCGGCCTGCGACAGTTCCAGCGCGCCCATGGAGGCGGCTTCGACGCGGTCGAAACGCTGGGTGTATTCCAGTACCGCGGCATCGCCGCGCGCCTTCACGTCGGCCAGGATCTGCGCCGCGGCGCGATCGATCGCCTCGTCTTCGCCGGCTTCGAAGGCCAGCACCTGGCGCAACTCGGCGGCAAAGCCGGGCTCGGTCGAATCAAGGCGGCGGATTGCCAGGTTTTGCATAGAATTTTCGTTCATGACTCCATTCCCCAGGCCCTCTCTCGCGCGGCATCAGGCCAGCGCGGCGGAGGCCCGTTCAAACGCGTCGAGAATCGGGGCTAGCCGCTCACGCTTGAGTTTGAGAGCTGCCTGGTTGACTACCAGGCGCGACGAGATCTGCACGATCTCTTCCACTTCGACCAGGTTGTTGGCACGCAGCGTTCCACCGGTGCTGACCAGGTCGACGATGGCGTCGGCCAGTCCCACCAGCGGCCCGAGTTCCATCGAGCCATACAGCTTGATCAGGTCCACGTGCACGCCCTTCTTGGCGAAATGCTCGCGCGCGGTCTGCACATACTTGGTGGCCACCGCCAGCCGCGCGCCCTGGCGCACCGCGCTGGCGTAGTCGAAGCCGGCCGAGGTCGCCACCGACATGCGGCACTTGGCGATATTCAGGTCGATCGGTGCGTACAGCCCGGCCATGCCGTGCTCCATCAGCACGTCCTTGCCGGCCACGCCAAAATCGGCCGCGCCGTATTGCACATAGGTCGGCACGTCCGAGGCGCGCACGATGATGACGCGCACGTCCGGATCGGAGGTGGGCAGGATCAGCTTGCGCGAGGTTTCCGGATCCTCGGTGACCTGGATTCCGGCCGCTTCCAGCAGCGGCATGGTTTCGGTGAAGATCCGGCCTTTGGAAAGGGCCAGCGTCAGCTGGGTAGGGGAGGGGCTCATCTGCGTCCTTTGTTCGTGTCGTGCGCGCTCAGGCGATGCGGCGGATCTTGGCGCCCACTGCCGACAGCTTGTCTTCCATCCGGTCGTAGCCGCGGTCGAGGTGATAGATGCGGTCGATCACGGTCTCGCCCTCGGCTACCAGGCCGGCGATCACCAGGCTGGCGGAGGCACGCAGGTCGGTAGCCATGACCTTGGCGCCGGACAAGCGGGGCACGCCGGTGACCACCGCGGTATTGCCTTCCACTGCAATGTCGGCGCCCAGGCGGTTGAGTTCCTGCACGTGCATGAAGCGATTTTCGAAGATGGTTTCGGTAATGCGGGCCACGCCGCCGGCGACACTGTTCAGCGCCATGAACTGCGCCTGCATGTCGGTCGGGAATGCCGGGTATTCCGAGGTACGGAAGCTCACCGAGTGCGGGCGCTGGTCCAGCTTCAGGCGGATCCAGTCATCGCCGGTCTCGATGGTGGCGCCCGCTTCGCGCAGCTTGTCGAGCACGGTGTCCAGGATCGACGGCTGCACGCCGCGCAGCACGATGTCGCCCAGCGTCGCGGCCGCCGCGCACAGGAAGGTACCGGCTTCGATACGGTCGGCGATCACGGTATGGCTGGCGCCGTGCAACCGCTCCACGCCATGGATCACCAGCCGGTCGGTGCCGATGCCCTCGATGCGGGCACCCATCTTGACCAGCAGGTTGGCCAGGTCGGTGACCTCGGGCTCGCGCGCGGCGTTTTCCAGCACGGTTTCGCCATCGGCCAGGGTGGCGGCCATCAGCAGGTTCTCGGTACCGGTCACGGTGATCATATCGGTCACCACGCGCGCGCCCTTCAGGCGCTTGGCGCGGGCATGGATAAAGCCGTGCTCGATGCTGATCTCGGCGCCCATGGCCTGCAGGCCCTTGATGTGCTGGTCGACCGGGCGCGCGCCGATGGCGCAGCCGCCGGGCAGCGACACGCGTGCCTCGCCGAAGCGCGCTACCAGCGGACCCAGCACCAGGATCGAGGCGCGCATGGTCTTGACCAGTTCATACGGGGCCTCGGGCGAGTTCACGTCGGTGCCGTTCAGCGTGACGCGCGCGCCGTCCTGCTCGGCCGTCATGCCCATCTGGCGCAACAGCTTGAGCGTGGTGCGCACATCCTGCAGGTTGGGCACGTTGTCGAGCGACACGGTATCGGCAGCAAGCAAGCCGGCGCACAGGATCGGCAGCGCGGCGTTCTTGGCGCCCGAAACGCGGATCTCGCCTCGCAGCGGGCCATTGCCCTGGATCTCGAGTTTGTCCATGTTCTTTCAATTCCGGCCGGGCGCCTGGCGGCGTCCGGCATGATTCGTTACGGTCCGCGACCGTGCGTCAAGGCGCATTGCCGCGGCATCTGTTACCCGTGGGCCGCCTGGATGGCGCTAGCCCTGATTGTCGCGTCCGGCCTGTCGGGCGGCCAGCTTGTCTGGTCCGTCTTACTTGCCCTGCGCTTGCCACTCGGCCGGCGTCAGCGTCTTCATCGACAGCGCATGGATCTCCGCACGCATGCGGTCGCCCAGCGCGGCATAGACCCGCTGGTGGCGCTGGATCAGGCGCTTGCCATCGAACTCGGCGCTGACGATGGTGGCGAAGAAGTGCTGGCCGTCGCCCTCCACTTCCAGGTGTTCGCAGGAGAGGCCTTGGGCGATATAGTCCCTGACTTGTTGGGGTGTAGGCAGCATGGTTGTCTTTTCGCGTTGTTTCGCTGTAGGTCGCGTCGGTTCGCTTGCAGGTTCGGGCGGGGCGGCGGGCCGCCGCTCAGTGGCGCAGCTTGTAGCCGCTCTTGAGCAGCTGCAGCGCTATCGCCGCGAGCAGCACGAAAGCCGTACCCACGACTGCGAGACTGAAGGTCGGCGCCACGTCGGAGACGCCGAAAAAACCGTAGCGGAAGCCGTCGATCATGTAGAAGAACGGGTTGGCGTGCGACACCGCCTGCCAGAAGGGAGGCAGCGAGTGGATCGAATAGAACACACCGGACAGGAAGGTTGCCGGCATGATCAGGAAATTCTGGAAGGCCGCGAGCTGGTCGAATTTCTCGGCCCAGATCCCGGCGATCAGCCCCAGCGTGCCCAGGATCGCCGCGCCCAGCAAGGCAAACACCAGGATCCAGGCGACATAGGCGAAGTGCAGGTTGGCGAACCAGGCCGTGACCAGCAGCACGCCCAGGCCCACGGCCAGGCCGCGCACGACCGAAGCCACCACGTAGGCGCCGAACATCTCCCAGTGCGACAACGGCGGCAGCATGATGAACACCAGATTGCCGGTGATCTTGGACTGGATCAGCGACGAAGAGCTATTGGCAAAAGCATTCTGAAGCACGCTCATCATCACCAGCCCCGGTACCAGGAAGGCGGTATAGCTGATCTGGTCGTACACCTTCACGCGGTTCTCCAGCACATGGCCGAAGATCAGCAGGTACAGGATGGCGGTCAGCACCGGCGCGGCCACGGTCTGGAAACTGACCTTCCAGAAACGCAGCACTTCCTTGTAGAGCAAGGTGCGGAAACCCACCAGGCCACCCACCGCCATCGGCGCAAGGTGGGTGTTGATGGCGTCCTGCGTACCGTCGAATTCGCTTGGCATCTTCATGCTGCGGCCTCCACCGCCGTATCCGGCAGCGCGCCAGGCATGTGGCCTTCGCGCCGCATGATCTGCACAAACACGTCCTCCAGGTCTGCCTTGTTGATTTCCATGTCTTCGATCTCGCAACCGGCCTCGCGGCAGGCGGCCAGGATCGGCTCCACCGCTGGATAGCCCGACAGCCGCAGCCGTACCGCCCGTTCGCCCGGGTTGGCGGGCATGCGCAGCGGCTCGAGCGCAGCGGGCAGCGCGCCCCGGGAGAAAGTCAGCGCCAGTTGCAGCCCGGCGAACTGGTTCAGCAGGTTGCTGGTACGGTCCAACGCCACCACCTCGCCGAACTTGAGCATGGCGATCCGGTCGCACAGGGCCTCGGCTTCTTCCAGATAGTGGGTGGTGAGAATGATGGTGTGTCCCTCGCGATTCAGGCGCGAGATGAATTTCCACAGGGTCTGCCGCAGTTCCACGTCGACCCCCGCGGTCGGCTCGTCGAGCACGATCACCGGCGGCCTGTGCACCAGCGCCTGGGCCACCAGCACGCGCCGCTTCATGCCGCCGGAAAGCTGGCGCATATTGGCGTCGGCCTTGTTGGTGAGATCCAGGTTGGCCATGATCTCGTCGATCCAGTCGTCGTTGCGGGTCAGGCCGAAATAGCCGGACTGCAGGCGCAGGGTCTCGCGCACCGTGAAAAAGGGATCGAAGACCAGTTCCTGCGGCACCACGCCCAGCATGCGCCGCGCCAGCCGGTAATCGGACACCACATCATGGCCGAGCACGCTGACGCTGCCGGAGTCGGCACGGTTCAGGCCCGCCAGGATCGAGATCAGCGTGGTCTTGCCTGCACCGTTGGGGCCGAGCAGGCCGAAGAATTCGCCACGCTCGACGGTGAAGCTGACACCCTTGAGCGCTTGCAGGTTGCGGTAGCGCTTGCGAACGTCTTTGAGTTCGATGGCTTTCATGGCCGGATACTGTTTGGCAGGCGCGTCGGGCTCTTTCTGGCTCGCACGCCGGCCTCCTTGAAATGGCGGGGACCGCCTGGGTGCTTCGACCGTGCCTTGCCCGTGCCTTATGCGCCGGAACGGTCGAACAACCCGGAATTATAGGGGATGCGGGAGCAGTCCCGCTGTGAGCGCGAGGCGTGGCGCGAGCCATCGCCCGGGCATCGCGGTAGCAAGCGCTGATCTGCAGCTTGCCACGGATGCCGATTCAATGTCGGTGGGAAATGGTGCCTTGCGCGCCCTGGGTGCCCGTGGCAACCGCCTGGGGCGCCACTTGCAGCAGGGAATCGACACCGTACAGCTTGACCAGATCGGCCAGTTGCGCCGGTGCGCCGACAATCGCGAGCGACTGGCCGCGGCTGGCGGCATCGCGCTGCCAGGCAAGCAGCACGGCGACCGCGGCGGAATCGACCTGGGTCAGGCCGCTGCAGTCGACCCGGGCTTCGCCCTGGGCCAGGCGTGCCAGCCCGTCACGCAGCACGGCGGCGGCGTTGCGGTTGGTCAGCGAGGTGTCGAGCGAAAGCATCTGGCAGGGTCCGGGGATGCGAGTCTGGGGAAAAGCACGCCCGCAGAAGCGGGAGCGCCCATTGTAGAACAGATCGG
>NZ_JARJLM010000209.1 GCF_029335485.1 Cupriavidus basilensis
CCGGGCGAAGGTATCGGCTTCGGCCTGCTGCGCCGCTGGGGCACGCCGGCCCAGCAGTCGGCGCTGGCAGCGGTGCCCAAGCCCGAGGTGGTGTTCAACTACCTGGGCCAGTTCGATGCAAGCTTTGCCGAAGGTGCCGCGTGGCGGCCCGCGGCCGAAGGCACGGGCGCTAACCAGGACGCCGCGACGCTGCTTTCCCATCCCTTGTCGATCAGCGGGCAGGTTTTCGACGGGCGGCTGAAGCTGTCGTTGGCCTATGCCGGCACGCGCTACCGCGCGGCAACGATCGAAGCGCTGGCGGCGGCCTTCCGCGGGGAGCTGGAGGCGGTGGTCGCGCATTGCACGTTGGGCGCCACCGGGCTCACGCCGTCGGATTTCCCGCTGGTGCGGCTGTCGCAGCCCGAACTCGACAGCCTGCTTCTCGATCCTGCCCGTGTGCAGGACCTCTACCCGTTGTCCCCGATGCAGACGGGCATGCTGTTCCACAGCGTCTTTGCCCCGGAAGGCAGCGCGTATACGAACCAGTTGCGCGTCGACGTCGACGGCATCGACCCCAGTCGGTTCGTCGCGGCGTGGCAAGCGGTGCTGGCGCGCCACGACAGCCTGCACTGCGGCTTCCTCCATCGGGAGGCGTCGCCACTCCAGTGGGTGGCCCGGGACGTGGCCCTGCCGATGATCGTGGAAGACTGGGCTGGCAGGGACGCAAGCGATATCGACGCTTTCGCGGCCAGCCAGCGTGCCCAGGGATTCGATCTCAGGCAGCCGCCGCTGATGCGTGTGGCGCTGCTGCGCACGGGGCCCGATCGCCATCATCTGGTCTGGACCGTCCACCATCTGCTGCTGGACGGCTGGAGCACCGCGCAGTTGCTGGGCGAGGTGCTGCGCCACTACGCCGGTGAAGCATTGCCCGGCGTGGCGGGCCGTTTTGCCGACTACATCGGCTGGCTGCAATCGCGCGATGCCGACGCCAGCGAATCGTTCTGGCGCGATCAGCTGAAGGCGCTCGACGAGCCGACGCGCCTGCTGGCGGCGCTGCGCGCCCCGGACGCGGCCGAAGCGGGCCGCCATGGGCAAGGCGAGCAACTCCATGCGCTCGATGCGGGCGAAACGGCGGCGCTGGCCAGCTTTGCCCGCGCGCAGAAGGTCACGCTCAATACGCTGGTGCAGGCCGCGTGGCTGCTGGTGCTGCAACGCTGCACGCGCCAGCCCGCCGTGGCGTTCGGCGCGACGGTGTCCGGCCGCCCCGCCGATCTGCCGGCCGCGCAGCAGATGCTTGGGTTGTTCATCAATACGCTGCCCGTGATTGCCACGCCGCAGCCGGAACAGGCCGTCGGCGACTGGCTGCGCACGGTGCAGACGCTGAACCTGGCGTTGCGCGAACACGAGCACACGCCGCTCTACGACGTGCAGCGCTGGGCGGGCCGTGGTGGGCAGGCCCTGTTCGATTCCCTCGTCGTGTTCGAGAACTACCCGGTCGACGCCGCGCTGCGCCGCACGCCGGGCGGGCTGTCGTTTGCCAACGTCCGCAATCTGGCCGAGACGAACTACCCGCTGACGCTGCTCATTGCCCAGACCGATACGCTGCACCTGACCTGCCGCTTCGACCGCACGCTGCTGGCCGACGCGCAGGCGCGGCAATTGGTGGACACGCTGTTCGCCGTATTGCGGCAGATGGCCGCCGACGGCGCGGCACCGCTGGCAACCATCGGGCTGCTGGCACCCGCAGAGCGCACGGCGGCGCTGGCCGCCGGCACCGCACCCGTGCCATACCCGGCGGCCGAGCCCGTTCACAGGCTGTTCGAGGCCCGGGCGGCCGCGCGGCCCGATGCGGTGGCCCTCGTCTTTGGCGACGCCACGCTGACCTATGCTGAACTGAACCGGCGCGCCAACGCGCTGGCCCATCGCCTGATCGTGCGTGGCGTGGGGCCGGACGTGCCCGTGGGCGTGCTGGCCGAGCGCTCGGTGGAAATGGTGGTGGCGTTGCTGGCGATCCTGAAGGCCGGCGGCGCCTACGTGCCCTTCGATCCGGACTACCCGGCGGACCGGCTGGCCTACATGATCGACGACAGCGCGGTAGCGGTGATCCTGGTGCAACGGCCAGAGGCCATGCCGGCGTCGAGCGGCGTGGTCGCCTCCATCGATCTGACCGATCCGGCGCTGTACGCCGGCGACGATTCGGGCAACCCCGCGCCGTTGCTGTCGGCCGAGCATCTCGCCTACGTGATCTACACGTCCGGCTCGACCGGACGGCCCAAGGGCGCCGGCAACCGGCATGGCGCGCTGCATAACCGGCTGTGGTGGATGCAGGCGCAGTACCGGCTGGACGCCAGCGATACCGTGCTGCAGAAGACGCCGTTCAGCTTCGACGTGTCCGTCTGGGAGTTCTTCTGGCCCCTGATGACGGGCGCGCGGCTGGCGCTGGCCGCGCCGGGCGATCATCGCGATCCGCAGCGCATCGCGGCGTTGATTGCCCGCCACCGCGTCACCACGCTGCACTTCGTGCCCGCGATGCTGCAGGCGTTTGTCGGCGACGGGACCGATGGCGCGCTGGCGGCATCGTGCAAGAGCGTGCGTCATGTGGTGTGCAGCGGCGAGGCCCTGCCTGCCGATCTGGCGCGACGCACGATGCACCTGCTGCCGTGGGCGGCCGTGCACAACCTGTACGGGCCGACCGAGGCAGCCATCGATGTCACGCACTGGACCTGCCGCGACGACGGCGGGCATTCGGTGCCGATCGGGCATCCCATCGCCAACGTCAGCGCCCATGTGCTGGACGCCGCGCTGCAGCCGGTACCCGCCGGCGTGGCTGGCGAGCTCTATCTCGGCGGTGCCGGCCTGGCGCGCGGCTATCTGGGGCGCGCGGCGCTGACGGCCGAGCGCTTCGTCGCCGACCCGCATGGCACACACGGCGAGCGCCTCTATCGCACCGGCGACCTCGCACGGCGCCATGCCGATGGGCATATCGAATATCTCGGCCGCCTGGACCATCAGGTCAAGATTCGCGGCCTGCGGATCGAACTGGGCGAGATCGAGGCGCGGCTGCTGGCGCACGACGCCGTGCTGGACGCCGTCGTCATCGCGCTGACCCAGGACGGCCCGGCCCGGCTGGTGGCGTATGTGGTGCCGGCCGACGAGGCGGGCTGCGATATCGACGGCCTGCGCCAGTGGCTTGCGCAGGCATTGCCCGACTACATGGTGCCGAGCGCCTTCGTGGTGCTGGAGCGGATGCCGGTCACGCCGAATGGCAAGCTCGATCGCCGCGCACTGCCCTCGCCCGACTTCGCGGGTACCGCCGAATACGAGGCGCCGCAGCCGGGCATCGAAACGACGCTGGCCAAGATCTGGGCCGCCGTGCTGAAGGTGGCACGCGTGGGCCGCGGCGATAACTTCTTCGAACTCGGTGGCGATTCGATCCTGAGCCTGCAGATCGTCGCGCGTCTGCGCACGCAGGGCTGGCAGCTGACGCCCAAGCAGTTGTTCGAGCGGCAGACGCTGGCGGAGGTGGCGGCCGTGGTGACGGCGCTCGATGCCGCGTCCGCACCGTCGGCGCCGGTGCGCGAGCCGTCGCGTGCTGGGGATCTCGCGCCGGCACGGCTGTCGCCGGCGCAACTCGACGCGCTGGGGCTGGACGTCGACGCGGTGCAGGACGTCTATCCGCTGTCGCCGATGCAGGCAGGCATGCTGTATCACAGCGTCGCCCGCTCGGATGCCGGCGGCGGCGCCTATATCAACCAGTTGCGCGTCGACATCGACGGGTTGGACGCCGGGCGCTTTGCAGCGGCCTGGCGGGACGCGCTGCGCAGCCACGACACGCTGCGGACCGGCTTCCTCCAGCGCGGCGAGCAGCCTTTGCAGTGGGTGGCGCGCGACGTGGTGCTGCCGTACGCCGAGGAGGACTGGTCGCTGCGTGCGCCGGCATCGCTGGGCGCCGCGCTCGACGAACTGGCGGCCGCCGATCTGGCACGCGGCTTCGATCTGGAACGTCCGCCGCTGATGCGCCTGACGCTGGTACGCACGGCGGCGGCGCGCCATCACCTGGTATGGACCGTCCACCATCTGCTGGTCGACGGCTGGAGCACGTCGCAATTGCTGGGCGAGGTGCTCCAGCGCTATGCCGGCGAAGCGGTAGCGGCACCGGAAGGCCGTTTTGCGGACTACATCGACTGGCTGCAGGCGCGCGACGCGCAGGCGGCACAGGCGTTCTGGAGCGGATCGCTGGCGGGATTCGACACGCCGACGCGGCTGGCGGAGACACTGGCCGCACCGGCCTCCGGCAGCGGATATGGCCTGCTGCAGCACGCCTGCAGCGCCGCGCAGACCGAGCGGCTGGCGGCATACGCCCGCGCGCAGAAGGTCACGATGAATACCGTGGTGCAGGCGGCGTGGCTGCTGCTGTTGCAGCGCTGCACGGGCCAGCGGCGCGTGGCGTTTGGCGCCACCGTGGCCGGCCGCCCTGCCGAGGTGCCCGGCGCCCAGCAGATGCTGGGACTGTTCATCAACACGCTGCCCGTGCTGGCCGAGCCGCGTGCCGCGCAGGATCTGGGCGACTGGCTGCGGGAATTGCAGGCGTTCAACCTGTCGGCGCGGGAACACGCGCACACGCCGCTGTCGGACATTCAGCGCTGGGGCGGTCAGGCCGGCCAGCGCCTGTTCGACAGCATCCTCGTGTTCGAGAACTTCCCGCTGGAAGACGCGCTGGCGTCGGCCGGGCGCTGCGGCCTGGGCTTCGAGACCCAGGGCAGTACCGGCCTGACCGAGTACGAGATGGACGTCGAAGTCAGCCTGCGCCAGACGCTGCGGCTGAGCTTCACCTATATGCGGCGCGCGTTCGACGCCGAGCAGGTGGCCGCCATCTGCGCGCAGATGATGGCGCTGCTCGGCGCGATGGGGACGTCGCCCGCGCAGACCGTGGGATCGCTGAGCCTGCTGGGGCCGGATGAACAGGCGGCGCTGCTTGCGCTGGGCCAGGGTGAGGTGCCGGCCGATGCCTGCATGCCCGTCCACGCGCAGATCGCCCGCCACGCGCTGGCGCAGCCGCAGGCCGTTGCCGTGACCTGTGGCGAGCAGACGCTGCGTTATGGCGAACTGCTGGCGCGTGCGGACCGGCTGGCCGCCGTGCTTCATGCACGCGGCATCGGCGCCGAGGATCGTGTGGGCATCGCCCTGTCTCGCTCGCCCGACATCATCGTCACGCTGCTGGCCGTGATGCGGGCTGGCGCGGCCTATGTGCCGTTCGACCCGGCCTATCCCAAGGACCGGCTGGCCTATCTGTTCGAGGATAGCGCGATCCGGCTGCTCGTCACCGAGCCGGCCTTGCTCGATACGCTGCCGGCGCCGGCTTCTCTGCCGGTGCTGACGCTGGATATGGTGGGCAACGGCCCGACGCTAGCCGCCGAGGTGCCGGTCCATCCGTCTCAACTCGCCTACGTGATCTACACCTCCGGTTCGACCGGACGCCCCAAGGGCGTGTGCGTGTCCCACGGCCCGCTGGCCATGCACGTGGCGGCGACCATCGACGCCTACGAGATGGGTAGCCACTCGCGCGAACTGCATTTCCTGTCATTCGCGTTCGACGGCGCCCACGAGCGCTGGCTTTGCGCCTTGGCCTGCGGCGGCTCGCTGGTGCTGCGCGACGACGCGCTCTGGACGCCCGAGCAGACGGCGCAGGCGATGATCCGCCATGGCGTGACCAACGCGGGCTTCCCGCCGGCGTATCTGCGGCAACTGGCCGAATACGTCGAACAGAGCGGCGAGCGTCCGGACGTCTCGCTCTATTCCTTCGGTGGCGAAGCGATGCCGCGTGGCGCCTTTGCCCAGGCACGGCGCGCGCTGGGTGCGCGGACCTATATCAATGGCTATGGCCCGACCGAAACCGTGGTCACGCCGATGGTCTGGAAGGTGCGCGGCGATGCGCCGGAAGCGGATTTCGCGGGCACCTACGCCCCGATTGGCCGCCCCGTGGGCGACCGGCGCTGCTACCTGCTCGACGCGGAGCTGAACCTCGTGCCGCCGGGCGTGGCGGGCGAGCTTCATATCGGCGGCGAGGGGTTGGCGCGTGGGTATCTGAACCGTCCCGGCATGTCGGCGGAGCGCTTTATTCCCGATCCGTTTGCCGATGACGGTGCGCGGCTCTACCGCACGGGTGATCTGGCGCGCTGGCTGCCTGACGGGCAACTGGAGTACCTGGGCCGGATCGACCAGCAACTGAAGATTCGCGGCTTCCGCATCGAACCGGGTGAAATCGAGGCGCGGATTCTCGCGCAGGCGGGTGTGGGCAACGCGGCCGTGCTGGCTGTCGAAGGCCCTTCCGGCGCAAGGCTGGTGGCTTATGTCGTGCCGGCTGGTGGCGCGCAGGTGGATATCGCCGCCGTCCGCACCGCATTGGCAGCCGACTTGCCCGACTACATGGTGCCGGCGGCGTTCGTCGTGATCGACACCCTGCCCCTGACCCCGAACGGCAAGCTGGACCGTCGCGCGCTGCCGGCGCCGGAGGCCGAGGGTGCCGAGCACTTCGTGGCGCCGCGCAACGAAGCCCAGCGCTGGCTGGCGCAGGTCTGGCAGGAGGTGCTGGGCGTGGAGCGCGTCGGCCTTGACGACAACTTCTTCACGCTCGGGGGCGACTCGCTGCTGAGCCTGAAGGTGATTTCGCGCGTGCGGGCCAACAAGGCGCTGGGAATCGACCTGAAGCTGCGCGACCTGATGCGGACGCCGACCATCGGCCAGTTGCTGCCCGATGCGGAAGCCGCGCCCGTGGCGGCCACGGCGCTGCGGGTGCTGGCGCAGGGCCCCGCCGGCGGCGCCCTGCCGCCCGTGGCGTGCGTCCATGCCGCGCTGGGCACGCTGTTCGACTACGACGCCATCGTGGGCCAGCTCGGCACGGCGCGGACGGTCTATGGCTTCCAGTCGCGGGCGCTGGGCGATCCGGCGTGGCGCGACACGTCGCTGGCGTCGATCGCGGCCGACTACGTTCGCGAATGGCGTGTCGCCCAGCCACAAGGGCCCTATCTGCTGCTGGGCTGGTCGCTGGGCGCGACGCTGGCCACGGCGATGGCGCGCGAGCTTGAGGCCCAGGGGCAGTCGGTGCAATGGCTTGGCCTGATCGACCCATTCGTGCCGGAAGGCCGGGCGCCGGCTGCCGACGCCGCGCCGGGCTGGCCCGCGGCGCTGGCCGATTTCGCGGCGCGGTTGCTGCCGGGTGCCGGCGCCCTGGCGCTGCCGGCGCAGCCGGCCGCTGCGCCGGCGGCCGACCTTGTGGCCAGCCTGCTGGCGCCGCTCGTGGCCGCCTCGCCATCGCCGCAGGCCGGGCTTGGGGCCGCAGAACTGGCGCAGATGTTCGTCGCCGCGCATCGATTGGGCGCCATGGCGGCATCGCAGCAGGCGGTGCCTGTCGTAAGCACGCCACGCGCCGTCTGGTGGCGTTCCAGCCGCGATATTGCCGCTGCGCGGCTGGCCGCATGGCAGGGAGCGCCATGGCGGGAGGCGGTGCTCGATGGGGTGGATCACCACGGAATCGTCCGCGACGCGCGGCTGCTGGCCGATCTGGCCGCCAGCCTCGACGCCGGGCTTTCGGGCGATGGACGCCCGCATTCCCCTGTGCCGACTGAGGGCATGTCCGCCACAAACCTACCGACGTAGGCCAGGAATCGTAATTTTATAAATGCAAATGCGAATAGTTTGCATTTAGAATCACTACTCCATCAAAAAACTGCAGAATCAGGAGAAATATGAGGACGGGTAAAAGCGCCAGGCCGCGTCAGGCTTGGGCGAATCGGCAACCATTCGCGCTGACCGCACTGGCCATGGCTGTCACGATCCAGACGGCGTACGCGCAGACGAACGACGCCACGCCTGCCCCCGCCAGCGGCGGCGAAGTCCAGTTGCCGGCCGTCAGCGTGCGCGCCGATACGGTCGCCGAAAACTACGGCCCGGTGGGCAAGAAGTCGGTATCGGCCACCAAGACGGACGTGCCCATCGAGGACACGCCGCAGTCGATCAGCGTGGTCACGTCGGACCAGATCCGTGCCCAGGGCGCCCAGCGCGTGGAAGAAGCCCTGCGCTACAGCGCCGGCGTGCGCACCGAGCCGATCGTCGATACGCGGCGCGGCACGTACTACATCCGCGGCTTCAACGCCGCCCAGAACGGCCAGTACTGGGATGGGCTGAAGATGCCCTGGTCCGGCGGCTATGCCTACTGGGACCTGGAGCCGTACAGCCTGGAGCGCGTCGACATCGTGCGCGGGCCCTCGTCGGTGCTCTACGGCCAGACCGCGCCGGGCGGCCTGATCAACCAGGTCAGCAAGCGGCCGCAGGCGGAATCGTCGAACGAGATCAACCTGAGTTTCGGCAACTACGATCGCCGCGAGATCTCGGGCGATTTCACGGGCGCGCTCGACAAGGACGGCAAGGTGCTCTACCGCCTGACCGCGCTGGCGCGCGATAGCGGGACGCAGACGAACCACGCCGGCGACGACCGCCTGTTCATTTCGCCGCAGATCACGTGGCGCCCCACCGACGCCACCAGCTTCACGCTGTACTCGCAGATCTATCACGACAACGCCGGCAACAGCGCCGGCTTCCTGCCGGCCGTGGGTACGATCACGCCGTTGGCGAACGGGTCCAAGATCCCGACCGACTTCTTCCCGGGCGAACCGTCCTTCGAGCGCTTCAAGCGCGAGCAGTACATGGTGGGCTACGAGTTCTCGCATCGCCTGAATGACACGGTAACGCTGCGCCAGAACCTGCGCTACAGCCACATGTACACCAGCTACGAGGACATCAACGGCAATGGCGGTCTCGTATCGAATCCGGCGAATGGCCCGTACCTGCTGCGCCGCATCGGCCTGAGGTCGAACGAGTCGTACAACCTGTTCACTGTCGACAATCAGGCGCAGATCAAGGTCAAGCACGGCATCTTCGAGCACACGATCCTCACCGGGATCGACTACACGCGGTCCACGTTCGGTCGCCTGCTGGGCCAGACCGGCAGCCTGCCGACGCAGCAACCGCCTATCGACATCTTCAACCCGGTGTACGGCAACTTCGTGGCGCCGGCGTACCAGAGCGACACCACCACGGTGCGCAGCCAGGTGGGCTTCTACCTGCAGGACATGCTGCGCGTGGCGGACCGCTGGGTGGTGCAACTGGCCGGCCGCTACGACAAGGCGAAGGTCGATGCCGACGCCCGCACGCTGGCCACCAACGTCGTGACGCACTCCGGCACCGACGACGGCAAGTTCACCGGCCGCGCCGGCCTGCTGTGGGAAGGCCCGTATGGCCTGTCGCCGTACTTTGCCTACTCGACCTCGTTCGAGCCGACGGCCACCACCGTGCTGTACGGCGGCGGCACGCCGAAGCCCACCACCGGCAAGCAGTACGAGGCCGGCCTGAAGTGGCAGCCGAAGGGTACGCGCAGCTTCGCGCAACTGTCGCTGTTCAACCTGACGCAGCAGAACGTGCTGACGACGTCGCCGGTGCCCACCCAGGTCTCGCAGCTCGGCGAAGTGCGCTCGCGCGGTGTGGAACTGGAAGGCACGTGGGCCGTCACGAACAACTTCAACATCCTGGCGTCGTACACGTACACGGATGCCGAAGTCACGCAGGCGGGCCCGAACGCGCCGAACGCAGGCAAGACGCCGCAGTACATCCCGCGGCACATGGCCTCGCTGTGGGCGGATTACCGCCTGTCGAGCGGCTTCCTGCGGGGCGTCTGGCTAGGCGGTGGCGTGCGGTACATGGGCAAGTCGTATGACCAGACGAACGTGACGACCGTGCCGGCGTACACGCTGTTCGATCTGGCCGCGAGCTACTCCTTCGCCAAGCACTACACGCTGCGTCTGAACGTCAACAACCTGTTCGACAAGACGTATGTGGCCGGGTGCGACAGCGCCACGAACTGCTACTACGGTCGCCGCCGCACCATCATCGGTACGGCCACCTACCGCTGGTAAGCAGCAAGACGCCGCCCGTCCGTCCGGGCGGCGTTGCCTTGCAGGAGTCCAAGAACATGAAAGCCCCCACGCTGCGCTTCTGGTACGCGATCCATCGCTGGACCAGCCTGCTCTGCACATTGAATCTGCTGGTGCTGTGCGTCACCGGCCTACTGCTGATCTTCCACGAGGACATCGACGCGCTGCTCGGCCAGGAACATCACGGCGCGGTGGCTGCCGAGCGCACCGTTGCCGTGCCGGCACAGCGGCCCGCGTTGCAGACGCTGGTCGACGCGGCCCAGGCCGCGCATCCGGGTCAGATCACCAAGTCGATTTCGTTTGCGGACGACGATGCCGACGCCGTTGGCGTGCGCGTGGGACCCGTTGGCGAGCCGAAGCTGCGCAATGGCACGACGGTCCAGTTCGACGCTGCCACGGGCGCCACGCGCAAGCAGGGGCTGCCGGGCGAAACCTTCAGCGGCTTCATCCTCAAGCTGCACCTGAACCTGCTCCTCGGCCTGCCGGGGCAGTTCTTCATCGGCTTTATCGGCGTGCTGTTCGCGCTGAGCCTGATGAGCGGGCTCGTCGTCTACGGGCCGTTCATGCGCAAGCTGGCTTTTGGCCTGATCCGCTTCGGCAAGCCGGTGCGCATCGTGCAGGCGGACCTGCACAACCTGTTCGGCATCGTCGTGATGGTGTGGGCACTCGTGGTCGGGCTGACGGGGACGTTCCTGTCGTTTTCCCCGCTGATCATCGGGGTCTGGCAGAAGACCGAGCTGCAGCACCTGATCGCGACGCTGCCGGGGCCGACGCCCGCATCGTTCGTGCCGGTGGATCGCGCGCTGGAGCAGGCGCACAAGGAGGTACCGGGGAAGGACCCGGCCTTCGTCTTCTATCCGAATACCGAGTTTTCCACCGGACGCCACTACGGCGTGGTGCTGCGCGGCCACACGGAGCTGCAGAAGCGCGTCTACGCGATCGTGCTTGTCGATGCGGGCGACGGCAGCGTGGCCGCCGTGCGCGGCATGCCGTGGTATCTGCAGGTACTGCTGCTGTCGGCGCCGTTCCACTTCGGCGACTATGCGGGCCGGCCGCTGCAGATCCTGTGGGCGCTACTGACGGTCATCACGGCGGGCGCCACGGTGACGGGTTTCATTTTCTGGCTCAAGCGACCACGGCGCAGCCGCGAGGACGCCACTGCAACGCTGCCGCCGCAACTGTCGGGAGACCAGGCATGAAGCTGATCGACGATACCTGGCCGATGCCGGTGCTGCTTGGCGTGCTGTCCTTCGCGGGTCTGGCGGCCGGCATTTTCGGCGATGGCGCGTGGGACGCCCTGTGCTGGATCGGCCTGGGTGTGCCCATTGCCGTCACGGCGTACTGGCTATGGCAACATTGGCGCCTGCGGACGGCGTCCGCGAAGGAGTAGGCGCCGTGCGCGGGCATGTGCCGCAATGGCCCTCGCCCGGCAGGCGGTAGTTCAGGCAGCAGATGCGTCGCACGGGCGCCACGCCCGGCTTGCCCGGTTCCGCGCCAGGTCGGAATGCGCCATGGAACGGGTTGGCGAAGCCGTCGATGGACACGGGTGCGTCGATCCATGCCAGCACTTCCGCGCGCTGCGCGGGCGTCAGCACCGGATGCGCGGCCAGTTGCCGCGCGATGCCCGCGGCGGCCACGCCACCCGTACACCAGAGCAAACGCTGGGATACCCGGGCGGCTACGGAAAACGCCGCCACCACGCGCGGCAGATGGGCGTTGACCAGCGGTGACAGCAACGCGGCAAGCGTGGCGCCGGACGCCTCGCCGCCGTCCGGCAGTACCAGCATCGCCAGCCAGCCATTGGCTGCGCCACACCAGACCACCGCGTCTGCGTCGAACGTCAGACCGCGCCGATGCAGCGTGGCCGCGACAAGCGCTCCTGGTAGCACCGCCATCGTGTAGTCGCGGAACCACGCCGCGGCGAGCGCCCGCAGGTCCTCGCAATCGCTCGCACGGGACGCACGCGCCAGGCATTCGGCGGCCCAGCCGGCGTCCAGACTGGCACCGCGTGCCATCACCCGCGATGGTTCCGACCCCGCCGCACCGGCCAGCGCGAGTCGTTCGGCATAGGGCCGCAAGGGCCCGGCGAAGAATGGGGCGAGAAAGTCGATCATGCGGTACGTGTTGCGTCGGCCATGGCGAGATGCCGGCCTGCCTGACGGATGACGAATGGCCTGCGATGGAAATTAGGGAGGTGGCTCCATGACGATGGGCCTGCATGACGACCCCTAATTTTCCCCGCGCGCCGCACGTCATCCAGGCAATGCCGATCCCGGATCTAGCCAGCATGTCGCTTATTGCCTCCCTGCCGCGCAAGCTGCGGCTCACCATCGTCCTGGCCGCCGCGGCCAGCCTGGCCGCTGGCCTGTGCGCCGTCAGCATGGTGGCGCTCATCAACCGCGTGCTGGCCACGCAAGGCGCGGACGCGCCGCAACTGGCACTGCCGTTCGCGGCGCTGGCGATCGCCGTGCTGGCGTGCCGCACGCTGGCGTCGACGCTGTTCGTGCGCGTCAGCCAGAGCGCGCTGGCGCGTATCCGTGCGCAGATCTGCGAGCGCTTCATTGGCGCGCCCTACCCGCATATCGAGCAGACCGGCAATGCGCGGGTGCAGGCGGCGCTGGCCGATGACAGCACCCACGTGGCCAACGGCCTGTCCGTGATTCCGGTTGTGCTGACCAACTCGATGGTTGTGCTCGGCTGCCTTGGCTATCTGGCGTGGCTGTCGCTGCCGACGTTCGCCATCGCCTGCGCGATTCTCGGTGTCGGCTCGTGGTTCTATCACTGGAACCACCGCCGCGCGCTGGTGCACCTGAAGCAGGCCGGTATCGCACAGGATGCGCTGCACGGCCATTTCAAGTCGCTGGTGTCGGGCGCGCGCGAACTCAAGCTCAATCACGACAAGCAGCGCAGTTTCATTCGCGACAGCCTGGGCGTGACGCTCGATGCCGTGCGCACCGCACGCACGCGTGGCCTGTCGATCTTCTTTGTGGCGCTGGGCTTCGGCAGCTTCCTGTTCTTCGCGGTGATCGGCGGCGTGCTCTTCGCGCCGCGCGCAACGCCGCTGGACCCGGCCGTGATGACTGGCTTCACGATCATGTTCCTGTACATCATGTCGCCGCTGGAATCGCTGCTCAATGCGCTGCCGGCGCTGAGCATGGGGCGTGTGGCATACGCGCGCATCGAGGCGCTGGGTGCCGATGCCGCGCCCGAGGCTCCGCCCCGCGACCGAGCAGTCTCCCGCTTTGCCAGCGTGTCGCTGGATGCCGCCAGCCATCGCTACTTCCACGAAGGCGAAAACAGCTTCTTTGCGCTGGGGCCGGTCGATCTTGCGCTCCATGCCGGTGAAATCGTGTTCCTGGTGGGCGGCAACGGCAGCGGCAAGACCACGCTGGCCAAGCTGATGGCTGGCTTGTATCCGCCGCTGGCCGGCGAACTTCGCCATAACGGCGAGGCGGCCGACCCCGCGCATCTCGCCGACTATCGAGCGCAGTTCTCCGCCGTGTTCTCCGATTTCCACCTGTTCGACACGCTGCTTGCGCACGCTCCGCAGGACGACGCGCTGGCCAATCGCCTGATCCAGCGCTTCCAGTTGGGCCACAAGGTCACGGTGCGCGACGGTCGCTTCACCACGCAGTCGCTGTCGCAAGGCCAGCGCAAACGACTGGCGCTGATCGTCGCGTGCCTGGAGCGTCGCCCGGTGATGATCCTCGACGAATGGGCCGCCGACCAGGACCCGCTCTTCAAGGACGTGTTCTATCGCGAAGTGCTGTCGGAACTGCGCGCGCAGGGCAAGGCGGTGCTCGTGATCTCGCACGATGACCGCTACTTCGACCTGGCCGACCGCGTTGTGAAGATCGAGAACGGCCAGATCGTCAGCGACACCGTGCAGGCGCATCGCGGGGCGCAGAGCGACACGGCCACGCTGGCCACGGCCACCGCTGCCTGACGCGCGGCAACGTCCACGGAGAATTCCATGCCCCTGCATCCCGACCTCGAAGCGCTGCTCGACATGGTGGAAATCGCCACCGCAACCGGAAAACGCCCGGTGATTCATCAACTGACGCCCGCGCAGGCGCGGCGCGAGTTCGATGACGCGTCCACGGCGCTCGACTTGCCGCCCGAACCCGTGGGCCGCGTCGAAGCGCTGCGTATTGCCACGCGAGACGGGTCCGACATCGACGCCCGGCTCTACGCGCCCGATCGACAAGGAGACGGGGATGCGCTGCCGGTCCTGCTGCATTTTCATAGCGGCGGTTTCACGGTCGGCAGTCTCGATTCCCATGCGTCCCTATGCACGGCGATCGCCGCAGCCACGCCTTGCGCCGTGGTGTCGGTGGCGTACCGGCTGGCGCCGGAGTTCAAGTTTCCAACTGCGGCATATGACGCCATCGATGCGCTGGCGTGGCTGGGCAGGCATGCCGCATCACTGGGTCTGGACGCCTCCCGGGTCGCCGTGGGCGGCGACAGCGCGGGCGGAACCCTCAGCGCCATGCTTGCCCTGGCGGCGCGCGACGAACCCGCCTTGCCCCGGCCATGCTTTCAGGTGCTTTGCTATGCGGGCCTTGGCGGCACCACCGACACCGCTTCGCATCGGCAGTACGGCGAAGGGTATCTGCTCGATACGGACACGATCGAGTGGTTCTACAGCCAGTACCTGCGCGACGAGGCGGACCGTCGCGACTGGCGCTTTGCGCCATTGCGCGCCGAGGATCATCGCGGTGTGGCGCCCGCGCTGATCGTGCTGGCCGAATGCGATCCGCTCTGCGACGAGGGCCACGCCTATGCGCGAAAGCTCGCCGATGCCGGCGTGCCGGTCGTCGTGCGTGAATACGCGGGCATGGTTCACGAGTTCCTGCGCATGGGCAATATCGTCGCCGACGCCGGCGAGGCCCGCGCGGAAATTGCCGGCGCACTGGCCCGCGCCTTCCAAACGCGCGATGCAACGGCGGTGCCGTTGCATCGCGCCGCCTGAGCGCTAAATTCTCCACGCCGCGCATCGTCTCGATAGGCATGACGGCAGACGTCATGCACCGTCCAACGAATGCCATGCCAGACACGAAGATCCATATGCCGACAACGCTTGCTCCTTTTTCGCGCCACCTGTCGTTCGCGGCGCAGCCCACGTTGCGCCGCGAGAGCCGCTACGACGGTTCGCGCCTGACGGTGACGAGGGGCGGCCAGCCCCTTGCCAGCTTCCAGTTCACTGGCGACGTGCTGCGTCTGCACGACAGCCACGCCGATGACCACGAGCTGGCCTATGCAACGATGGCCGCGCTGGATGCCGCTTTCGCCAACGGCGCGCCGTACGCGCTGCGCGTCGATATCGAATCGCGCGGCGCACGGGATCGTCTTCACCAGATCGGCGCGCTGCTGCGCGAGCCCGGTGGCGCGCGTGGCGGTATCGCGGGTACTGCGCACGCCAGCCTGCTTTGGCAACGCCCCGAGTTGTACATGGCGGCGTCCGAAGGGCCGTTCCCGCTGCGCTATGCGATGACCGATGGCAAGCGCCATCCGCTGCGGCCGGGCAAGCTGGATGGCGTGGTCTATGCGCGCCATATCCCGTGGCTCGACAAGACGCTGATGCTGCGCGCCGCTGAACTGGAGCGGGATCTGCCGCTGCTGCATCGCTGGATGAACGATCCGGATGTCGCCTACTTCTGGAACGAGGAAGGCGACGAGGCCAAGCATCGCGCCTATCTGCAAGGGCTGATCGACGATCCGCATATGCTGCCGCTGATCGCGTCGTTCGACGACACGCCCTTCGGCTATTTCGAGGTGTACTGGGCCAAGGAGAACCGCATCGCGCCGTTCTACGATGCGCACGATCACGATCGCGGCTGGCACGTGCTGATCGGCGAACCGGCGTTCCGGGGCAAGGCGTTCCTGACGGCGTGGTTCCCGGCCATCCAGCACTACCAGTTCCTGGACGATCCGCGCACGCAGCGCATCGTCGGCGAGCCGCGCGCCGACCACGTGCGCCAGATCGCCAACCTCGACAAGGCGGGCTTTTCGAAGATCAAGGAGTTCGACTTCCCGCACAAGCGGGCGATGCTCGTGATGCTGCTGCGCGAGCGGTTCTTCGGCGAACACCTGCTCTTGCCGGACACCACGGCGCCAGCCACGCCACGCAACTGATTCCTCTGCCAACGGGGCGCGCGTGCGCCCTCTTCCCTTTTTCCCGATTGCTCAGCAAGGACCGAAACATGACGCTCCGCGACATCTCTCCCGCCGTCCACGATCTGGTCGGCATCGGCTTCGGGCCATCGAACCTGGCCCTGGCTATCGCGCTTCAGGAGCAGGCGGCTTCCGGCCGGCCGCTCGACGCGCACTTCCTGGAAAAGCAGCAGAACTACCAGTGGCACGGCAACACGCTGGTTTCGCAGAGCGAGATGCAGATCTCGTTCCTGAAAGACCTCGTGTCGATGCGCAACCCGACCAGTCCGTACAGCTTCGTGAACTACCTGCATCGCCACGGGCGACTGGTGGACTTCATCAACCTGCGCACGTTCTATCCGAGCCGCATGGAGTACAACGACTACCTGCGCTGGGCCGCGAGCCACTTCGCGGGGCAATGCAGCCTGGGCGAAGAGGTGCAGACGATCGAGCCCGAGACGGATGGCGGCAGGATCGACCGCGTGCGCGTGATCTCGCGCGATGCGCAGGGGCGCGAACGCACCCGCGTGGCACGTTCCATCGTGCTGTCGACCGGCGGCACGCCGCGCATTCCGGAAGCGTTCCGCGGCATGCGCGATGACAGCCGGGTCACGCACCATAGCGGCTATCTGAACTGGATCCGCAACCAGCCCTGCGTGGGCGGCAAGCCGATGCGGATTGCCGTGATCGGCGCCGGCCAGAGCGCTGCCGAGGCGTTCATCGACCTTCACGGCAACTATCCGTCGGTAAAGGTGGACTGGATGGTGCGCGGCGCGGCGCTGAAACCCGCTGACGACAGCCCGTTCGTCAACGAGATCTTCGCGCCGGCCTATACCGACGTGGTGTTCGAGCAGGCCCAGGCTGGCCGTGACCGGCTGATCGAGGCGTACCTGAACACGAACTACTCGGTCATCGACGCCGACCTGATCGAGCAGATCTACGCGATGCTGTATCGCCAGAAGGTCAGCGGCCAGTTCCGCGCGAACCTGCTGACGTGCAAGGCCGTGCGGGCCGCCCATGGCGGTGCGAATGGGATCGAGCTGACGGTCGCCACGACGGCGCCCGGCGCGGGTATCGATGCCGATTCCGAGACGCGCCGCTATGACGCCGTAGTGCTGGCCACCGGCTATGAGCGCGAAAGCCATCGTCGCCTGCTGGAGCCGCTGGCGCGCTATCTCGGAGACTTTTTGGTGGATCGCAACTATCGCGTGCAGGCGGCGCCGGAGCTGGCCGTGCCCGTGTACCTCCAGGGCTTCTGCCAGAGCAGCCATGGTCTGAGCGATACGCTGCTGTCCGTGCTGCCCGTGCGCGCCGAGGAAATCGCCGGGGCGATCCACGATGCATTGAGCGCGAATCGCGATCGTTGCTGGGCCCCGTCTACGGTTCAGAAGGATGGCAGCCAGGCCATTGCCGCGGCATAGCCCGGAGGCGCGTCCAGCCGATAGAGCCGGGTCCGCGCCAGCGCTGCCGCATGGACAGCGAGCTGGCCGGATTCTGGGCGGACGGTGAGCCAGCGCGCGCCGTGCGCGTCGCCCACATCGCCTTGTTTCGTATCGACGGCCACCGAAACGTGCTGCAGGTGGTCGGCAATCCCCAGCCCCAGCGCCTTCAGCAAGGCTTCCTTGGCGGTCCATAGCAGGTGAAACGCCTCGGGCCATGCCGCCGCCGGCATAGTTTCGAGCCAGTCGCTCTCCCGCGCGGTCAGACAGTGCGCCGCCATCTCGCGCA
>NZ_JARJLM010000020.1 GCF_029335485.1 Cupriavidus basilensis
AATCCTCCCGCAAGCGGGAGAGCCGGAAGCGCTGCGGGCGACGCCATGACGACCGCCTCCGCAAGCCACGAACCACCAACCGAGCCGCATCATGAGCCTGTTGTCCGTCAACAATATCGAAGTCATCTACGACCATGTGATCCTGGTGCTCAAGGGCGTTTCGCTCGACGTGCCGGAGGGCCGGATCGTGGCGCTGCTCGGCGCCAACGGCGCGGGCAAGACCACCACGCTCAAGGCCATCTCCAACCTGCTGCATGCCGAGCGCGGCGACGTCACCAAGGGCTCGATCGAATATCGCGGCAACCGCGTCGACCGGCTCACGCCGAACGAACTGGTCAAGCGCGGCGTGATCCAGGTGATGGAAGGGCGCCATTGCTTTGCCCATCTGACCATCGAGGAAAACCTGCTGACCGGCGCTTACACGCGCGGCTTGTCGCGCACCGAAACGCGCGACGCGCTGGAACGCATCTACGACTATTTCCCGCGCCTGAAGACGCGCCGCAAGTCGCAGGCAGGCTACACCTCGGGCGGCGAGCAGCAGATGTGCGCGATCGGGCGGGCCATGATGGCCAAGCCCAGCATGATCCTGCTCGACGAGCCCTCGATGGGGCTGGCGCCGCAGATCGTCGAGGAGATCTTCGAGATCGTGCGCGACCTCAACCAGCGCGAGCAGGTCAGCTTCCTGCTGGCCGAGCAGAACACCATGGTGGCGCTGCGCTATGCCGACTACGGCTACATCCTGGAGAACGGCCGCGTCGTGATGGACGGCGCGGCCGAGGCGCTGCGCACGAATGAGGACGTGAAGGAGTTCTACCTGGGGGTGACGGCCAATGATGGGGAAGGCGGCGGCCGCACTTCCTTCCGCGACGTAAAAAGCTATCGCCGCCGCAAGAGATGGCTGGCCTGAACAGGGCATGCCATTGCAAACCGAGCGCCGAACCGTGAGCGACGCCTCACGCGACTCATCCATGCCAATCACGCACCATGTCTGAACACTTCGATTCCCTGGAAACACGTGCCCCCGACGTCCGCGCACAGGCCTTGCTGGCGGCGCTGTCGCGCCAGGTTGCGCATGCCAAGGCGCATGCGCCTTATTTTGCCGAGGTCCTGCGCGAGGTGGATCCGCGCGGGCTGGACTCGCGCGCGGCGCTGGCGGCGTTGCCGGTGACGCGCAAGTCCGAGCTGACGGCGCGGCAGAAGGCGATGCCGCCGCTGGGCGGGCTCAACGCGACGCCGCTGGGCGGGCTGCGGCATATCTTCCAGTCTCCGGGTCCGATCCACGAGCCGGACGGGCATGGCGCCGACTGGTGGCGCATCGCCCGCGCCATGTTCGCGGCGGGCTTCCGCGCGGGCGATCTCGTCTACAACACCTTCTCCTACCATTTCACGCCGGCCGGCATGATGATGGAAAGCGGTGCCCATCGCCTGGGTTGCTGCGTGTTTCCCGCTGGCGTGGGGCAGACCGAATCGCAGGTGCAGGCGCTGGCCAGCCTGCAGCCGGCGGCTTATGCGGGCACCCCGTCCTTTCTCAAGCTGCTGCTGGAAAAGGGTGACGAACTCGGCCTGCCTTGCCCTGGCCTGGGCAAGGCGCTGGTATCCGGCGAGGCGCTGCCGCCCTCGCTGCGCGCCTGGTTCGGCGAGCGCGGCATCCGGGTGCAGCAGATGTATGGCAGCGCCGACGTGGGCCTGATCGCCTACGAGACCCAGGGGGGCGACGGCTGGGTGGTGGACGAGAACGTGCTGGTGGAGATCGTCGAGCCGGGCGGCACGCAGCCGCTGCCCGAGGGCGAGACCGGCGAGGTGGTGGTGACGGTGCTGGGCAATGGCGACTATCCGCTGATCCGCTTCGGCACGGGCGACCTGTCCGCGTTCGTGGCCGGCTCAGGCGAGCGCGCCAGTCCGTGCGGGCGCACCAACGTACGCCTGAAGGGCTGGCTGGGCCGCGCCGACCAGACCACCAAGGTCAAGGGCATGTTCGTGCATCCCGGGCAGGTGGGCGAGGTAGTGCGGCGCCATCCGGAGGTGCGCGCCGCGCGCCTGGTGGTGACGGGCAGCGTGGGCGCCGACGTCATGACCCTGCATTGCGATGCCACCCGCGACGATGCCGGCCTGGCGCAGGCCATCGGCGAATCACTGCGCGAAGTGATGCGGCTGCGCGGCGAGGTGCGCTTCGTGGCGGCGGGTTCGCTGCCGCAGGATGGCAAGGTGATCGAGGACGCGCGGCGTTACGACTGAGCGCGGCCGCCGCGCATCGCGCCGGCGTTGCCGCCGCCCGGCGCGCAGGACAGTGCAATGCGCTCAGACCGCGAGTCCCAGGCGGGCACGGGCCTCGTTGTACTCGGCCTGCATGCGCGCCACGATTTCGCCGGCGGTGGGGATGTCGTGGATCTGGCCCACGCCCTGGCCGGCGCCCCAGACGTCCTTCCACGCCTTGGCCTTGGAGGCGCCGCTGGAGAAGTCCATCTTGGTCTTGTCTGCCTCGGGCAGGTTTTGCGGGTCCAGCCCGGACGCCTCGATGCTCTCGCGGATGTAATTGCCGTGCACGCCGGTGAACAGGTTGGTGTAGATGATGTCGGCAGCGGCCGAGGTGGTGATCGACTGCTTGTAGGCCTCGCTGGCGTGCGCTTCCTGCGAGGCGATAAAGCGCGTGCCCACATAGGCGAAGTCCGCGCCCATGGCCTGCGCGGCCAGCACCGATTCACCGGTGGCGATGGAGCCCGACAGCGCGATCACGCCGTCGAAGATCTTGCGCACTTCGCCCACCAGCGCGAACGGCGACAGCGTGCCGGCATGGCCGCCGGCGCCGGCCGCCACCAGGATCAGGCCGTCCACGCCGGCCTCGATGGCCTTCTCGGCGTGGCGGATGCTGATGACGTCGTGCAGCACGATGCCGCCGTAGCTGTGCACCGCGTCGATCATCTCCTTGGGCGGGGCGCGCAGCGAGGTAATGAAGATCGGCACCTTGTGGTCCACGCACACCTTGACGTCGTGCTCCAGCCGCACATTGGACGCGTGCACGATCTGGTTGACGGCGATCGGCCCCACCGGCTGGCCCGGGTTGGCGGCGCGGAAGCTGGCGAGTTCCTCCTCCATTTGCGTCAGCCACTCGCCCAGCATCTCGGCCGGACGCGCATTCAGCGCGGGGAAGGAGCCGACGATGCCGGCCTTGCATTGCGCCAGCACCAGTTCCGGGTAGCTGACGATGAACATCGGCGAGGAAATCACGGGCAGCGCCAGGTTTTGCAGGGCCTGGGGCAGTTGTTTGGCGGCGGGCATGGTGTCTCCTGAACCACGTGCGGGCGCCGGCGGCGCCCTGGATGTGAACGATCGTTCGATTATAGGTAGTTTCGGCTTGCGGGCGTTAGAAGGGGCAATCTATGCCGGGACGGTCGCTTCTCTCCACCATAGTCCAACGGCGCGGGGGGCGAAGCCGTGCGCCCCGGCATGGGTGGTCCGGCGCGCGCTTCAACAAGGAAGAAACCGGGCTGCGCGATGCGGCATGCCGTGGGCGCTTCGCTTGCCTCCCGGCGATCCGTGCGAGCAAAAAAAACCCCGCTACGCCGCGGGGCAACTACCACGAAGACTGATAGGAAGAGACGGAAGGGCACCTGCCAATGCCGCGTCCGCACACCGGACTATAGGTCCCGTCTGTGACGGGCTGAAGACGCTCGCATGAAAGCGGGATGACGGTTGCATCGATGGCGTGCGGCCGCGCGCGGCGCATGAAAAACGGCGCCCGCGGGCGCCGTCGATCGGGGCAAGGTGCTTCAGATCTTTTCCAGCAGCAAGCCCTTCAGGTACTCGCCTTCCGGGAAGGCTGCCAGCATCGGGTGGTCGGTGCCGGCGGACAGGCGGCGCAGGATGCGCGCATCGACGCGCGCGTCGGTGGCTGCGCCCGCCACGATCTTCTGGAACAGTTCCATGCTGATCGCGCCCGAGCAGGAGTAGGTGAACAGCAGGCCGCCCGGGCGCAGCAACTGCATGCCGACCAGGTTGATCTCCTTGTAGGCACGCGCGGCGCGGTCGATGTGCTGGGCCGAGGGGGCGAACTTCGGCGGGTCGAGCACCACGAGGTCGAACTGACGGCCTTCGGCGCGGAACTGGCGCAGCGACTTGAACACATCGGCGTCGAGCCAGGTGGCGCGTTCGGCGTCGAAACCGTTCAGGGAGACATTGCTCGCTGCGATCTTGAGCGCCTCGCCGGAAGAGTCGATCGAGGTCACCGAAGTGGCGCCGCCGCGCAGCGCCGCCAGCGAGAAGCCACCGGTGTAGCAGAAGCAGTTGAGCACTTCGCGGCCATTGGCGAGGTCGCCCACCAGCTTGCGGTTGTCGCGCTGGTCGACGTAGAAGCCGGTCTTGTGGCCGCTCCTCACGTCCACGTAGTAGCGCACGCCGTGCTCGGTGACGCTGAGTTCCGGGTCCGGCTCGGCGCCGGCCAGCACGCCGGTCACCAGCGGCAGGCCTTCGCGCTCGCGCACGGCGGCATCCGAGCGTTCGTACACGTTGGGGCAGCCGGTTTCCTTGACGAGCGCCTGCACTAGCGCGTCTTTCCAGGCTTCCACGCCGGCCGAGTTGAACTGGCATACCAGCTGGCCGTTGGCACCGCTGCCGTAGTGATCGACGATCAGCCCGGGCAGGCGGTCGGCTTCGCCGAAGATCAGCCGCACGGCGTCGCTGTCCTTCACCCACTGCTTGCGATGGGCCAGCGCGGCGGACACGCGCCGCTTGAACATGGCGTGGTCGACCGGCTCGTTCTCGTCGAAGGTCCACGCCCGCACACGGATCTGGGAGGAGGGGCTGTAGGCGCCGCGTGCCAGGAAGCGGCCATCCGCGGCACGGACGATCACGGTGCTGCCGGGTTCGCAGCGGCCTTCGGTGGCGGCCACGCCGGTGGCGTAGACCCAGGGATGGCGGCGCAGCAGGGATTTTTCCTTGCCGGGCTTGAGGGTGATGGTGTTCATGGTTTGTTGTTCTGGGTCTGCCGGGGATTCGGCAGCAAAGGCATGGAAGCGCCAAACGGGGCCGAGCGGTGCACCAACGCCGCCTGAAGTGCCCGAGGGTTGTGGCTCCCACTGCCCCAATCCCTCGCGCAAGCGGGAGAGGGGAGCTCGGCAGCGGGAGCGGGACGACACCGGCAAGCCCGGTACAGCCCCGGCCTGCCCTCGCTCATCCGCCTACAGCACCACCTTGACCATCGGGTGCGAAGTCAGCGCGCGGTACAGGTCGTCGAGCTGCTCGCGGCTGGTGACCCATACCGTGACGGTCAGGCCGAGGTAGTTGCCCTTGCTCGAGGGGCGCATTTCCATCTTGCCGGCGTGGAAGCCGGGATCGAAGCCCTGCACCAGCGTCACGATGGCTTCGGCGAAGCCGTCCTGCATGCTCCCCATCACCTTGATGGGGAAATGGCTGGGATATTCGATCAGCGACTCGCGCGGCGGGATGTTGCCCGGCGTGCCCTTGTCGGAATTGTCGGCGCTCATGTCGGAGCCCTCCTTACTTGCGCTTGAACCACAGGCGGATGGTATCCCACAGGCGGCCGAAGAAGCCTGCCTCCGGCACTTCTTCCAGCGCCACCACCGGGAACTCGGCCACCTTGGTGGCGCCGTCCATCAGCTTGACCGTGCCGACCTGCTGTCCGGCGGCGATCGGGGCCACCAGCAGTTCCTGGCGCTCCAGCACCGGCTTGATACGGCTGCCCGTGCCCTTGGGCACGGTGATGTAGGTCTCTTCCTTGACGCCGATCTTGATGGTGGACGCCTTGCCCTTGTAGACATCGGGCGTGGCCAGTACCTGGCCGCGGTCGTACAGGCGCAGGGTGTCGAAGAACTGGAAGCCGTAATTGAGGATCTTCAGGCTTTCCTGCGTGCGGGACGACTCGGTGGCGGTGCCGATCACGATCGAGACCAGGCGGCGCGAACCGTTCGGCACATTGGCCAGCGGACGCTTGGCCGATGAGATCAGGCAGTAGCCGGCCGACTTGGTGTGGCCGGTCTTGAGGCCGTCCACGGTGGGGTCGATGTAGAGCAGGCGGTTGCGGTTGGGCTGGCGGATCTTGTTGTAGGTGAATTCCTTCTGCGAGTACATGCTGTAGTACTCGGGGAAATCCTTGACGATGCGCGTGGTCAGCGTGGCCAGATCCATGGCCGTGGTGTAGTGGTTCGGATCGGGAATGCCGTCGGTATTGCTGAAGTGGGTGTTCTTCATGCCCATGCGCTGGGCCTCGCGATTCATCATCGCCACAAAGCCTTCTTCCGAGCCGCCCACGGCTTCGGCCAGCGCCAGCGCCGCGTCATTGCCAGACTGCACGATCAGGCCCAGCAGCAGGTCCTGCACGCTGACCGGCTTGTTGGCTTCCAGGAACATGCGCGATTCGTCGCTCTTGACCTTCTGCACGATCGTGGTCGGCACCACGGTCTGGTCCAGCGTGAGGCGCTTTTCCTTGAGTGCCGCGAAGGCCAGGTAGGCGGTCATCAGCTTGGTCAGCGAAGCCGGCTCGATGCGCACATCCGCGTTCTGCGAAGCCAGGGCCTGGCCGCTGGTGACGTCAAACAGCATCCAGGACTTGGCCGCCACCTGCGGCATCGGCACGCCCTGGGCGCGCACGGGGGCTGCTGCAAGTACGGTGGCGGTGCCGATGACGGCGGCGGCGACCAGGGCGGACGTGTTGGCGGACGCGAAAAACGGCGTGGCTCTATTCAACATGTTTCAATTTCCAACAAAGAAAAGGGGGCGGAGAGTGCTTCCGGCGACATGGCGGCGCGGCGCGCCGGCCCGGTCACTGGTCCCACGCATTGACGACGAGCTGCTTGATCAGGTGCAGCTTGCGGTGAAAGAAGTGGTCGGCGCCGGGGATCACGATCACCGGCAGCTCCTGCGGGCGGGCCCAGTCGAACACGCTGGCCAGCGGCACGGTGTCGTCCTGCTCGCCATGGATGACGATGGTGTCGGCCGGCACCGGCGCCACTTCCCAGCGGCTGGCGGCGGTCCCGACCATGGCCAGGCGCTGCACCGGCGTGCCGGCTTCGGCCAGGCGCCGGGCCACGTGGCTGGCCACGAAGCTGCCGAAGGAAAATCCGCCCAGCGCCAGCGGCAGCGTGGCGGCATCCGGCGACCACGCGGTCTGGGTGCGCATCCAGGCAATCACGGCCAGCAGGTCGTCCTGCTCGCCCACGCCGTTGTCATGGGTGCCTGCGCTGCCGCCGACGCCACGGAAGTTGGGGCGCACGGTGGCATAGCCCAGCTGCACGAAAGAGCGCGCCAGCGTCTGCGCCACCTTGTTGTCCTTGGTGCCGCCGAACAGCGGGTGCGGATGGGCCACCAGCGCCAGGCCGCGCGGGGCTTCGGACTGGGGCAGGTCGACCGAGATGTCGATGGCGCCGGCGGGGCCGGTAACGGTGAGTACCTGGGTATGCGCGTTCATGGAAGCAGGAAGCGGGGTGACTGGAACCAGGCGCGGTGGCGCCCGGGTTCAGCGGTTCGTCGTTGCGGCCGGTCGGCGATCGATCATCAGGCGTTCGACCGGCTTGCCGCCCACCAGATGGCTGTCGATGATCTCGTCGATGTCCTGCTCGTCGACGAAGGTGTACCAGACGGCCTCGGGATAGACCACCAGCACCGGGCCGAGTTCACAGCGGTTCAGGCAGCCGGCCTTGTTGATGCGCACGCGGCCTTCGCCGCCGGCAATGCCGAGCGCCTTGCAGCGCTTCTTGGCGTACTCCTGCATGGCCTTGGCGTTGTGATCGGCGCAGCAGGCGCCGCCGTCCTCGCGCTGGTTGAGGCAGAAGAAAACGTGGTGCTGGTAGTAGCTGCTCATGCGTGGTGCGCGTATCGGCGGCAATCCGGCGCCAGATGGGGCCAGGGCCGGGTGCCGGCCGCCAGGAAATGGATGGAAGGGCTGAATTATACGGCGTCATGCGAGTCGGTTTGACGCTTTGCACTGCCGCCGCGACGCCACGCAACACTAGCCCGTCCCAGGGGTGGCGTAGCGCGCACCCATGCAAGCCGGATCTTCCGGATTTCCGGATCGGCGTTTTCCGGATTTCCGGAAAACTGGAGTGAAGACGCGGTCGCTTCAACCGTTTTCTTTTGAAATCAGTGACTTGGCGCCGTGCCTGCGGCTGGCACGCCAGTTGCGATCGTTTTAGCAGACGCGCTCCATCCGCAAGGGCGTGCAGACCTGCCGCCGCCGCGGCGGCAGGCACGGTCAAAACACCGAGGACGACATCATGAGGAAACCCTTTTACAAGATCCTGTACGTGCAGGTGCTGTTCGCTATCGCGGTCGGTATCGTGCTCGGGCATTACTGGCCCGATACGGGCGTGGCGATGAAGCCGTTGGGCGACGGTTTCATCAAGCTGATCAAGATGATCATCGGGCCGATCATCTTCTGTACCGTGGTGTCCGGCATCGCCGGCATGCGCGACATGAAGAAGGTGGGCCGGGTCGGCGGCAAGGCGCTGCTGTACTTCGAGGTGATCTCCACCTTTGCGCTGCTGATCGGCCTGCTGGCCGCGCATGCGCTCAAGCCGGGGGTCGGGTTCAATATCGATCCCGCCACGCTCGATACCAAGTCGATCGCGCAATATGTGTCCAAGGCGCACGGCCAGAGCACGGTCGAGTTCTTCATGCATATCATCCCAGACACGATCTTCAGTGCTTTCGCCAACGGCGACATCCTGCAGATCCTGCTGGTTTCCCTGTTCTTCGGCTCGGCGCTGGCGGCCATGGGCGACCGCTCCAAGATCGTGTTCGATCTGGTCGAGCAGGTTTCCAAGGTGTTCTTCCACATCGTGCATGTGATCACCAAGGTGGCGCCGCTCGGCGCCTTCGGCGCGATGGCCTTCACCATCGGCAAGTACGGCCTGGGTTCGCTGGTGCCGCTGCTCAAGCTGATCGGCACCTTCTACTTCACCGCGATCGTCTTCGTGGTGGTGGTGCTGGGCACGGTGGCTCGCCTGACCGGCTTCTCCATCTTCCGCTTTGTCGCCTATATCAAGGAAGAGCTGCTGATCGTGCTGGGTACCAGCTCGTCGGAAGCGGCGTTGCCGCACCTGATGGAAAAGCTGGAGAACCTGGGCTGCTCCAAATCGGTGGTGGGGCTGGTGGTGCCCACGGGCTACTCGTTCAACCTTGACGGCACCAATATCTACATGACCATGGCGGTGATCTTCATCGCCCAGGCCACCGGCATCGAACTCACGCTGCTGCAGCAGGTCACTATCCTGGGCGTGGCGATGATCACCTCCAAGGGCGCCAGCGGCGTGACCGGCTCCGGCTTTATCACGCTGGCCGCCACGCTGGCCGTGGTGCCGGATATCCCGGTCGCGGGCATGGTGCTGATCCTCGGCATCGACCGCTTCATGAGCGAATGCCGCGCGCTGACCAATATCATCGGCAACGGCGTGGCGACGGTGGTGATGTCGGCGTGGGAGCGCGAGCTCGATCGCACGCAGCTCGACCGCATGCTGCGCCGTGGCGGCGATGAAACGGCCGAACTTGCCGACACCGGCACCGGCGTCCGCTGAGGTTCCGGCCTCCGGGGCGGCTGCGCCTGCCGGCGCGGCCCGCCAGCGGGTATCATCGGCGCGTGTTCCTTCGCCTGCGCCGATGCCACATTCCGACGATTTCCTCGCCGTGCATGATCCCGCTTCCGCCCGCCAGGTGCATGCACCCGGCGACGGCGGCGGTACCTGGCGGGGCTTTGCCGCGGCGCTGGCCGCCGGCCTGGTAGCGCTGTGCTCGCTGACCTGGCTGGTTTCGGTGCAGCGCGGCGTCGACGGCCTGCAGCAAACCACGGCCACCCGCGCCGACCGCTACGCGGCCACGCTGGAGAGCACGCTCGACCGCTACGAGTTCCTCCCCGCGCTGGTCTCGCTCCATCCCTTCGTACACGACCTGCTGGCCGCGCCCGGTGATCCCGCGCGCGTGGCCGCGGCCAACCGCTACCTGGCCGAGGTCAACCGCCGCGCGCGCGCCTCGGCCACCTATGTGATCGCCGCGAATGGCCTCGCGCTGGCCGCCAGCAACCATGACCAGCCGGGCAGCTTCGTCGGCACCGACTACCGCTTCCGCCCGTATTTCCAGAGCGCCGCACGCGGCGAGATCGGGCGCTTCTATGCCATCGGCGTCACCAGCGACGAACCCGGCTACTACATTGCGCAACCCGTGAAGGTGGGCGGCCGCGTGGTGGGCGTGACGGTCGTCAAGCTCAACCTGGAATGGTTCCAGCGCGCGGGCGCCGGGGGTACCGAGCCGGTGATGGTGAGCGACGACCATGGCGTGATCTTTCTCTCGTCGGTGCCCGGCTGGCAGTACCGCACCTTGCAGCCGCTGCCGCCCGAGCTGCAATCCGAACTCGACCGGACCCGCCAGTACCACGACCAGCAGGTCCGGCCGCTACCGCTGGAAGCACTGCAATCGCCGGTCACCCACTGGCTCGGCAAGACCGTGCTGGGCGAGGGCGCGCGGCTGGTGCGCATCGGTGCCGGCGGCAGTGCCGAGCGCTACCTGGAGGTCAGCCGCAAGGTGGGCCCGGCCGACTGGACCATGCAGGTGATGGCGGCGCTCGACCCGGTGCTGGCCAGCGCGCGCAATGCCACGGTGGCGGCGGCACTGGCTTATGCCTGCATGTGCCTGCTGCTGTTCAACTGGCGCCAGCGCAGGCAGCGCGCGCGCGACATCGAGTATGGCAGGCGCCTGCTCGAAGCCGCCTATGACGAACTCGAGCGCCGCGTCGAGGCGCGCACCGCCGACCTGATGGCCATCAACGAGCAGCTGGAGGCCGAGGTGGCGGAGCGTACCCGCGCCGAGAGCGAGCTGCGCGCGGCGCAGGACGAGCTGGTGCAGGCCAGCAAGCTGGCCGCCCTGGGCCAGATGGCTGCTGGCATCACGCACGAGCTGAACCAGCCGCTGGCGGCGCTGCGCACGTTTTCCGACAATACCCGCGTGCTGCTGGAGCGCGGCAAGCTCGACGCCGCCACCGACAACCTGGCCGCCATCGCCGACCTGACCGAGCGCATGGGCAAGATCACCGGGCAGCTCAAGCTGTTTGCCGGCAAGGCGCGCCAGCGCCGCCACGCGGTCTATGTGCGCGCCGCGCTGGATCACGTGCTGGCGCTGATGGCGCCGCGGCTCGCCCTGGTCACGCTGAAGGTGGAGGGCCTGTCGCAGCCGCCCGGGCCCGCGGTGTGGGCCGACGAGCTCAAGCTGGAGCAGGTGCTGCTCAACCTGCTCGGCAACGCGCTCGACGCGCTGGCCGCTGCCGCGCCGGACGGGCCGTGCGTGGAAGTGGCGGTCACCGGGCAGGGCGAGACCGTCGCCATCGCGGTGCGGGACAATGGCACCGGCATCGCCGCCGATGCGCTGCCGAGGCTGTTCGAGCCCTTCTTCACCACCAAGGAGATCGGCCAGGGGCTGGGCCTCGGTTTGGCCATCTCCACGTCGATCGTGCGCGAGTTCGGCGGCCAGCTGAGCGCGGCCGACCGGCCCGGCGGCGGCGCGGAATTCGTGGTGGTGCTGCGGCGCGCACCCTCGCCCGACGGCGCGGCGCCTCGCGCCGCCGTCAATTCCATCTCTCCTTCCCACACTGACACTGAGTGAGCATTGCCATGCAAGACGGATTGCGTGTCCTGTTCGTCGAAGACGAACCCCTGGTACGCCAGGCTACCGCGCAGAGCCTGGAGCTGGCTGGCTTCACCGTGCTGGCGCTGCCCTCGGCCGAAGCCGCCATGCCGCACCTGTCGCCGGACTTCCCCGGCGTGCTGGTGACGGATGTGCGCCTGACCGGCGCCAGCGGCCTGGACCTGCTGCAGCACTGCCGCAACGCGGCACCGGGCGTGCCGGTGATCCTGGTCACCGGGCACGGCGATATCACCATGGCGGTACAAGCCATGCGCGAAGGCGCCTACGACTTTATCGAGAAGCCTTTCGGCGCCGACCGCCTGACCGAGACCGTGCGCCGCGCGCTGGAGCGGCGCGCGCTGGAGCTGGAAAACCACGCCTTGCGGCGCGAGCTGGCCGGCCCGGCGGCGGGTACCCGCATCATCGGGCGCTCGCCGGCCATTGGGCAGGTGCGCACGCTGGTGGCCAATGTCGCCGCCACCGACGTGCCGGTGATGATCAACGGCGAGACCGGCACCGGCAAGGAACTGGTGGCGCGCAGCCTGCATGCCTTGTCGCCGCGGCATCTTGCGCCCTTTGTCGCGCTGAATTGCGGCGCGGTGCCCGAGGCTATCTTCGAGAGCGAGATGTTCGGCCACGAGGCGGGCGCCTTCACCGGCGCCGGCAAGCGCCGCGTAGGCAAGCTGGAGCATGCCTCGGGCGGCACGCTGTTCCTCGACGAGATCGAAAGCATGCCGCTGGCGCTGCAGGTCAAGCTGCTGCGCGTGCTGCAGGAGGGCACGCTGGAGCGGCTGGGGTCCAATGCCTCGATCGCGATCGATGTGCGCATCGTGGCGGCGGCCAAGGGGGATATGGAAGCGCTGGTGGCGCAAGGCACGTTCCGCCAGGATCTCTACTACCGGCTCAACGTGGTGACCATCCCGCTGCCGCCACTGCGCGAGCGGCGCGAGGACATCGTGCCGCTGTTCGAGCATTTCATGCTGGTGGCGGCGGTGCGCTACCAGCGCCCGGCGCCCATCCTGTCCGAGCTGCAGCGCCAGGCGCTGATGCAGCGCGCGTGGCCCGGCAATGTGCGCGAACTGCGCAACGCCGCCGACCGCCTGGTGCTGGGCGTGCCCGAAGGCGGCACGCGCGCCGATGCGCTCGACGACTCCACTCCGCTCAAGGAGCGCATGGAGCACTACGAGCGCGCGGTGATCGCCGATACGCTGGCGCGCACCGGCGGCGCGGTCAGCCAGGCGGCGGACCTGTTGCAGGTGGGCAAGGCCACGCTGTACGACAAGATCAAGCGTTACGGGCTGTAGCGCCGCGTCCGCTCAGCGCCACATATCCCGCATGCGCCCGGCCAGATCCAGCTTGGGCAGCGGCGCCCTGGCAGGCGCGTCCGCCACCGGCGGAGGCGGCGGCCAGGCCCGGCTATGGAACAGCGGCATCACGCGGTTGGGCAGGAAGCGCGTGCGGGATGCATAGACGTGACGGTCGCCGTAGCCGGTCTGCTGGTGCACATAGAAGCGCTGCGGCACCACGATGTCGAGGTGGTCGCGCGCGCGGGTCATGGCCACGTACAGCAGGCGGCGCTCTTCCTCGATTTCCTCGGTGGTGCCGGTGGCCAGGTCCGAAGGCATGCAGCCGTCGACCGCGTTGAGCACGTAGACCGCCTTCCATTCCTGGCCCTTGGCCGAGTGGATGGTGGACAGGATCAGGTAATCCTCGTCGCGCAGCGGCACGCCGGATTCGTCGCTCGAGGCATCCGGCGGGTCGAGCGTGAGCTCGGTCAGGAAGCGTTCGCGCGAGGCGTAGGTGGCGGCGATGCGTTCCAGCTGCTGCAGGTCGGCCGCGCGGGCCGGGGCGTCGTCGTGCAGCCGCTCCAGATGCGGCTGGTACCACGCCACCACCTGCTCGAAGGCGGATGGCCACGGTGCGGCTGGCGCCATCAGGCTGCGCGCCAGCGCCAGCAGGTCGGGCCAGGCTTCGGCCGCCGCGGGCGGCGCCTCGAACGATTCCAGCGCGAACAGCGGCTCGGTGGCGATCTCGACCGCATCGAGCACGCGTGCCGCGGTCTTGGGCCCCACGCCGGGCAATAGCTGCAGGCTGCGGAAGCCCGCCATGCGGTCGCGCGGGTTCTCCAGCCAGCGCACCACTGCCAGCACATCCTTGACGTGGGTGGATTCCAGGAATTTCAGGCCGCCGAACTTGACGAAGGGGATGTTGCGCCGGACCAGCTCGATCTCGAGCTGGGCGCTGTGGTCGGCGGCGCGGAACAGCACCGCCTGCGACAGCAGCGCCAGCCCGGCTTCGCGCCGCGCCAGGATCTGTTCGACCACATAGCGGGCCTGGTCGGCTTCGTCGTTGACCACGACGATGTCCGGTTTCTCGGCCGAGCCGCGCTCCGACCACAGGTCCTTGGTATAGCGCTCGGCCGCCAGGCCGATCACCGCATTGGCGGCGGCCAGGATGGGCTGGGTCGAGCGGTAGTTCTGCGACAGCGTGACCATGTCGGCCGGCGGCGCGAACTGCGCGGGGAAATCGAGGATATTGCGTACCGTGGCGCCGCGGAAGGCGTAGATCGACTGGGCATCGTCGCCCACCACGGTCAGGCCGCGCCCGTCGGGTTTGAGCGCGAGCAGGATGGCGGCCTGCAGCGCGTTGGTGTCCTGGTATTCGTCCACCAGCACGTGGTCGAAACGCGCGCCCATATCCTGCGCCAGCGCGGGTTCGGCCAGCGCCTGGGCCCAGTAGAGCAGCAGGTCGTCGTAGTCGAGCACCTGCTGCTTTTGCTTGGCTTGCACGTAGCCGGCAAACAGGCCGCGCAGCGCGTCCGTCCACATGGCGTAGCGCGGAAACCACTGCTTCAGCACGTCCTCGAGCGGGGCCTGCGTGTTGACCACGCGCGAATAGATCGACAGGCAGGTTTCCTTGCGCGGAAACCGCGAGGCCTGCGCGGACAGCCCGAGATCGTGCCGCACCACATTCATCAGGTCGGCGGCGTCGCCGCGGTCGCTGATGGTGAAGCTGGGCGACAGGCCGAGCGTCTCCGCATATTCACGCAACAGGCGCGCGCCGATGGCGTGGAAGGTGCCCGACCAGGTCAGCGCCGCGCGTCCCGCGCCGCAGGCCTGCATGCCGAGCGCCTGGTCGACGATGCGTTCGACCCGCCGCCCCATCTCCGACGCCGCGCGGCGCGAGAACGTCAGCAGCAGGATGCGGCGCGGATCGGCGCCGCCCAGCACCAGGTGCGCGACGCGGTGCGCCAGTGTGTTGGTCTTGCCCGAGCCGGCGCCGGCAATGATCAGCAGCGGCGCCGCAGGCTCGTGCGTTACGGCCGCGCGCTGTTCCGGATTGAGCGTGGCAAGGTAGGCGGGCGTGGCGGGCGCCTGCGCCGCGACGTTCACGGCGTCGGCATCGGGCCGCCTGATGGCGGGTGCGTCGCAAGGCGCGGCGGCGGGATCGGGATCGAGTAACACGGCAAAGGCCTTTGGGGGTGCCGGGTTGCGCGGGTGCAGTGCCAGGCATGGGCGGAGAAAGCTGCCGGTAACTGTATATCCATACAGGCGGCGCGCGCAAGCCGTGGCCGCCGCGGCATCGTCATGGCAACAAAAAAGGTGCCATGGAAGGCACCTTTCTGGCGGGGCGGGCGGGGGGCCGCGCGTATCAGGCGGCCTTGGCGAGTGCGCCATCGAGCAGCTTGTGCAGCGCGTCCCATTCGGGTTCGCCAACGTAGCGCTTGAGGATGTGCCCGTCCTTGTCGATCACGAAGGTGGTGGGGGTGAGCTGCACTTCGCCGAATGCCTTGGCGGCGGTACCGTCCGAATCCATCGCCACCTTGAACGGCAGCTGGCGCGTTTGCGCATAGTTCATCACGTACATGGGCGGGTCGTAGCTCATTGCCACCGCCACGAACTCCAGGCCCTTACCCTTGAACTTGTCATAGGTGCGGACCATTTCCGGCATCTCCTTGACGCAGGTGACGCAGCTGGTGGCCCAGAAGTTGACCAGGTAGACCTTGCCCTTGAGATCGGCGGTGCTGATCTTTTCGCCCGACAGCAGCGTGAAGGTGGCGGGCGGCGCCGCATTGGCCGGCGCGATGGCGCGATAGCCGAACCAGCCCAGCACGGCAACCAGCAGCACGGCCGCGAACACAGGCCAGAGCTTGCGTGG
>NZ_JARJLM010000210.1 GCF_029335485.1 Cupriavidus basilensis
CCGTACGGCGTCGGCCGTCCCCTGGATAAAGGCCTGGATCTTCACCACGTCCTCCTCGCTCAGCTTGCCGGTGAAATCCGGCATGCCTTGCTGTACGAAGGGACCGTTGAACACGATCTTGCCCAGGTTCTCGATCAGCCCAGCACCGACATAAGCCAGGTTGGGGATATTGCCACCCTTGTCCACCCCCGGCACGCCATGGCAGAACACGCAGTTGTTGACGTACAGCTTCTGCCCTTCCTGCACGTGGGCCGGGTTGTACTTCACGCCGGACAACAGCTCGGCCATCGGGTACGCCGCCGCTTCGGGAGCCTTGGCCCGGCCGCCCACGGCAAAGGTGTAGACCGTGCCGGGCGCCTTGCGGTCGGTGGCACGCGCGCTCAGGCCGAACACGCCGCCCCAGCCCACTGCGATCGACACATACTGCTTGCCGTCGACAAGGTAGGTGACCGGCGGGGCCACCACCCCGGTGCCCACCGGCGTCTCCCATAGCTTTTCGCCGCTGGCCGCGTGATAAGCGATAAAGCGGCCGTCCGCGGTGCCCTGGAACACCAGGTTGCCGGCCGTGGTCAGCGTGCCGCCATTCCACGGCCCCGCATAGTCCTGATGCCAGACGGCCTTCTGCGCGATCGGGTCCCATGCGATCAGCCTGCCGAACGGCTTGCTCTTCGGCGGCTCGGCATTGACCAGCATGCCGAGATTCCATCCCACGCCGCTGTGCGCTTCCTGGGAGTCCTTCTGGTTGCGCGCCCAAGCCTTGTCGTCCGCCAGGGTCAGCGGCACGTGTTGCGCCGGAATATAGGCCAGGCCGGTGCGCGGGTTGAAGGACATGGCATGCCAGTTGTGCGCGCCGAACGGGCCGGGCACCATATCGACCGGCTTGACGCTGGTATTGGCGAGCGGATTCTCGACAGGACGCCCGTCCTTGTCGTAACCCGTGGCCCAGTTCACGTCGACGAAGTTCTTCGCCGAGATGAACTTGCCGTTGGTGCGGTCGATCACGAAGAAGAAGCCGTTCTTCGGCGCGTGCAGGATCACCTTGCGCGGCCGGCCGTCGATCTTGAGGTCGGCCAGGATGATGTCCTGCGTCGAGGTGTAGTCGGAGTTGTCGCCCGGCGTTTCCTGGTAGTGCCAGACATATTCGCCGGTATCGGGGTTGAGCGCCACCACCGAGGCCAGGTAGAGATTGTCGCCGCCGCCCGGGCTGCGCAGCTTGCGGCTCCAGGGCGCGCCGTTACCCGTGCCGATATACATCAGGTTCAGTTCGGGATCGAAGGCCATGGTGTTCCACACGGTGCCGCCGCCGCCATTGAGCCAGTATTTCCCGCTCGGGTCCCAGGTGCCGGCCGCGCGGGCCATGGCCTCGTTCTCGAACGGCTTGGCGGGGTCTCCCGGCACCGTGAACCAGCGCCACCGCTGCGCGCCGGTCTCGGCGTCGTAGGCGGTGATGTAGCCGCGCGCGCCGTACTCCGCCCCACCGTTGCCGATGATGACCTTGCCGTTATACACGCGCGGTGCGCCGGTGATGGTGTAGGAGAACCTGTGGTCCGCCACGGTGTCCTGCTCCCAGGCCTTCTTGCCGGTGGCGGCATCGATGGCCACCAGCCGGCCGTCGAAGGCCCCCACGAAGACCTTGCCCTTGTAGACCGCCACACCGCGGTTCACCACATCGCAGCAGCCCTTGTAGCCGAGCTTGCGCGGCACCTTGGGATCGTAAGTCCAGAGCCGCTTGCCGGTGCGCGCATCGATGGCATGCACTACGCTCCACGGCGCCGTGACATACATCACGCCGTCGACCACCAGCGGCGTGGCCTCCACCCCGCGGGTCGACTCCAGGTCATAGGACCAGACCAGGCCCAGTTTGGCGGCGTTGCCGGTGTTGATCTGGTCGAGCTGGCTGAAGCGCGTTTCGGCGTAGTCCAGCCCGTAGGAAGGCCAGTTGGCGGTACCGCGCTCATTGGCGCGGATCGCCGCGCCGTCGATACCTGCGGTGACGGCGCGCATCTTCTGCACATCCGGTGGCCTGGCGCCCGCGGCGCCGGCGGCGAGCACCGCCCCCGCCGGCAAGGCCAGCGCTATCGCCGCCGCACCCAGCCACAGCGCGGCTGCCCCGTCCTGCCTATCCCTGCTGCTTCTCGTCATGATCTGTTTTCCTTGTCAGGTCCGCTCAAAATACTTTGAGCACACGAAGATTGAAACGGCTGCCTTCCATCGGACCGTTGCGCACCGAGATGTCCTGCCCATAGGTGCCCAGCACCTGCACGGTGGGTGTCGGGAACCACGCCATCCCCAGTGAAAACTTGGAAGTATTGGTGTTGTCGTTGCGCGAGATGCCGTTCACCTTGCTTTCGCCGCCGGCCGTGTAGGACAGCCCGCCGCGGATGTCGAAGGTATCGGTGAAGTTGTAGCGCAGCCAGCCCTGGCCCTGGAACAAGGGTGCCTGCTTCAGGGTGGCCGAGGCCGCACCGAACTTGTTGTTGTCGCCGTAGAAGGTCACGTCGGCGATCAGGTCGAGCGTCAACTTGCCGGCCAGGGGCGTGATGTAGCCCGCCTGCAAGGCGAACTTCCAGCGGTTCTCGCCCAGGTTCAGCGCCCGCGCCTTGTCATAGCTGCCGACCGGCACATAGAGAAACGGGGTAATGCCGAAATACCGTTTCTGCTGCGGCTGGTTGACCAGCCACACGGTCGCTGCCAGGATCGGGTCTCCCACGCCGCTGCCGCTGCCGAGCCCGCTCAGTTGATCGCGCCCGCGCAGGTTACCGAACGGCAGCAGGAACTGTGGGTCCACGGTAAAGCCGGCGATGTCCATGAAATGCACATAGCGCAGGATGCCCACGTCCGAGTTCAGGTTGCCGCCGGCTGCCTGCCTGCCGCTGGCGTAGACCTTGTCGCGCTCCGCGTGCTGGTAGTACAGCATGCCCAGGTTGGTGCCCGCCGGCAGCGCGGTATAGTCGCCGGCATCGACGTCGATGGCCCACGCGGGCGCTGCCGCCAGCAGCAGCGCCGCGATGGTGCCGCCATGGCGCAGGGCCGCACGCGCCCTCCGGCGCAAGGCCGTTCCTTGTTGTTTCATGTCTCCTCCATTTTTTATTGTGTGCCCATGCCGCAGCACGGCCCGGGGGCCGTGCCGGGTCTGGCGGGCGGGATGCCGCGGACGTTCAGCCCGCCTGCTGGCGCGCGATATTGATCACGCTCAGTTGTGCATATTCGGCCAGGCCTTCGGCAGCGAACTCCACGCCCACGCCGGACTCCTTGGCCCCCACCAGGGGGATATGCGGGCCGAAATGCAGGTGATGGTTGACCCAGGCGGTGCCCACGTCGAGCCGCTGCGCCACGGCATAGGCGCGCGCCTGGTCGGCCGACCAGACCGAACCGCCCAGGCCATAGGGCGAGCCGTTCACGCGCGCCACGGCCTCGTCCAGGTCTTCGTACCTGAGCACGGGCAGGATCGGCGCGAACTGCTCCTCGGCTACCAGCGCATTGGTGTCGGGCAGGTCGCGCACTATGGTGGGCGCGATAAAGTAGCCATCGCCCTTGAGCGCTGCGCCGCCGGCCAGCACCTTGCCGTCGCGCCTGGCCGCGGCCAGGAAGCGGCCGGCCTTGTCGAACTGCATGGCGTTCTGCAGCGGCCCGAGGGTAACGCCGGGCTCGGCGCCGTTGCCTACCACGGCCTGCCTGGCCAGTTCGGCCAGTGCCTCGCAAAGCTCGTCATGGATCGAGGCATGCACGTACAGGCGCTTGAGCGCCAGGCAGACCTGGCCGCAGTTGTAGAAGGCGCTGCCGAAGATCCGGGGCGCGATCTCCGCCACATTGGCATCGTCGAGCACGATGGCGCCGTCATTGCCGCCGAGTTCCAGCGTGATGCGCTTGAGACGGGGTCCGGCGCTTTCCATCACTTTCTTGCCGGTCGCGGTGGAGCCGGTGAACGAGACCTTGGCCACGTCGGGGTGCGATGTCAGCAGGCCGCCCAGATCGTTGAGATCGGTGATCACGTTGAGTACGCCCGCGGGGAAGATGCCGTTGGCGATGGCCCCGAGCTGCAGCGAAGCCAGCGGCGTGGTGGGCGCGGGCTTGAGCACGACGGTATTGCCCATCAGCAGCGCGGGTGCGATCTTGTAAGCGGCAATCAGCACCGGGAAGTTCCACGCGGCGATGGCCGCGACCACGCCCAGCGGCTTGTGATGGACTTCGATGCGGTGAGTCGCATCGTCCTGCACCACCGATACCGGCAACGCCATGCCGGCGATATGGCGCACGAACGCCAGTGCGAACTGCAGTTCCTGGCGCGCCTCCGCCAGCGGCTTGCCCTGCTCCAGCACCAGCGACGCGGCGAGGTCTTCCGCATTGGCCGCCATCTCATCGGCAAAGCGCAGGAGCAAGGCCCGGCGCGCTGGCAGCCCGAGCGCCGCCCAGGCTGGCTGGGCCGCCTTGGCCGCGGCCACCGCGGCGTGCGCATCGCGCTCGGTGGCGCGGGATACCGTATTGAATACCTTGCCCGTGGCGGGGTTGATCACGTCCAGCAGGGCCCCGCCCTCGACCAGCTTGCCGCCGATCACGAGTGCTGCGTTGCTTGCCATATTGTCTGTCTCCTTTGTCTGTGCAGGTAGCGCTCATGCGCTCGCACTGCTTACAGCAAAGGCCATGCCCGGCCCGTTGAGACCGCCGCTCGCAGGCTGCATTCCTCCTTGCATTCACGCCATCCTGCGCCTTGCTGCCGCCTCTCGGTTCCCGATGGATACAGTCAAGCCCGCGGCCGGCATCGCATGCCTGTCTCAATCTGCACCGGTGTCTCGATACAGCTGATACAGGAGAACAAAGAAAAAACCCCCGATGACCGCACGCGGTCATCGGGGGCCTGGAAAGACAAGGCCGGCCGCGATCAGCCAGGCTTGTGGCGTGCCAGCTTGCGATACAGCGTGGCGCGCGAGATGCCCAGCGCGCGCGCCGCTTGCGAGCGATTGCCGCTCAACTGGGCCAGCGTCCTGTGGATCAGTTCGCTCTGCACATCCGCCATCATGGTGGATTGCCCGGGGGCGCGCGGCGCCTCCAGCCGGATGGTGCCGATCGCCGCCGACACCCAGCAGTCGTCGAAGTGTTCGCGCCGCACGATTTCGCTATCGCCGGACAAGGCGACGGCTGCGCGCAGCACCTGGTGAAGTTCGCGCACGTTGCCGGGCCAGTGGTGCGACATGACCAGTGCCATGGCATCGGCATCGAGCTGCTTGCGCCGCCCGCGCGCCAGCGACTGCAGGACGGCAGCCACCAGCTCGGCCAGATCCGTGCGCTCCCGCAGCGCAGGCATGCGCACCGACATGCCGTTCAGGCGGTAAAACAAGTCCTCCCTGAAGGTGCCGGCGCGCACCAGGTCGGGCAGATGGCGATGGGTCGCGCAAATCACGGAGATATCGACCGGCACCGGCTTGCTGCTGCCGATCCGGGTCAGGCTGCGCTCCTGCAGCACGCTCAGCAGCCGGGTCTGCAGCGCCAGCGGCATATCGCCGATTTCATCCAGGAACAGCGTGCCATGATCGGCCTGCTCGATCTTGCCGGCGCTGCCGCCCTTGCGGCTGCCGGTGAAAGCGCCGTCGGCATAGCCAAACAGCTCGGCTTCGGCCAGGCTTTCGGGAATGGCCGAGCAGTCGAGCGAGACGAAGGGCTGCCCCGGCCGGCTGGCGTCGTGCAGGGCACGCGCCAGCAAGCTCTTGCCGGTGCCGGTCTCGCCCAGCAGGATGACCGGCACCTGCTCGCGGATCACCGTCACGGCCTTGTCGACGGCCTGGGCCAGCGCCGTATCGGCAATCACACACGACGGGTTGCCGGCCGCCTTGGCGCCGCCGCCATGACTGGCGCGCCGCGCATGCGCGTGCCCCGGCGCCATCGCCTGGTCGAGCGAAACAAAGAAGCGCTCGCCACCGAGCGCGCTCAGCGACCCAAGGCCCGACGCCGCCGCATGCATGCCGCTGGCGAACACCTGGCGCAACTCGGTACCGGCACCGGCAGCGCTGCGCAGTCTCAGCATCTGCCGCGCGGCACGGTTTGCGGCGACGATCACATCGTCGTCCGAGATCGCGATCAAGCCCTCGGCCGGCGTATGCAGCAGGCGGTGGTCATGATGCAGATGCAGGATGCGGCAGCCATGCAGCCTGGCGTACAAGCGGTTCTCGATCGACATGGCGGCGGATTGCACGAGGCTGAGTGCATAGCCGGGCAGGTCCACGCCGAAACCGGTGATGTCGACCACGCCGATCAGCTTGTCGTGGCAGTCGTAGATCGGCGCCGCGGCGCACACCACGTCGGCAAGCTCGTTGAGATAGTGCTCGCCTCGCCGTATCTCCACCGCCCTGCCGCCCTCGATCAGCACGCAGCCTGGCGCATTGGTGCCGAGCGAACCCTCGCACACGCGCTTGCCGCCCCGCAGTACGGCTGCGGCCGCCGGGCCAACGCCAGTGCCGGCGCTCGCGTTGGAACTGACGATAACGCCTTCCGCATTGGTGCAGAACACGAGCCAGTGCTGCGCCGGAAACGCGTGCGCCAGGATCTCCATGTCCTCGCCGGAAGCCTCGATCAGCACCCGGTGTTCGTCCTCGATCCGTTGCAACTGCGTGCGCGAGACAACATTGCTGAACAGCGCCTGGTCTTCGGGCCGCATGCCGGCGCTGGCGGCGCGTTGCCAGGATCGGGCGATCAGGTCGGGGACGGCCCCCGGAGGAATCAGCTTCCCTTCGAAAAAATGCCGTCTCGCGACCTGCGCGTCTGTTGCCAGCCCATCCGCTGCGTGCCTCATTCAGTTGTCTCCGTACTGTCTTGTTATCGTTGCGGTAACGGCGGCGGCTGCCGCGGCTGGGGCGCCCGCTGGAGAGGAACTGTAAGTGAGGCACCCCCTGTTTTCAAGCGCATGACGGTGCGGCACATGGTTTTCACCTAGGGGATCAGCGCGCTCCGGACGCACTTCTCGCCCAGGCAAGCCGTGCACTGTCTCAATCTGAGACAGTGCCGCACGGCGGCGCGGGAAACACCACGAGTGCAGCCGCCCGCCAGCACCGCTTCAAGAGACCCGGCCTGCCATTCAGGAATGCCGATTTGCATTGTCCCCAGGCCCTTATAATGGCCGCCGCCCAACGGGCCTGCCCGCTCATGGAAAGGAAAGAAGTGGAACGACGCATTGCCCTGGATCCACTCGACTTCCGGCTGCTGAATGCCTTCGTCGCTATCGACAGGGAGCGGCACGTGGGCCGGGCCGCCGATGCGCTGGGCATGTCGCAGCCGACGGTTCCACCCTGCTTGCGCGCTTGCGCCAGGTCGCGGGCGATCCGCTGTTCATCCGCAGCGCCCAGGGCATGCAACCCACCGCACTGGCACGCGCATGGGCGAACCGGTGGCCTCGGCACTGGCGGCACTGGAATCGGCGCTCAACACGGTTCAACGTTGCACGAAGTGCAAATTCCAGATTGCAGATTGCGGGCGGGATTGCGGGTGTTTTCAGGATCCCGGTCTCCCCGCCATGAGACACGCCTAATCGTCCTTGGCGGCTTTGACAAGACACTCGGACAGCCGATCGAAATGCCGCAGCGCGGCCTGGGTCAACTCCACCTGCTTGCGCCGCGCATCCTCGGTATCCGTCAAGATGATCCAGCCCTTCTTGCGCATGGACTTCAGGCGCGCGTGGAGCGTTGCCGGCGAACCCAGATCGCTGTTGCCCATCATATCCCGCACGGAAAGACGTTGCCGGTTCTGGCTGGAGCGAGCCACCAGTTCAAGAATGCGCTCTTCGAGAGGATCCAGGGCCGGCAAGGATGGCAGCCCGCGTAGCGCTTCAGCCAGTTGCAGAAAGCGCAGATAGATGTCGGCAGGGCGAGTCATCGCGCTGCCCCCTCAGGTGCGGAGATACGCCGTCCACGGGAAAATTGGGCTATGATCCGCTCCCAGCTCTGATTGGGTCTGCAAGAATTCTACCGCAATGTCAAATCTCCGCCTGCAATGCTGCATGGTCATGGCAACGATCGTCTTGTTCGTCCTGGCCCTGGCGCTTAACGAGTGGCTGTTTGCGCATTCGGAATTCGTCCGCGGCGTGAACTGGGTTTACCTGCCGGCGGGAATGCGGCTCTTGTGCACGCTGCTGTTTGGCGAGGCCGGCGCCATCGGGCTGTTGCTCGCCTCGTGGCTGGTAAGCTTTGTCTACTTTTTCCCCGACGACTTCAGCCGGGCGTTCATGGGCGGGATTCTGGCGGCAGCCGCACCCTATCTCGTGTACCGCCTGGCGAGGCAGTTCTTCGGATTGCGTGCATCGCTGTCCAACCTGACCCCGAAGCGGCTGCTGGCCTGCATCGTGGCCTATGCGGTCGCGAGCCCCCTGCTGCACCATATCTGGTTCGCCCTGCACGGCGGCACGCAGAACCTGTGGCAAGGCTTCCTGGTCATGCTGACCGGCGACCTGAGCGGCACCCTCATCGTGATCTACACCATGAAGGGCCTGCTCTGCCTGCTGCCGGCCGGGCGCTCCGGTACCGCTGCGCAACACAAATAGGCGCGGCACCGCAAAGGCGATCACCCTGATTCTCCCGCGCCGGCTGCGCGCCGCCTGTCCCGCTCATGCTGCCATCTGCTGCGGCCCGGCAGCATCCTCCCCTCCCGGGCCGCACCTGACCGGCTTCAGCAAAGGGGGAAAATCCGCCGGTACCAGCCATTGCGCGATGTAGCCACCCATCGCATCGAGCAAGACATCGGAGCTCAGGCCGGCAGCGCCCGCGAGCGCCGGACAGATGACCAGGGCCGTGTCGCCGTCAACATGGACCCGCAGCGTTTTGGGCAGGTCGGCCGGCTGCAGGATATGCTCCACGCCGGGCACATGGGAGAATTCAAAGCCGCGCAGAAAATCATCGGCATGGCGCGCTCCCAGGCAGACAATCACCTTTGGGCGCATGTGCCGGCGCAAGCGGGCAATAAACTGGAAGCGGCCGCCGCCGCGGCAAAGTTCGATGAATCGACTCTGGGGATTCAGCGCGGGCTGCGCTCCATAAGTGCTGGACCAGGACCGGTTTCCGCTTGAACTGGTCGGCAAGGGAAAGAGGCATAGCTTGAACTCCCCCCCTTGCGGCGCAAAGAGATGATGGCGGAAATACGGCTCCCAGCCGCAAGCCCTTGCCCCGAGCACGGCTCGGCGCGCCGCCACCATGATTCTTGCGATCTTCTGCTGGGTCTGCCAGCGCGCCATCTCCACCTGGCGCTGCTGCCGGAAGGACCTGTCCCAGGCAGCCGGCGCCTCGCGCGGCGCAAGCGGGCCGCTCAGCGTCGCCGCTCCGGTATGCGGCGTGTTCTCGCAGAACCAGACTGCGGCGGCAGGATTGCCTTCCATGCCAATGTAGGAGCCGAAGTAGGCGTCCAGTTCCTTCTCCGAGTAGGCAATCTCACCGCCCTCCCGTATGCCGCCCCCCAAACTGCCGGCCATTGAAATTCGTGGCTTCATGCTGCTATCCAGCGCATTATTGTTACAGAAATCATAACCATTTATGCGAGCGTTTAATACTGGAGCTGCCGGCCAACGGCAGGCGGAACAGGATAAGTTGCAAGAGAACAACGATAAATCCGCTTGCCTGGCGGATTTCCGGATAACGGCGGCCCTTCGCCCGCCCGGCGCCATGCACGCCCGCACCACGCAACGGCACCGACCTCGCCATCGTTGGGCAGCGTATCCGCAACCGCGTGCGTAGAGCGCAAGCAGGCCTCACGCAGGAGCCGAGCGGTATTCCCGGTGGCAACTACCGGCGGGTGTTCGGGGCGTCCGTCGGGTAGTTTCGTGCCGGCGGGCCGGCATCCGCGAGTGCTATCATCCATCGGCCCAACCCTCCGCACCCGTGCCGATGACGCCAGCTCCCGGTCCAGAGAAGAAGCCCTCCCCGGCCATTGCGCCCCCGGATATCCGCCGCCTGCGCGCGCGCTTTGTTGCCATCTCCTGGCGCGACCTGGCCGTCTCTTTCGGGCCTGCGCTGATTTTCTGCGTGGCGGCTATCTGGCTCGCGGTCTGGCTGATACAGCCCGCGCCGCCGACCACCATCTCCATCAGCGCTGGCCCCAAGGGCAGCTCTTTCTGGAACGCCGCGGACAGATACGCGAAGATCCTCGCGCGCAATGGCATCACCTTGAATGTCCTGCCGTCCGAAGGATCGCTACAGAACGTGCAGCGGCTGGCCGACCCCAAGCAGGCGGTCGACCTGGCACTGGTGCAGGGCGGCGTATCCGACGGGGTGGATACCGGGGGGCTGGTCTCGCTGGGCAGCATGTTCTATGCACCGATCAGCGTACTGTACCGCGGCAAGGAAAAGCACAAGCTGTCCGACTTCCGCGATGCGCGCATCGCGATCGGCCGCGAAGGCAGCGGCTCCCGCGCGCTGGCCCTCGCCCTGCTCAAGGCCAACGGCATCGAGCCCGGCGGCAGCGCCAGGCTCATCTCCTTCGATGGCGACGACGCCGCGCAAGCGCTGGTCGACGGCAAGATCGACGTCGCCATGCTGTCCGGCGATTCCGCCACCGGCCCGACCATGCGCAAGCTGATCCGCACTCCCGGCATCCGCCAGCTGGATTTCGCCCAGGCCGACGCCTACACCCGGCGCTTCCTCTATCTGCAGGAGCTGGTTTTGCCGGCGGGCGTATTCGACCTTGGCAAGAACCTGCCTTCGCACCCGATCCACCTGATCAGCCCGACGGTGGAACTGGTGGCGCGCGACACCCTGCATCCCGCGCTGTCCGACCTGCTGATCGAAGCGGCGCGCGAGGTCCATGGCAAGGCCGGGCTATTGCAGGGCGCCGGGCAGTTTCCCTCGGCAAAAGTGCATGAATTCCCGCTGAGCGACGATGCCACGCGCTACTACGCATCCGGCAAGAGCTTCTTCTACCGGCACCTTCCCTTCTGGCTGGCAAGCCTGCTCGACCGCGCCCTGCTGATACTGCTGCCGATGATCGTGATCCTGATCCCGGCCTTCCGGCTGGTGCCCTCCCTGTACAGCTGGCGCGTCAAATCCCGCATCTATCGCTGGTACGGCTCCCTGATCGAGATCGAGCGCGTCGCCATGGTGGACCCGACCGAGGAGGAGAAGGCCGGGCTGATCGCGCGGCTCGACCATATCGAGGAGGCCGTCAACAGGATGAAGATGCCGCTCGCCTACGCCGACCAGTTCTATGTGCTGCGGGAGCACATTGTCTTTGTCCGGCGGCGGCTGACCGGCGCGCAATGAGGTATTGCATCGGGAAGGGACCTGCGCCTGCTTGACCCCACCCGCTATCGCGCCGTCTGCTGACGCTGGTATTCCTTGTATTTCATCTGCATGTATTCCTGCCGGTCCAGTTCATGCAATTGCCGCGGATATTGCTCGGTGGCGTCGAACCACGTGGTCAGGCGTTGCTCCAGCCGCTTGTCGGACGGGCTCGACAACGCGCTCAGATAGGCGTCGATGGCCAGGTAGTAGCGCATGGTATTGCGCTCGATCAGGCCGCGCACACCGCCCACGAACCGGCTCTTGCCGGATGGCCCGGCGCCGGCGGAAGTGAAGCCGACCTTGTCGCTGCCGATGGTGGCCAGATAGGTGCTCATGGCGATGCGGCCGGCCATGCCGTAACTGTAAGCATAGGTGAGATGCAGGAAGGTGCGGTTTCCCTCCAGGGGTATCGCCTCCAGCACGATCCGATAGTCCCTGGTGCTCAGCGGGCCGCTGTCGGCATTGAGATCCACCTCGAAGTATCCCGGGCCGGGGCTGGCCGCCGCGCGGTAGCTGAATTGCACGCGGTAGGTGTACGCCAGCGCCTGCTCGACCTTCTTGCCGATGTTCACCGCGAGCACGGTGCCGTCCCTGCCGGAAGAGGCCCGGCAGTACTTGATATTCAAGTGCAATATCAGGACATCGCACCAGTTGGCCGGACCTTGCCCCGGATCATGCAGCGCGCCGTCGACCATGGCGAACGGGTAATCCACCACGCTGTAGATATCGCCCTTGAGCGTGTTTGGCGACTCCGTGGAATCCAGGTACAGCTGGCGCTGGAACTGGTTGCGGTTGAGCTGCTGCGTCAGGCTCTGGTACCTGTCGCGCAGGCTTTGCGCATTGTCGGCCGCCCTCGCGGCCAGCCCCTGGCAAAGCAGGCACATCGCCAGGCCGCTTAGCGCCAGCTTCGTTCTGTACGACCCGTTGCCAGCCGGGCGCTTAGCAAGTGTGCTCATTCATGCGTTCCGGGGGCCCACGTGAATTGGCGGCCGCCGCCGGCGGCTTCGCGCTAGTATGGCGCCGAATGCACAGACCAGTCGCAGGCTGCGGCGTACAGGCTTCTCCGCGCATGCCGTCCCTGGCTTGTGAGTTCGTGTGTATCCGCCGCCGCAAGGCCAGCCTGCAGTATAGGTCAGGCCGGGTTGCTGCGGCGCCGGGCACGGACCGCCCGCGGCTGGCGTATCGTTCGCAGCGCCGGACGCGCCTTCGCCGGTCGTGCGGCAGCGCCCCTATCGCACCCTACTCGACCGGCGGCAGCGCCGACCCGTGCACCGAGTGCCGGAACGCCCTCGGCGTCAGGCTGAACTGCTCGCGGAATGCCGTTGCAAAGTTTGCCGCGCTGGAGAAGCCGACTTGCGCGGCTATGTCGACGATCTTCAACGATGTCTCGGCCAGCAGGCGCTTTGACAGGAGCAGACGGCTCTCGCGCAGGTATTCGAATACCGTCTTGCCCAGTTGCTCGCGGAACGCGCGCGACAGGCGTTTTTCATGCGTGCCGAAGCGCCGTGCGAGCGCCGCCAGGTTTGGCGTGGCGGCCAGGCTGTCGGTCAGATACCGCGCGACTGCCTGCACCAGTACCTGGTCTTCGCTGCGCGCCGAGGGCGACAGCACCGCCTCTTCCGAAGACCGGCGCGCCGCCAGCGAGAGATGGATGCAGATGCGCGCCAGCACCTCGACCGGCTCGAATGGCTTGAGGATATAGTCCACGCCACCATTGCGCAGGCCATGCAGGCGCTCCTCGATGCTGCTGGCGTCGGTCAGGAAGATGACCGGGATCTCCTTTGTCCGCGGATGCGCCTTGAGCAAGCGACAGACCGAGAACCCGTCCAGGCCAGGCAGCCGCACGTCGAGCAGGATCAGGTCGGGCGCATGCGCCTGCGCGCGGTGATAGCCCTGCGCGCCGTCAAAGGCAACGCTGACGCGATACCGGTCGCTGCGCAGCAACTCGATCAACGGGCGCAACTCGTCGGGCCGCTGATTGACGATCAGGAGATGGGCGCGGACCGCGCCGTTGGCGGCGGTATTGCCCTCCGTGCCATTGTCGCTATGCGAGACGGAACCAGACAGCGTATGCGGCTTTTTAGCAGTCATATTGAACAATAGGCGGAGATACCGGCCAGGGTCACCCCGGTCTCAAGTGCCATCGGGCGATGCGGCGGAAGATAAGCCCCCCTGCGCGCCGGCTGACTCGAGCGCTGCGCCCGGCCGATGGCGAGTACGTTGCCTGTCCAGGCAAGAGCGGGTTCACACCGCCCGGCCAGGCCGGATGCCGGAAGGATTGCTACGCGGTGGCAGTGCTGGCCTGAGCAGCGCTACCGTTTTCCTTGCCGCGCGTCCCCCATGCGCGGGACCGGGCTGCAGCGGGCCATCGGGGTTCACAGACAGTACCCGCGCCACTCCTATCGCCCCGGCCCGATAGACACTGCGGATAAACCAATGGCACCTTTTCTTCCCGTGCAAGTCCATTCCCGGATCGGGACGAGATGTTAGCAGGGATGGCAAAGAAGAAAAACATAAATTCTAAAAATATCCATCCATAAATATTGACTTCAAGATCATCTCTATAAGCTCAAGCCCCATCCATCATCTATGCGCATCGCCTGGATCTCATGATTTGCTTTTCATAATTCCTGATTCCGAGGAAACGAAAAACCATTCAAGGATCCGCGCCTTGGAGTGGAGGAACCTATCCTCTCCTCCCCTTGAACCGACATGGCGATGCAGCCGAATCCCCAGAAAAATGGAGTGATCCTCGAACCGGAGCGGAGATTAAAATGCAATCCCCTCCAATCGGGGGTATCAGGTTGACGCATCGGGAAAACCGGCCCTTGCCATTTCCCGCACCGCCTCGCAAAACATGCCGATCCGGCAAAGCAAAGCACTATTTCCGTTCCCATTTATATTGTCAAAAAATGTAAATGATTCGCCGGATCAAACGTTTTCTCCTATCCAGCAAACATTTAGATGGAATCCCTCTTCTAGAATCCGACCCGAATTGCTTGCAAGAGACAATGTGCCATCGCTAAATTCAGCATTGCGTACCGCCTGGCAATCCCTGAAACCTAATTCCCGAATGAGCCAGCCGGCATGAGAGTACTTTCGATAGTAGGAACACGGCCCGAAGCCATCAAGATGGCACCGCTCGTGCAAGCGCTTCAGCGCGAACCCGGCGTGACCGGCATGCTGTGCACCAGTGGCCAGCACCGGCAGATGCTGGACCAGGTGATGTCGCTGTTCGCGCTGCAGGCGGATTACGACCTCGATATCATGGCGCCCAACCAGACGCTGAACGGCCTGTTTGGCCGTCTGGTGGCACGCTTCGACCAGGTGCTCGGCGGCGTCAAGCCCGATCAAGTCCTGGTACACGGCGATACCACCACGGCAGCGGCGGCGGCCATCGCTGCCTTCCATCGCGGCATCCCCGTGGCGCATGTGGAAGCAGGCCTGCGCACCGGCGACCTGGCTTCGCCCTTCCCCGAGGAGATGAACCGCCGCGTAGTGGATGCGGTCAGCAGCATGTTGTTCGCACCCACCCCGGCCGCACGCGACAACCTGTGCAAGGAGAACCTGGCCGGCAGCATCTTCGTCACCGGCAACACGGTGATCGACGCGCTTGCCATGACCTGCCAGCGCCTGGACGGCGATGGCAGCCTGAGCGCGGCCATTGCGGCACGCCATGCGTGGCTGGACCCGCGCCGACGCCTGTTGCTGGTGACAGGCCATCGCCGCGAGAGTTTCGGCGAGGGTTTCGAGCAGATCTGCGAAGCGCTCGCTATGCTGGCGCGCCGCGCCGACGTGCAGATCGTCTATCCCGTGCATATGAACCCGCGCGTGCGTGAAACCGTCTTGCGCAAGCTCGCCGGCATCGACAACGTGCACCTGATCGATCCGCTCGAATATCTGGACTTCGTCTGGATGATGCGCAAGGCCTGCCTGATCCTGACGGATTCCGGCGGCGTGCAGGAGGAAGCGCCGCACCTGGGCAAGCCCGTACTGGTGATGCGCGAGACCACCGAGCGGCCGGAAGCGGTCGCCGCCGGCACCGTCAGGCTGGTCGGTACCGACAGCGGCCGCATCGTCGCCGAAGTCCACCGGTTGCTGGACGACGCCGCGCTCTACGCGCAATGCCGCCGCCGGGTGAATCCCTACGGCGACGGACAAGCCTGCCAGCGGATCGTGGCAGCGCTGTGCGGCCGCCCCATCGACGACTTCCAGCCCGCTGCCGCGACGGCCTGATTGGCCCGCCCCCATCCCTAAACCTTTCGCTCCCGCTTATCGCCGCCATGGTACTGCGTCTTTGCCGCCTGCCTCGCCCTGCCCGTTTCCCGCGCAGCCTCCTTTCCGCCGCCCTTGCACTGCCGCTAGCGGCCATTGCCGGGGCGCCCGGCGATGCCATCCGCGGGCTGGAAGCCAATACCTGGCTGACGCGCACCGTGACGCTGGCCGAACTGGGATTCACCGCGCCGGTGGTAATGAACCATAGCGATTCGCGCCATGAGTTCTATCTGCCGGTGCCGCGCAACGTCCCGCTGGCGGATGCCTCGATCGCCTTCGACTCGCACTATATAAAGACGGAGGAAGGCCGCACCAGCCTGCTGCTTTCCGTCGACGGCCGCCCCGCCTTCGCGCGCCGCTTTGAAAACGGCGAGGGTGAAGCCGCCCGTGCGCTCGCCGTCGAGCGGCGCGCCCGCGAAAGCGGCTTCGTCCGGCTGGGCGTGAACTGGTCGTCCAATACCGCGCAGCGGCTATGCGAGATCGACCGCCCGCTTGGCAATGCGCTGACGATCCAGCCGTCCACCCGCCTCAGCTACCGCTACGACGGCGCCGTCCTGCCCACGCTGGAGGACGCCTGGGTCTCGCTGCCGGCCAATACCACGATCCTGTTCGCCGCCAACCGGCTTGACCGCGCCGCCTTCGATGCCGCATGGCGGATCGGCGTGGCGCTGGAAAACGGCGGCAAGCGCGCCACCATGCGTGCCTTCCCCGCACCTGGCGATATCATCGACACGCGCGAGCTGAGCGTGCCGGCGGGACTGCGGCAGGTGCCGGCATTCGCGGTGCTGGACGCCAGCGCGCAACACCGCATCGGCAGCGAGGCCGAGCTCGGCGCGCTGCTGGTGCTGGGCGCGCCCGCCGTCGCCGCCGACCTTGCCGTGGTCGACACCGCCCTGCAGGCCCGGCTCAAGACCGCGCTGGATGCGCTGGCGGCGCAATTGCAGGGCGACGCGGATGCCGCCCGGGCTTTCGCCGCCTGGCGTGCCAGCCGCGCGCCGCTGGCCGGCGCATCACTGTCGGCCAGGCAGATCCAGCTGACCATGCTGGGCGGCCGCCCCGTGATCGCGGTCGCACCGGATGCAGGCACGCAGGCCGCCGGCATCCTGAACGGCCTGTGGCGCCGCACGCTGGACTCGCGCAAGGTGGAGGTGCGCGCCGCCATGCAGCCAGATCACGGAGAACACTCCGCCACGCCGCTGAGCAGCCTTGGCAACGCCGACAGCAGCTTCGACGTCATTGCGCACGGTGACTGGACGGCCAACTTCCCGCTTAGCGCCGCGGCCATCGACGGCCGCGCGCCCAGCGAACTGGTAGTGGACGTTGCCGCCGCGCCCGGCGCTTCCGGCAGCCCGCCGGTGGTCTCCGTGTTCTGGAACGATGTACTGCTGGCGGCTCGCCAGATTGAGGCCAACGGTCACCGCAACCGCCTGGTGGCGCAGGTGCCCGGCTATGCCCTGAACGTGCGCAACGTGTTGCGCGTCTCGTTCCAGCGCCAGCCGGTCTCGGTCGACTGCAACGAGACCCCGCAGGGCTACCCGGTCAGCGTGCTGCCCAGCAGCCACCTGCGCTCGGGCGCCACCAGGCCGGACGGCTCCTTCGCCAGCCTGCTGCCGCTGATGGCGGGCCGGCCGCAGCTGATCGTGCCGGAGGGCTATCTGCTGGATGCCGGCGCCCGCCTCGCCCAGGTGGTGCGGCTGGCGGCCGCCAGCGGCTTGTCGCCCTATGGCGCGGAGCTGGTGCTGATCGGCAAGGACCAGGCGGCCCGCCCCACCCGTCCGTTCCTGGCAATGGATGTCAGGCTGCAAGGCATAGAGCCCAAGGTGCGCGTGCCGGCCCAGGGCCATCTCCAGATCAACGGTCGAGAAATGCAGTGGCTGGACGTCGCCGGCGTCGCCGGACTCGGCGCCGCCGAAGTGATCGGCGGCAGCGGCCACGACGGCATCCTGTGGCAGGCCATGGGCGCGCCGGCAGGCAGCCCGGGACAGCCCTTCGTGTTCAACCGGGGCAATGTCATGGTGGTCGGCGCCGACGGCCCGCGCGCCTGGCTCGACAGCGCCCAGCCGGACAGCAACCCCGCCGAGAAGCCCGGGCTTCTCGAGAGATTGCGCCGCATGGCGGCAAGCCACCTGCTGATCCTCGGCTTCGGTTCCTGCCTGGCCGCCCTGTTGCTCTTCGCCTATCTCGCCAGCCGCGCACGCCGGGCAAAGCCATAAACCATCCATGCCGTCCATGTCGTTCATGTCCTCCATGTACTGGCCCTACCTCGTCGCCGACTATTATCGCGGCCTCGAGGTCGTCACCGCCGTGGTGGCCACGCTGATCCTGCTGTCCAGCATCGACGATCTGTTCATCGATCTCTGGTACTGGCTGCGCGAGGCTTATCGGGGCCTGGTCGTGCGGCGCCGGCACAAGCCGCTATCGACCGAGCAGTTGCGCGCATGCGAGGAACAAGCCCTCGCCATCATGGTGCCGGCCTGGCTGGAGTTCGACGTTATCGCGCCGATGCTGGAAAACATGGTTTCCACGCTGGAATACCAGAACTACATGATCTTCGTCGGCACCTATTGCAACGACGCGCGCACCATCGGCGAGGTGGAGCGCATGCGCCGCCGCTACCGGCAACTGGTACGCGTGGAAGTCCCGCATGACGGGCCCACCTGCAAGGCCGACTGCCTGAACTGGATCGTGCAGGCGATCCTGCTGCACGAGCGGGACATGCCCGCGCCCTTCGCCGGCATGATCCTGCACGACAGCGAAGACGTGCTCCATCCGCTCGAGCTGAAGTACTACAACTACCTGTTGCCGCGCATCGACTTCATCCAGTTGCCGGTCGCCTCGCTCGAACGCAGCTGGTACGAACTGGTGGCCGGCACCTATATGGACGAGTTCGCCGAATGGCACACCAAGGACATGGTGGTGCGCGAGAGCCTGTCGAAGATGGTGCCCTCCGCCGGCGTCGGCACCTGCTTCTCGCGCCGCGCGCTGGTGGAGCTATCGGCGGAGACCGACAACCAGCCCTTCAACACCGACAGCCTGACCGAGGACTACGACATCGGGGCGCGGCTGTCGCGACGGGGCATGAAGCAGATTTTCGGCAAGTTCAAGGTGGAATACGCCACGCGCCGGATGTCGTGGTTTGGCCTGGGCAAGGAAAAGATCGGGACCATCTCCATGCCGCTGGGCGTGCGCGAGTATTTTCCAGACACTTTCCGCACCGCCTACCGGCAGAAGGCGCGCTGGCTGCTGGGCATCGGCCTGCAAGGCTGGCAGCAGGTCGGCTGGGCCGGCTCGCTGACCACCAAATACCTGCTGTACCGCGACCGCAAGGGCCTGGTGACCTCCTTTATCTCGATCCTGGCCTACCTGCTGCTGGCCAACTTCCTGCTGTTCTACCTGGCCGACGCCATGGGCTGGTGGACCGTCCACTATCCCGCGCTGTTCCGCCCCGGGAGCTGGCTGGTCACGCTGATGTGGCTCAACACCATCGCACTGGCGCTGCGCACGCTGCAACGGGTCTATTTCGTGGGCAGCATGTACGGCTGGGAGCACGGCCTGCTGTCGGTGCCGCGCATGATGATCGGCAACTTTATCAACGCCATGGCCGCCGCGCGCGCCTGGCGGCTCTTCCTCGGCCACATGTTCTTTGGGCAGCGGCTGGTGTGGGACAAGACCATGCACGATTTTCCTTCGTCCGATCAATTGACCCAGCAGCGGCGCCGGCTGGGCGAGTTGCTGCTGTCGTGGCATGCCATCGACGAGACCAAGCTGGCGCACGCCCTCGACCTGCAGGCCGCCGCGCACCGCCCGCTCGGCAACATCCTGCTGGAGCAAGGCTGGCTGGACGAGGTCACCCTGCTCGAAGCGATCGCCTTCCAGCAAAACATGGCACCCGCCGCCGCATCGCACGGGGCCGCCGCATGAAGGCGCGTACCCGTCTTATCGTGCTGCTCTCGTCGCTGGGCGGCGCCGCCCTGCTGCCGGCGCCCGCGTTCGCCGAGCCGGCGGCCAGCGAAGCGCCGCTCAGGGGAAAAGCCTGGCAACTGGCCGACGAAGGCTACAAGGCCTATGACAAGGGCGACTACGCAAAGGCCCAGGCCAGGGCGGAAGCCGCCATCCGGCTACGTCCGAACGTAGCGCAACTGCACCTGCTGCTGGTCTACGCGCTGCAAAAGCAAGGCAAGCCGGCGCAAGCCGAACGCGCCGTGGCGGCAGCCAATGCCGCCGGGGTCGACAGCCCCGCCCTGCGCGAGGCACGCACCGCGCTGCGCGCCGGCGCCCAGGGCGGCACGGCCCCTGCCACGCAGGCCTTCCGCACCGGCTTTCCCTTTGCCACGCAAGCCTACGCCGCCTACAACGACGGCGATTACAAGGCCGCCGCCGCCGCTGCGGAGAAAGCGTTCGCTGCCGACCCGAGCCAGGGCGCATGGGCCCTCCTGTGGCAAGACGCCCTGGCCGCGCAAGGCGACGACAAGGGAGCCCTGCAGGCCATCGAACGCGCGCTGGCCGCCGGCGCCCCCAACCAGGCCGACCTGATCGCGCGCCGCCAGGGCCTGCACCGCCAGATGTCGGTCCCCTCCGCCCAGGCGGGCTACCAGGCGCTGATCGCCAATCGCCCGGCCGACGCCATCGCACCGGCCCGGCGGGCCGTCGCGCTGGCGCCCGACACGGCCAGCCACCGCCTGCTGCTGATCACCACGCTGATGCTGGACGAACAACTCGCCGAAGCGGAAACCGCGGCCAGCGAGGCACTGCGGCAGGACAGCGACGACACCGTGGCCCTGCTGCTGCGAGCCTACCTGCGGCAGCGCCAGGGCAAGACAGCCCAGGCCGAGGCCGACTTCGACAGCGCGCTCGGGCAGGACTGGCTGGACGACGAGCAGCGGCACAATGTGCGCCTGATCGCCGCCGACGCGGCACTGGCCGCCGGCAACGGCCAGCGCGTGCAAGCGCTGCTGGCCGCGCTGGACGGCACGGACAAGGCCGTGCGCAGGCGCCTGGACGAAGCCGGCCGCGCACGCGCCCCCAGGACCGCGCTGACGCTGGCCGGCTACCCGCCCCCGGTGCAGCGCTGCCGCGACACGCCGTATGGCACGGCGTGCGAATTGCTGCCGGCGGACGCCTCCGGCGGCAGCCCCGCCGCGCTGGCCTATGCCGCCTATGGCCGGCACGACTACCAGGAAGCGATCGCGCAAGCGCGAAAGGCCCTCGAGCGCGACCCGGGCGAGCAGAGCCAGGCCCTGCTGACCACCGCGCTGGCGGCCGGCAACCGGGCGCAGGCCCGCGAAGCGGCCGCGCGGCTGGACGCCGCGCTGAACCGGCAAGCGGGCGACGCCGGCCTGCTGATGCAGCGCGCCTATGTCAACCAGCGGCTGGGCATGCCGGAGCAGGCCTTGCACGACATCCAGGCCGCCCGCGCCACCGGCAAGGCACCGCCGCTCGCAATACTGGACGAGGGCTATGCACGCGCCGGCGCGGGAGACAAGCGCGGCGCCGCGCGGACCTTGATGCAGGCCATCGACCAGGCCGATGCGGGCACGCTCGCCCTGGACGAGGAGCAGCGCTACAACACACGCGGCGCCATCGCGGGATTCTCGCGCGAGTGGGGTGGCTATGTGTCCGCGGGCTACCGTGGGGCGCGGCCGGCGTCAGCGGATTTTGGCGGCGCCGCCGTTTCCACGCCAGGCGATGCGGTCTTCGGCACCGCGGAAGTATTCTGGCGCCCGCCAATCTTTCTCAATACGTCGAACCGGACCTTCGAACTCTACGGGCGTCTGTCGAGCACCATCTACGACAACGGCGGCAAGACCAAGGCGCAACGCCTGGCGGACCCATGCGGCGGCACGGCGGCGGCCCGCGCGGACCTGGGCGAGACCCACAGCCGCGGTATCTCCGGCGTGCCCACCACCGTGGGCGCGCTGGGGCTGCGCTTCACGCCATCGAACGAGGTTGGCCTCACCTTCGGTCTGGAGCGCCAGTTCCTGCTCGGCACCGCCACCCGCAGCGGCATGCTGGTTCCTGCCGATGCCGCCCAGCGCTGCGCGCTCAACCGGCAAAACCAGAGCGCCCGCTATGAATCCGATGCCGGTTCCGGCGGCTGGCTCACCTACGTCACGTACGGCATCTACGAAGGCAGCGGCATGCGGTTGGACGTGCCGAGCTGGTTCACGGTGGAAGGCTATGTGCAGGGCGGCTACAGCCTGCAGGATTTCGCCGCGCGCTACTCGCTGCGCGACAACGCCACCGGCAGCGAGACGGCTAGCGGATCAGGCCGCCTGCGCCGCGACCAGGCCTTCGCCTCTGGCGAAATCCGGGCCGGCCGCAGCTTTCGCCTCGACGCCATCGACGAGCGGCTGATCCTGTTCCCCTACGTGGTGCTGGGCGCCGACTGGCTATGGCAGAAGAACCGCGCCTCCGGCACGCTGGGCACGGCATCCGGCAGCACCGAACTGCAAGGCAATGGCGCCACATGGTCGGTCGGCGCCGGCCCCGGCGTCAACCTGCGCTACTGGTTCCGGCAGGACCGCTACAACGCGCCACGCTCGTATCTGGACTGGGGTGTGCAGTACCGCGCCGGGCTCGCCGGCCACTCCAACCGCGCCAAGGGGCTGTTCATGAACCTGACGCTTTCTTACTGATGCACCGATTGCGGCGCTCCCCGCCATCGCTCCCAAAGGAATGACCTCCATGCACCTGTCCCGCGACAACCCGCTGCGCCCGGCCCGGCGCATCCGTTCCTGGCTGGGCCACAGCCTGGCAGGCGCCGCCCTTGCATGGTCGGCCGTGGCCTGCGCCGACGGATCGTCCATCATCATCGAAGGCAAGGACAACTGGCTGTTCCCGGGCTGGGGCAGCCTGACGCACGTGGATAGCGCCGGCATCGATGCCAGTGCGGCGCTGGTGGCCGAAGCGCGCAGCGCGCTGCTGGCGCGCGATATCCGGCTGGTGGTGGTGCTGGTGCCCGACAAGGCGCGCTTCTACCAGGACAAACTGCCGGACGGCAAACCCATGAGCACCGAAGTCGCCGCGCGCTACCAGACCGTGCTCGGCAAGTTGCGGCAGGCGGGCGTTGCCACCTTCGACGACGAGGCGGTGCTGCTCAAGCTCAGGAAAGAGGGGCGCGACGTCTACTACCGCACCGACCAGCACTGGACCCAGGCCGCCGCCGACGCCACCGCGCAGGCCACCGCCGGGATCGTCATGCAGCAGGCGCCGCAGCTCAAAGGCCAGCCCGGCAGCGGCATGGCGCTGGGCGCCTTGTCCAACGAGCGGCGCTACGGCGATCTGGCGGAACTGTTCCTGACCCCCGAGCGCAAGAAGGCCGTGGGGCGCGAAACGTTCACGATACGCAAGGCCACCGACAGCCAGGCCCTGCTGGACGATGCCGCGGCGCCGGTGCACGTCACCGGCCACAGCATGGTCCAGCCCTATTTCGGCTATCCGCAAACGCTTTCGAACTCGCTGGACCGCCCGGTCTCCGTCAACTGGAAGCCCGGCAACGTGGGGCCGTGGATCATGCTGCTGGAGTACCTGGAATCCCCCGGCTTTCGCCAGCAGCCGCCGCAGGTGCTGGTATGGCAACTGTTCGAGCCCGCCTTCTCGCAAGGGCCGGACGCGCGCGGCCTGTGGGACAACGCCTCGCTGATGAGCGCCGACACCTGGCGCAAGCGGCTCAAGGCTGCCCTGGAGCGCTGAGGACATGGACATCAAGCCGGATATCGAGCCATCGCACCGCCTGGGCGCGGCCGTGTGCGCAGCGCTGCTGGCGGCCGGCCTGGCCTGGGGCATCCACTCGCTATGGCAGTCCCGCGGCCGGCTCGCCGGGCTGACGCCGTCCGCCTGGCTCGACGGCTCGGCGGGCCAGGCGCTCAAGCCAGCCCTGCGCTTGCCGGCGCAAGCACAGGTGGAGACAGGGCTGGCCGCGCTGCGCTACCGGCTGCTTGGCAGCCTCGGCAAACAGGTCGTGCAGGGATGCCCGGGCTGGCTGTTCTATCGCGACGGCCTGCAACCGCAGCCCGGCCACGCGCAAGCCTTCGCGCAGCGCCTGCGGCTGATGCGGCACTGGGTTGGCGAGTTGCGCGCTACCGGGGTGCAGGTGCTGGTGGTAGCGGTGCCCGACAAATCGCGTGTCGAGGCGGCACGGTTGTGCGGCTTGCAGGCTGCCCCTGCCATGCGGGAGCGCCTGGACGACTGGCACGCCGGCCTTGCCGCCAGCCAGGTGCCATACGTGGACCTGCGCGCCGCGCTGGATGCCCGCACGCCGGGCTATTTCCGCACCGACGTGCATATGAACGGCCATGGCGCCGCCGCCAGCGCCGAGGCGGTGGCGGCGGCGGCCCTGCACTTCCTGGGCCAGCCAGGCCAGCAGCGTTACGCCGTCGGCAGCGCGGCCCGCCCCACCGAGCGCGTGGGCGACCTGCTGGTGCTGGCCGGCCTGGAACACGCCCCGGACCGCTGGCGCCCGCTGCCCGACCTGGTGCGGGAGCAGACCGTCAAGCCGGAGATCGCTGGCGGCCTGCTCGACGAGGTGGCACCGCCGGAGGTGTTGCTGGCCGGCAGCTCCAACGGCCGGCGCAGCCACTTCGCCGAGCGCCTGGGCATGCGGCTGGGCCGCCAGGTCTGGAACCTGAGCATGGACGGCGGCCAGTTTTCCGGCGCCCTCCAGGCCGCACTCCGCCAGCGCGCGCAATGGCCCGCCAGCCTCCGGCTGGTGATCTGGGAATTCTCGGAGATGGCATTGTCCCTGCCGCTGACCGAGGACGAGAAGACCACCCTGGCCACCCTGCCATCGCGGTAAGGAACAGGCCATAACCAACGACCATGCTCTTCAACTCCCTACTCTTCCTGCTGCTGTTCCTGCCCGTCGCGCTGCTGGTGCACTACCTGCTTGGCGCGCGCTCCCTGCGCGCCGCCGCCGCGTGGCTGTGCCTGACCTCGTTCGTCTTCTACGGCTGGTGGAACCCGCAGTTCGTAGCGCTGCTGGCCGGCTCGATCGCTTTCAACTACGTGGTGAGCCAACTGATCCTGTCTTTCAAAGGACGCACCATGCTGCAGACGCTGACGACGGCGCTCGGCGTGGCGGCGGATCTCGGCCTGCTGCTTCACTACAAGTACTTCGCCGCGCTGCTGGGCTTCCTGCATGAACTTGGCCTGAGCAGTGCCAGCCCGGCCGGCTCGGTGATCCTGCCGCTTGGCATCTCGTTCTTCACCTTCACCCAGATCGGCTACCTGCTTGACTGCCGCGCCGGCATCGTGAGCGAGCGCAGCCCGCTGAGCTATGTGCTGTTCGTGACGTTCTTTCCGCACCTGATCGCCGGCCCCATCCTGCACCACAAGGAGATGATGCCGCAGTTCGCGCAACGCGAGAACTACCGCTTCAAGGCGGAAAACCTGTCGGTGGGCGGCATGCTGTTCGTCATCGGGCTGGCCAAGAAAGTGCTGCTGGCCGATGCCATCGCACCCTATGCCGACGCGGGCTTCGCCGATCCCGGCAGCCTCCGGTTCTGGGCCGCCTGGGGCGCCAGCCTGTCATATGCGCTGCAGCTTTACTTCGATTTTTCCGGCTATTCGGACATGGCGCTCGGCCTGGCCAAGATGTTCGGCATCCGCTTCCCGCTCAACTTCAATTCGCCCTACAAGGCATCGAGCATCATCGATTTCTGGGCCCGCTGGCACATCACGCTGACCCGCTACCTGACCGCCTACCTGTACTACCCGGTGGCCATGGCGGTATCGCGCGGGCGCACCGGCCGCGGCCAGCCGGTGGGCGCGGCCGGCGTGGCCACCGTCGACGGCTTCGCCGCCATGATCGTGCTGCCGACCGCCTTCACCATGGGCCTGGCCGGCATCTGGCACGGTGCCGGCCTGCAGTACCTGGTGTTCGGCCTGCTGCATGCGGGCTACCTGTCGGTCAACCACGCCTGGCGCATCTTCGTGGCCGGCCGCAAACCCGCCGCCGCGCGCCAGACCCGGGCGGCGACACGGGTGGCCTGCGTGCTGCTGACCTTTGTCGCCGTGCTGGTGGCGCAGGTGTTCTTCCGCGCCGACGGCATGCACGATGCCGTGGCGCTGCTGGAGGGCCTGGCCGGCCTGCGCGGCTTTGAATCCATTGCCGCGCTGCCGTGGCCGGATGCCGCGCTCGCCCCGGGCGATGCCTGGCGCATGCTGGCCGGGCGCCATCTGCAGCTGTTCTATCTGCTGGCGCTGCTGGCCATTGTCTGGCTGGCGCCCAACGCCCACCAGATCCTGGGCCGCTGGTCGCCGGCGCTGGCGCGCGCGCAGCCAGGCGGCTGGTCCGTGCTGCGCTGGCGGCCCACGCCCGGCTGGGTCGCGGTCATGCTGGTTCTGCTGTTCCTGTGCCTGGCCAACCTGCACCAGGAAGCCCGCTTTCTCTATTTCCAGTTCTGATTTCCAATTTCCATTCTGAGCGCCACAGGCGCAGGAGACTATCCGATGCACACGCAATCCGCCGACAACCAAGCCATCGAAAACAAGCTCGCCAAGATCATCGAAAGCGTGATCCTTACCCGCGTCGATCCCGACACCCTGCTGATCGAGTCCGGCCTGGTCGACTCGCTCAGCGCGGTGGACCTGGCCCTGGCGGTCGAACGCGAGTTCGGCTGCAAGATCCCGCCCACCGAAATCGACGTTCACCTCGAATCGGTGCGCACGCTGGCCGCGTTCATCGCCGCGCAGGGCCATGCCTGAGCCCCGCTCGGACGCGCCATCCGGAGTTCCTCATGCGCTTTGACTTCGATACCTTCCGCTTCGCCGAACCCGACTCGGCAGGCGATGCCCTGGCCGTGGTGGCCACGCACGACGGCCTGAGCTGGCACACGCTGCGCGCCCGCACCGAGGCCTGGGCCGCCGCAGCCCGCGCGGCCGGTGCCCGCCCCGACGTGCCGCTGGTGATCGTCGGCCACAAGGAAGCCGGCTTCCTGGTGGCCATGCTCGGCTGCCTGACGCTGGGCGCGCCCTTCGTGCCGGTGGACCGCATCAACCCCGCCGAGCGCGTGCGCCGCATCATCGAGATCGTCGGCGCGCCGCTGGTGTACGAGGCCGACAACGACGTCTTCCGCCCCGGCACCGCCGCCACCGTCCTGAAGGAGCGCGGCGTGGCCTACATCATGTTCACCTCGGGCAGCACCGGCGACCCCAAGGGCGTGCAGATCGGCCGCGAAAGCCTGGGCCTGTTCGCCGGCTGGATCCGCGACTGCCTGCGGCTGGACGCCGCGCCGGTGTTCATGGACCAGATGCTGTTCAGCTTCGACTTCTCGCTGTTCAACGTGGCCGGCGCGCTGGGCCTGGGCGGCACCTGCGTGCTGTGCCCGCGCGATCTGACCGCCCAGCGCGACGCCTTCACCGCCTACCTGGCGCGCCACCGCGTCACGATGTGGGCGTCGACGCCCTCGTTCGTGCGCCAGCAATTGCTCAACCCGGCCTTCGACGCCGCCACCCTGCCCGCGCTCAAGGTCTTCCTGTTCGGGGCCGAATCGCTCTCGCCGGCGCTGGCCGAGGCGCTGTGGGAGCGCTTTCCCGCCGCGCGCATCGTCAACTCCTACGGCCCGACGGAGGCGACCTGCTCCACCACCTGGGTCGAAATCGACGCCGCGCTGCGCAAGGACGCCCCCAACCCGTTCCCCATCGGCCGGGCCAAACCCTATGCGGAACTGTTCCTCGACCAGGGCGAGCTGTGCATCGCCGGCGACCACGTGATGCGCGGCTACCTCAACCGGCCCGATCTCAACCAGACCCGCCTGTTTCTCCACCAGGGCAAGCGGGCCTACCGCAGCGGCGATCTCGCGCACATCGATGCCGCCGGGCTGGTGCATTTCCGCGGGCGGGCCGACGACCAGATCAAGCTGCATGGCTACCGCATCGAACTGGCCGAAGTGGATGCCGCGCTGGCCAGCCTGGACGGCGTGCGCGCGGGCGCCGCGGTCGCGCTGCGGCGCGCGGACGGCGCGATCGTCCGCATGATCGGCTTCGTCGAACTGGAAGGCAACCATGCAGGCGATGCCACCGGGGCCACGGCATTGGCGGACTGGAAACAGGCGCTAGGGCAAAACCTGCCGCCGTACATGATCCCATCCGAACTGGTCGCCTGCGACCGCTTCCCCACCACCAGCACCGACAAGGTCGACCGCAGGCAACTGGAGCGCCAGTACCTGCAGGCGCGCCTGAGCGGCACGAAGGAATAGCCATGCCCAAGCTCCACGCCCTGCGCACGACCCTTGCCGCCACGCTGGCCAGCGTGGCCGCGGCAACCGTCTGCGCCGCGCCGCCCGCCACCGAAGGCGTGCTGGCCCAGCTCTACGCAGCGCGCCCGCCGCAAGGGTCGTCCTATGTGCGGGTGCTCAACCCGGACACAGCCACCGCTACCGTGGCCGTCGCCCAGGGCCGGCCCCAGCCCGTCGGCGGCAACGGCGCCGCCGCCACCACCTATGCCGTGGTCAAGGGCGGCCAGCCTTTCACCGTGCGCCTCGACGGCAAGGAGGCCGCCACCCTGCAGGTGCAGCCCGACACCTTCACCACGCTGCTGCTGGAGCGCACCGGCGGCAAGCTCTCGATGGTCCCGCTGGACGATGGCAGCGGCAACCAGGACGCGCTCAAGGCGGAACTGCGCTTCTACAACGCCATCCGCGACTGCGAGGGCGCGCAACTGGCGCTGGCGCCGTCGGGCACGCCCGTCTTCCAGGCCGTCAAGCCCCGCAGCGCCGTCCACCGCGCCATCAACCCGGTCAGCGCAACGGTCACCGCCGCCTGCGGTGGCGCGCGCTCCCCCGAGCTGGCGCTGCCGGCGCTGCAGCCGGGCGACCACTACAGCCTGTTCCTGACCGGCAGCGCGGCCAAGCCCGTACTGCGCGGCCAGGTCAGCCGCACCGACCCCTACAGCAGATAAGCCAGCCATGCGTCCAGTCCTCCGAGACGATCACGAACAATTCCGCGAGCAGGTGCGGCGCTTCATCGCCCACGAAATCGCCCCATGCTATGCCGGATGGGAACGCCAGGGAATCACGCCGAAGCACCTGTGGCAACGCGCGGGCAGCGCCGGCCTGCTCAACTGCGCCCTGCCCGAGCCCTTTGGCGCCGGGGGCGACTTCGGGCACGCCGCGGTGGTGATCGAGGAGCTGGCGCGCGCCAACTATCTCGGCATCGGCTTCTCCATCCACTCGGAGATGGTCGCCCCCTACCTGCACCGCTACGGCACGCCTGCCCAACAGGCGCGATGGCTGCCGGCCATGGCGCGCGGCGAGTGCATCGGCGCCGTCGCCATGACCGAGCCCGATGCCGGCAGCGACCTCAAGGCGATCCGCACCCGCGCCCGCCCCGACGGCAAGGGCGGCTACCTGCTGAGCGGGCAGAAGACGTTCATCACCAACGGCGTCAACGCTGGGCTGATGATCGTGGCCGCCAGCACCAATCCGGACCTGGGCGCGCGCGGCCTCTCCCTGTTCTGCCTGGACGACGGCATGCCCGGCTTGCGCAAAGGGCCGCCCATGGCCAAGATCGGCCAGCATGCGCAAGACACCTGCGAGCTGTTCTTCGACGAGGTACAGGTCGGCGCCGACCGCCTGCTCGGCGCGGAGAACAACGGCTTCGATCTGCTGGCCCGGCAACTGGCGCCGGAGCGCCTGGCCATTGCACTGCGGGCCTGCGCCTCGCTGGAAGGCATGCTGGAAGACGCGATCGCCTACACCCGCCAGCGCAAGGCCTTCGGCCGGCGCGTGGCCGACTACCAGAACACCCGCTTCAAGCTGGCCGATGCCCGCGCCCAGCTGGCCATGCTGCGCGTGTTCCTGGACCACTGCCTGGCGCTGCAGCTGCAAGACCGCCTCGACCCCGTCACGGCCGCCATCGCCAAGCTCAACGCCACCGAACTGCAAGGCCGCATGCTCGACGACCTGCTGCAGATGTATGGCGGCTACGGCTATATGGCTGAATACGGCATCGGCCGGGCCTGGGTCGATGCCCGAGCCATGCGCATCTACGGCGGCACCAGCGAAATCATGCGCGAGCTGATCGCGCGCACGATCTGAGCGGCGCACGCCGCATGACTACCCAGTGAGCCAGCCTATCCCAGCCCTCAGCCATCCCTGCCCCGCTCCCGGGCGCCGCCGCCTGTTGCGCGCGGCTGCCGGGTGGCCGCTGCTTCCCCTTCTTCCCTTGTTCCCCCTCGCGGCCTGTACCGGCCAGCCGGCATTTGCCTCGACCTTCCTGCAAGTGTGGCGCAGCCATCTCGAACTCGGGCAGGCGCAATGGCACCAGCGCCTGAAGGCCGTGCGCGCCCTGGGGTGCGGCGAGATCGTGATCCAGTGGGCAGCCGTGGATGGCGAGCAGCCCTGGCAAATCCCCGATGCGCTGCTGGATTTCCTGTTCGACGATGCGGGCCAGCTCGGCCTGGGCATCCGGCTCGGACTGCCCTACGACGAACGCTGGTGGCAAGCACTGGGCGCGCCCGACGACGCCACGCTGCCGCGCTTTCTCGCACGGACCCGCGCGCGCAGCCTCACCTATGCCGAGCAGGCCAGGTGGCCGGGGCGGAGCAATTTCCGCGGCTGGTATATCCCTTATGAACTGGAGCAGCACAACTGGGGCACGCCACAACGGCAAGCGCTGCTGGTGCCCTGGCTGCAATCCATCGCGGCCGGTGCCGCCCCCCGGCCGGCCATTTCCACCTACTACAGCCGCCTGCCCTCACCCGGCACGCTGGAGGGGCTATGGGCCGCCATCCTCGGCCAAGTGGCCGTTCGCCCGATGATCCAGGATGGCGTGGGGGTGGCAGGCCTGGACAACTACCGGGCGCTGGCGCCGCTGCTCGCGCTGCTGCGCGAGCGCAAGACATCGTTCGACCTGATCGTGGAACTGTTCCAGGAACTGCCGTCCGAGCGCCAGGACGGCACCACCTTCAAGGCCGTCTCCGCCGACCTGCCGCGGCTGCGGCAGCAACTGGCCATCGCGCGGCAAACGGGTGCCCGGCAACTGGTGGCCTTCGCCCTCGATCCCTGGGTGATCGGGGAATCGCCGCAGGCAAGGCAGTTGCTGGAGGCCTGGCGCGAGCTTGGTTGAGAGGCGCCATGCCACCTATGCCCTGACAGCGCAAGTCGCGATAAACGTCGGGATATAGCGATCGATCACGAACCGTGGCGAGGGTTGCCAATCCTCGTAGAGATCCGCAAGCATGAAGCCCGCCGCCAGTTCAGACGAGATCCGGCCGGGCGAAGAAGGCATCGAAGATCGCCAAGGTGGCGGCGTCCCTCTGCGCGTCGATCATATGCGCGGCGGGCTGCCGAATCGGCGCAGGACGCTTGCGCTGGTGCCCGACAGGCTGGTTGTGCTGGAGGTGATTCCGGTGGCGGGCCACTGAGCCGAGGCCCGCCTGGAAGGCCAG
>NZ_JARJLM010000211.1 GCF_029335485.1 Cupriavidus basilensis
CCGTCCCTGCCTTCACCCGCCCGCGCTGGCTACGCGACCTGCTGCGCTTCCTGCCGCTCAAGAGCCAGTTCGTGCTGTCCGGCAATGTGCGCGACCTGCAGGCCTGCGAGGTGGCGCCCGGCACGATCGCACCGCAGCCGTTCGCGCTGGCCGTGCACGGCGCGCTGCGCGAAGCCGGCTACGCCCATGTCTTTCTCTACGATCCCATCGCGGGCTTCCAGGCGCTGTGCGCGCCCGGCGAGGACAGCAAGCCGGCCGAAGCCATCCTGCAGCAGTTCGGGTTGACCGTCAGCGAGGGCCGCGCCAATGCGGGCATCGACCTGCTCGGCACCACGCTGGAACGCTTCGCCGCCCACCCCGGCGAGCCGCTCGCGCTGATCGTGGATTTCGCCTCGCGGCTGCTCACGCGCGGCGACAACCCCAGTCCCGCCGAACACCAGTTGTTCACCCGCGCGCTGGTGCTGTCGCACCAGGCCCGCTCGCGCCCCGCCGGCGCCGCGCGCAAGCCCTTCTTCAACAGCATCCTGTGGGTGGTGGACAAGGAGGGCGACCTGCCCGACTGGCTGCTGGTGGGCAACCCGCGCCTGCGCCATATCCCGGTGGCCAGGCCCGACCACCACGCCCGCCGCGCGCTGGCGCCGGCGCTGCTGCGCGGCCTGGCTGGCGCGCAGGATGCCGATGCCCAGGCCATGCGGCAGGCACAGCAGGATTTCGTCGACGATACCGAGGGCATGCTGCTGCTCGATCTCAATGCCATCGCGCAACTGGCGCGCGTGGAGGGCGTGCCGCTGGCGCAAGTGGCCGACGCGGTGCGCCGCTACAAGGTAGGCGTGACCGAAGACCCCTGGCTGAAGATCGACCGCAACCGCATCCGCGGCGCCGGCGAGTTCATCGCCCGGCGCGTCAAGGGCCAGGACCACGCGGCCACGCATATGCTCGATATCGTCAAGCGCGCCATGACCGGTGTGGGCGGCGGGCGGCGCGGCGGGCGGCCGCGCGGCGTGGCCTTCCTGGCCGGGCCCACCGGCGTGGGCAAGACCGAGCTGGCCAAGACCGTCACCAGCCTGCTGTTCGGCGACGAGAGCGCCTACATCCGCTTCGACATGTCCGAGTTCAGCGCCGAGCACGCCGACCAGCGCCTGATCGGCGCGCCGCCCGGCTATGTCGGCTACGACGTGGGGGGCGAGCTGACCAATGCGATCCGCGAGAAGCCCTTCGCCGTGGTGCTGTTCGACGAGATCGAGAAGGCTCATCCGCGCATCCTCGACAAATTCCTGCAGATCCTCGACGACGGCGTGCTCACCTCGGGCCGCGGCGACCGCGTGTACTTCTCCGAAGCGCTGATCGTGTTCACCTCCAATCTCGGCATCTACCGCACCGGCGCGGATGGCGAGCGGGTGGCCAACGTCAGCCCGGCCGAGCCCTTCGAGGCCGTGCGGGCGAAAGTGCGGGCCGAGATCGAACGGTATTTCAAGCTGGAGCTGAACCGCCCGGAAATCCTCAACCGCATCGGCGAGAACGTGATCGTGTTCGATTTCATCCGCACCGACGTCGCCGCGCAGATCTTCGCGCAGATGGTGGACAACGTGCTGGCCGACCTGGCGCGCCAGGACCTGCACCTGACGCTGGCCGACGGCGCCTTGCAGGCATTGCGCGAACGCTGCCTGGCCGACCTCTCCAACGGCGGGCGCGGCATCCGCAACCAGGTCGAGGCGCACCTGCTCAACCCGCTGGCGCGCGCCCTGTTCGACCAGGACGCCCGGCTCGGCGAGCGCTTCGAGATCGCCGGCCTGACCACCGGCGCCTTCACGCAGCTCAGCCTGCAACGGCTGTGAGCGATGCCGAGGCGGTGCCTGACCTGTCGCCCGACGTCTCGCCGGACGTGTCGCTCGACCTGTCGCGCCTGCATTTCCCGGTCACCACGCTGGGCCCCGGCCGGCGCGTCGGCATCTGGCTGCAAGGCTGCTCGATCCGCTGCCCCGGCTGCATCTCCGCCGATACCTGGCAGGCGGGCGGCGCGCGCAGCGCGAGCGTGGCGGCGCTGATGGCAACGCTGGCGCCCTGGCTGGCGCAGGCCGAGGGCATCACCGTCTCGGGCGGCGAGCCCTTCGACCAGCCGGACGGCCTGCTGGCGCTGCTGCGCGCGCTGCGCGCGGCCAGCGCGCTCGACATCCTGGTCTACAGCGGCCATCCCATCGGGTCGCTGGCGCCCGTGCTGGCGCATGCCGACGGCCTGATCGACGCGCTGATATCCGACCCGTTCGCCCTGCACTTGCCGCAGACGCTGGCGCTGCGCGGCAGCGACAACCAGCGCCTGCACCTGCTGACGCCGCTCGGACGCGCGCGCTTCGCCGCCTTCGAGCGCCCGCTGGCCGCGCACGACCGCGCGCTCGACCTGATGTTCGACCACGACGGCACGGTATGGCTGGCCGGCATCCCGCGGCGCGGCGACATGGGCCGTCTGCGCGCGCTGCTGCAAACCCATGGCCACGCCGTGACGACTACCGAAGACCGCGCCGCCGGGCGGTCCGAATACAACGAAAATCCCCAGCCATGATGCGCTTTTGCCCCAACTGCCAGACCGAACGTTCGCTGGCGGAAATCTTCTGCGAAGGCCTCGTCGGCCAGGCGCCCTGCGGCTGGGACCTGTCCGGCGAAGCGATCCAGGCGCCGGGCTGGCGTCCCGCGCCCGCTGTCGTCGCCGCCTCCGCCGCTGCCCCAATGCAGCAAACCGCGGTCGCGGCGAGCGTTCACTGCCTCAATGGCCATGCCATGGCCGCGGACGACCTGATCTGCCTGCAATGCGGCGCCGACCCGGCCGGCGAAACCGGCACCGGCGCCCTGCCAGCCGCCGGCAGCAACACCGGGGCAGCGCAGCATGCCACCGCCGCGCCGCAAGGCGATGCCGTCGAAGACATCGGCACCGTCATCGCCGGCTGGCGCCTGTTGCGCCGCATCGGCAGCACCGACGGCGTGCGCGCGCGCTATATCGCGCAGCAGGTCGATACGGCGCGCCATGCCGTACTGACGCTCTACCGCGCCGGCGCCGAGCCCGACCCCGCCGTCTACCAGCTGCTGCAGCGGCTGCCGCGCGCCCACGTGCCCGAGATCCTGGCCACCGGGCGCTGGCGGGACCGTGCCTATGAAGTCGCCGAGGAACTCAGCGGCGGCACGCTGGCGGATCTCGGCATCGTGGCCGGCGACCTGGAGCGGATCCGCCATATCGTGCGCGAACTGGGCCAGGCCCTGCATGTGTTCTCCGAAGCCGGGCTGCGCCACCGCGACCTGCGCCCCGGCACGCTGCTGGTGCGCCAGCGCGAGCCGCTCGACCTGGTGGTGAGCGGCTTCGGCTCGGCGCGGCTGTCGGACTTCGACCTCGACATCGTCTCGCCGCTGGAAACCTCGCGCTATATGGCGCCCGAGGCCATCGCCGGCGGCGTGGCGGCGGCCTCCGACTGGTGGAGCCTGGGCATGATCCTGCTGGAGCAGGTCACCGGCGGCGCCTGCTTCGACGGCATCCATCCGCAGGCCTTCCTGATCCATGTGCTGGCCAACGGCGTGGCGCTGCCCGACGACCTCGACCCCGCCCTGCGCCTGCTGCTGCGCGGGCTGCTGGCGCGCGACCGCAACCAGCGCTGGCAATGGCCGCAGGTACAGGCCTGGCTGAACGGCGAGGCGGTCGCCGCCCCCGCGGAAGGCGCGGAGGATGCGCCCGAGCACGACAGCGGCGCATCCAGTGCCATCGAGCTGGGCGGGCGCCGCTATCGCAGCCCGGCGCGCTTCGCACTCGCCGCGGCCGAAGCCGGGCACTGGGACCAGGCTGCCGACCACCTGCGGCGCGGCGTCGTCGTGACCTGGGCGCAGGACGCCGCGCTGCCCGCGCAGCGCCTGTCCGGCCTGCGCGAAGTGGCGCGGCATGAAGGCCTGGAGGACGATTTCCGGCTGATGCTGGCGCTCAGGCTGCTCAACCCCGAGATGCCGCTGATCCTGCGCGGCGACATCGTGACGCCCGGCTGGCTGCTGCAGCATCCCGGGCAAGGCTATGCGCTGCTGAGCGGCGTGGCGCCCGACCTGCTGTCCCGCTTCGACAACGAGCACTGGCTGGTCCGCCTCAAGACCCGCGCGGCCCAGGTCCGCCAGCGCGCGCGCAGCCTCGAGATCGAACTCGACGAGGACAGCCTGCGCATCCACCTGCTGTCGACCTCGCGCGCGCGTCTCGCCGCGCTGTGGGAAGCGCGGCGCAGGCTGCTGCCCGACAGCGGCCACCCTGGCGTGCTGTCGCTGGCCGAGCGCCGGCTGATCGGCGAGGAAGACCTGATCGTGCTGCTGTCGGCCGCGCCGGGCCTGTTCCGCTCGATCGATGCCATCGTCGCGGACGCGGCGGCGCTGGCGCGGCGCGAGGACGTGCTGGCGTTCGACGAAGGGGCCGCCCGCGCCTGGCTCGAGCAGGGCCGGCAGGCGATCTGGCAGGCCGTGGACGCCCGCCTGGAAGGCTTCGCGCGCAGCGGCGTGGCGGCGGTCGACGCCTGGGCCGGACAATTCCGCCTGGAGCGGCGCCTGCCGCTGGCGCAGGCGCTGGTGCTGCTGGCGGTGCCCGCCGAGCAGTGGCTGGCGCCGCAGAAGCAGCAATACGTGGCCGACATCCTGGACTTCTTCCAGAAAAAGGTGGCCACCGCCGTGCTGCGCGGGCCGCTGGTGCGCATGGGCATCGGCAAGACCACCGCGCGCATCGACCTGGGCGAACTCCACAGCGCGCGCCGTCCCGCCGGCGCCCTGCTCGATCACCTGCTGCAGCGCAATGCACAGCCCGTGGCGCTGGACCCGGCGCTGTTCGGCGAGCGTCCGGAACTGGAACTGCGCCTGCAAAGCCTGTACCGGCACAGCACGCTGTACCGGCGCGACACCGGCATCGACGGCCTCTACCTCGGCTTTCCCTTCCTGCTGACGCGCGACGCTCGCGGCAACACCAAGACCCGCATCGCGCCCGTGCTGCTGTGGCCGGTCAGGCTGCTGCTCGAAGTCGGCAGCCGGGGCCAGGTGGCGCTGGCCTTCGACAGCGAGCGCGAGGAAGTGCGGCTGAACCCGGCGCTGGAAGCGCTGCTCGGCCCTGAGCCGGGCCGCCGCTGGCGCGAGACCGCCGACGAACTGCTGGGCCGCTCCGCGCTCAAGGCCGGCGAGGTGATGGATGCCTTCGGCACGCTGGCCAGCGCGCGCGAGCGCGTGCTCGGGCGGCTGCCCGGGCTCGACACCGAGGTCGAGCCGTACCAGGACGCGCTGTCGTGCGCGGCGGTGCTGTTCCACGTCACCTTCATGGGCCAGGCGGTGGGCGAGGACCTGCGCCAGCTCAAGACCCTGCCGGGCGGCGGCACCGGGCTGGAGACCGCGCTGCGCCTGGGCGCCGCCAATGCTGCTGCGCCGGCGGCCGAGGCAACGGA
>NZ_JARJLM010000212.1 GCF_029335485.1 Cupriavidus basilensis
CCGTTGAAGATCGCGCCCTGCCACGTATGGGCACTGGCAAGCGTAAAATCTGACGAGTTGCTCATGGCAGATGTCTCAAGTAATAGTCAAGTAGTAGTCAAATGCAGCCGATCTCCGATCGCCGTGGCGAACACCTCGCCACATCGACGGAACGTTGAAACACCGCTGATCTAGCGATGACACCGGAAGCGAGGGCACGATCGCTTCAGCAACCTCGTACGCGCAGGGCGCGAGATGCTTCATCTTTGCAGGATCGACTTCGACGCGATCAGTCCGGAGCATCGTGATGCCTGCCCTGCTATTCGGGATCGCGTAGGAAGACGCATCGAACATTCCAAGCCCGCGGGCGATCGGTGTCTTACAACCGGCGAGCCGTGCAAACGTTCCAAGCCGGTGTATCGGCTCACGAATGCGCGCGCCTATGATCAGCGCCCCCTAGAAGATGTGCTTCACGCCCGCCATCACACCGAATTGCGATCCGCCCGCTGGGGGATTCCCGCCTGGCGCCCCGCCGCTCACTGACAAGGCGAGCTGCCCATCATTGTTGATGTACCCCGCCGTGCCGTAGAGCATCGTTCGCTTCGAGAAGGTATAAGTTCCGCGGACGGCGAAGAGCACCGCCTTGTCGTCGCTGTGGCGGAATGTCAGATAGTTGACCTGACCAGCAAGCGTCAGGGCCGGTGTGAGGTCATACGCTACCCCGGCATAGTACAGTTCGCTGCGCGGCGTGGAACTCCCCTCGTTGTTGCGGCTAAGTACCCCCACGCCTGCTTTCGTGCGATCAAGCAACACGTAGCCGTTGAGGGAAAGGCGATCGTCCTTCAGTGCGCTGCGGGTCAGCCCCGCGAACGCACCGGGCCCGCCACGCAGCGAGTCATATGCCGCCGATACTCCCCAGGACCCGGTCGCGTACTGGAGCAACGCGGACCATTCACGGCAGGCTGACTTGTCGGCAGGATTCTCGCCCGCGCAGTTCGTGCCCACCGGGCTAGGGCCGGCGTTGACGGTGTCGCGCCCGAAGCTATAGGTGGCGCCGAGCGTCAATCCGCCGAACGTTCCCTTGTACGAGACCGCATTGTCGGCGCGCGCATTAGGGACATAGCTGTCCAGCGAACCAATGCCATACACCTGAGGTCCCAGGATATCCGCGTCGAGCATCGACCAGAACAGCATCGTGTATTGGCGTCCCAGCGCAATTTGCCCCCAGCTTCCGGACAACCCTACCAGTGCCTGCCTGCCAAACAACCTGCCGCCTTGCCCCGACGCCCCGGTGTCCGGAGCGAAACCCGATTCCAGCACAAAGAGGCTCTTGAGTCCGCCACCCAGGTCTTCTGTGCCGCGAATCCCCCAGCGCGACGGCACCGTACCTGTGATGTTCGGGACGCGTACCACGCTACTCCTGCTCGACCCGATCGAATTCACATACTCGATGCCTGTATCCACGACCCCGTACAGTGTCACTGATTGCGCCGTCGCGACCGCCGGCAGCGCGGCAAGCGATGTCAATACGAGCAGGCATTGCCGCATGCGGTAACGGATTTGTTCTTTCATTGTCTAGTTTCCTCCCTCTTCCCGATGTCGATGTTGGCGCTGTCAGTCTCTTTCCGCAGGCCGCTGCAGCAACAGCAATGCGGCAATAGCAGAGATGATGGTGATAGGAATGCTGGCGCCGATGATCGTGCTTGCATTCTTGCCCATTGCCAGCAGTTGTCCGGCCAGCATCGGCCCGGCAATCGCACCAAGCCGTCCCACCGCGACGGCGGCGCCCACACCGGTGCCGCGCACCGCCATCGGGTAATACGCGGCCCCCAGCGCATACAGCACGGATTGCGCGCCAGTGACAAACAGGCCAGCCAGAAACGCACCGAACGCCGTCCACGCCATTCCGGAGGCGGCCGCCATGGTGGCAAGAGCGACGATGATTCCGACATACATGCCCGACACCACGGCTCGCTGATGACCCCGGTCCATCAGCATGCCGATGCCCAACGCACCGGCACTGCCACCGATGTTGAAGATGATCTGCACGATGCCAGCCTGCGCCCGGGTCAAGCCATTCGCCACCATGAGCGACGGCAGCCAGTTCAGCAGGAAATACAGCACAATCAGCGTGAAGAAGTAGCTGATCCAGAGACAACAGGTTGCTGCCGCGCGACGTTCAGCGAACAGCGCCCAGGCCACGGAAGGCGGCTTGACGGAATTTCCCTCCGGTCCGTCGAAGCGCCGCGACTCTGGCAGCATCAGCAGCATCGGCACCACGAGCAGCGGCCCTACGCCGCCGACATAGAAAATGTGACGCCAGCCCGTTTCGCCGGCGGAGACGATGCCGATTACCGCCGCAATGGCACCGCCAAGTGGGATGCCACAGTACATGATGCTGACAGCGGTATTGCGCAGACGGGCAGGCACCGCTTCCGAGCAGATCGCGATCAAGTTTGGCATTGCGCCGCCCAGTCCCATGCCGGTGGCCACGCGAATGGCCACCAGGCTCCAGAAGTCCCAGGCGTGTGCCGTGCCGATAGAAAAGATCCCGAATAGCGCCGTGGCCATGATCAGCACGCGCTTGCGACCAATGCGATCGGCCAGGCGTCCGCCAAGCATGGCACCCGGCAACAGGCCAAATGTACCGGCGCCGAAGGCCAACCCCATCTGGCTAACAGACAGCCCGAACTCGCGTGCCATGCGGGGCGCCGCGACGCCTATCGATTGCAGGTCGAGTCCTTCCAGGAGTGCGACGATAAAGCATAGGCCGAGGGTCAGCGCTACGCCCGAGGCTGGCTCGGTGCGTACTACGGTTGATGATTGCATGGTGGTTCTTTGATCGATGCTGTATCAGATACGGAGGAAGTTCGCAGCGTTGTCAGCGCCACAGCTGCTTTGCTACGCGTGGTTGATACGCGCTTGCAGAACGAGACCGGGCAAGGAGTTGTGGCTCCTGCTGTGACCAGCTTCAATGCTGATGGCCGTATATCCGTTCATCAGCGCCTCGCTACCGACGCCACGAGGAGGGCGGCCATTGGGGGATCGCCGTTGTCATCGTTACCCCGGCCCATGATCGAGCCGAACGCTCTCTCGGCGGCCACCAAGGCGCCACCTGCAAAGCTCCACTGCATGAATGTCTCCCTATTGTCAGGTCGTGGCCAGCCCCGCGAAAGCAATTTCCGTCGCGTTGCTGGCTGCCGCAGAGGTCAAGGCTGCCTCTTTGTGGTTGTCAATATAGTATCAGCCTACCTGACATTGCAAGTGGTTTATCATCGTTGCGTGTAAACCCCTAAACGACCCTTGGAACGCGATAAGACGCGCCGCATATCACCATGGCAACACCAAGAACGAAAAAGGCAGTCAACGCCGTCGTGCAAAGTCCCGTCGCTGGGCAGGAGACGGCCAACCCGGTTCCACCGCGTATTCCCTATCTCATTGCGCGGACCGATCGCATCGTCAAGCGCCGGCTGAGTGAAGTGCTGGCGCCGCATGGCATCACGCTGACAACATTTACTGCCATGTCGGTATTGCATGCGAGAGGCCGGCTCTCCAATGCACAGTTGGCCGAGCGGTCATTCATGTCCCCGCAGTCCGCCAATGAGATCGTCAAGATGATGGAAGCCAACGGGTGGATCATCCGTGAGCCCGATCCGACGCATGGACGCATCATCAAGCTGGGCTTGACGGAAGATGCACAGACGCTGTTGATGCAGTGCGACAAGGCCGTGAAACAGCTGGAGACGGAGATGCTTGACGGCATCGATCCGCAGCACGTATCCCTGCTACGCCAACTGCTAACGCAATGCGTTCGCAATCTGCGCTATTGATTCGGCAGCATGAACTTTGTATCTCTTGTGGCTGATTGAGTCGGTCCGCCATGGCAGATGCTCGATGCCGGAAGCGAAAGCAATTGCATGAGCGTCGCAAGCAAGTCGTGCGATTGCATTTGCACCGGACATTGCCGTGATGGAGGTCGTCGCCAAGACCCGCTCTGTGCGCGGGGCCATCGACCCTTTCGCCGACGAATCTGGCCAGCGGTCCAGCCCGCGGACCTTCGTCGCAACGTCGGAGCCAGACGACTGAGTGCCGAGCCGCATCGCGAGGTTCGCGATCTGGGGACGGGCGGCCCGAGCAAATTGAAAGGCCGTCGACCTGGCACCCTTGATATTGCTGATGCGGAGCATGGAGAGCCGATGGAAATCGTATTCCCCGAAAGCACTCCCCAAAAACTGGACGCGGACGTGAAGCGTGCGCGTGGCCCGCCTCTCAGGCGCGTCCGCTGCGATTTGACCCTGGCAAGCCAGTTTCTGGCAAGTCGGGCCAAATCAATGTGAAAACCGTGCCACCGCCAGCCGCCTTCCTGCATTCGGCGTGCCCGCCATGCGCACGCGCGATGGCCGCCACCACGGCCAGCCCCAGGCCGCTGCCGCCCGAGCGCGCGCCTTCGGCCCGCCGGAACGCTGTGAACGCATGAGGAATGAAGTCCTCCGGCACGCCTGGTCCGTCATCCTCGACGCTGAGCTCGCACCAGCCATTCTTCGCATGAGACTGGATTCGCACCTGGCCTGGCACGGCATAGCGGCGCACGTTGTCAAGCAGCGCCAGCAGCGCCTGCCGCATGCGGACCGGATCGCAGCGTACGGGCTGCGTGTCCAGTTCCAGAATCGCGCGCTGCCCCCGCGCCTGGAGCGCGTCCCCAACCATGTCCACCACGGCGTTGGCTTCGGCAGCAAGATTGGCCTCACGCACCTGCAGATGCAGATGGCCGCTTTCCGCCAGGCTCACCACCCGCAGGTCCTCGATCAGTCGCCCCAGGCCCTCGACCTGGGCCAGCAGGCTGCGGAACTGTGATTCGTCGGGCATGAAAACGCCTTCGGCCAATCCTTGCAGGCGACCGCGCAGGATGGTCACGGGTGTGCGCAGTTCGTGGGCGATCGCGGCGTTCCAGAACGCCTGTTCCTCGGTCACGCGCTGCAACTGATTCGCCAGCGCATTGAAGTCGTCAGCCAGCTGGGAGGCTTCGCCCAGCGAGCGGTCGCCCGCCACGGCGCGAGCGTCCAGATCGCCCTGCGCCATGCGGCGGATGCTGTCCGCCACCGAGTTCAGCGGCACCAGGATGCGCCGCGACAGATTGACAGCCACGACGACGGCCAGCGCCAGACCGCAGATCGTGGCGCCGATCATCCACACCCACTCCGGCCCCGTGGGTATCCAGCTGTCTTCGCATGCTTGCTCGGGCCAGTAGATCCTCCATAGAAAGTAGAACGCGTACGACGTCAGAATGACGAGCAACGTGACGCCCAGCGCGATCGCCATCATGGACAGCACGATCTGGCGGCTCAGTCCGACCAGTTTCATTCGCCGCTCTGGAGCTTGTAGCCGACGCCGCGCACGCCAACGGGGATTCCCTGGACGCCGAGGTCCTCCAGCTTCTTGCGCAGCTTACTGACGTGGCTGTCCACCGTGCGTTCCATGGCATCCCCCTCCGGCAGGCAGGCGGCCAGCAGTTCGGTGCGGCTGAACACCCGTTTGGGCGCGCCCGCCAGATGGGCGAGCAGCTTGAATTCGGTTAGCGTAAGCGCCAGCGGCTGGCGCTGGCCTGCCACATGCAAGCTGGCTTCATGGTTCTCCAGGTCGATCTGGAATGGGGCCACGCGCAGGACCCGCCGATTCTGGCGATCGCCGCGCGTCACGGAGCGGCGCAGCACCGCTTGCGTCCTGGCCACCACTTCGGCCGGATTGAACGGCTTGACAACATAGTCGTCGGCGCCAATGCGCAGTCCCATCAGCTTGTCGATGTCCTGGTCCAGTGCCGTCAGCATGATAACGGGCGTGTCGCCACGGTGGCGGATCTCGGAGAGCACCTGCCAGCCGTCCAGGCGCGGCATCTGCACGTCCAGCAGCACCAGGTCGGGCTTGAGCGTCTGATGTAGTTCGAGCGCCCGTTGGCCGTCCGCGGCATGCACGGTGCGCAAGCCGCCGCGCGCCAGGTATGCCGCGAGAATTTCAGCGATCTCGGACTCGTCCTCGGCGATGAGCACCAGAAATTCGGATTCCTTCAGAACGCCCCAGTATGGGTTTCTTTCAAGCCTGGCAGACATTTTCTTCCCGCCTCCATCGAATCTCCACATTATCTCAGCCGAAACGCCATCGGGTCAAAGCAAACTCCCGTCCCTCTTTGCGGGCAGAAGGCTGCCTGCGCCTGAAGGAATTCAACATGAAGATCGAACGACTGTGCCGCCGTGGCGGCTTGATTGCGCTTGCGGCCCTGATGCTGGCAGGCTGCGGTCAGGCCGAACCGGAGGGCGCGCCGCCGTCGCCCCTGGTTTCTGTCACGACTGTTAAGGCGTCCCGCCTGGAACTGAGCGAGGATCTGCCAGGACGCGTCTCCGCGGTGCGCATTGCCGAGATCCGGCCGCAGGTCAGCGGCATCGTGCAGCGCCGTCTGTTCGAACAGGGCACCGAGGTGAAGGCCGGCCAGCCGCTGTTTCAGATCAACCCCGCCCCCTTCAAGGCCGAAATGGACACGACCGCCGCCGCCCTGCGGCGGGCCGAGGCGGCGCTGGCACGCGCCCAGGTGCAAACCAAGCGGCTGCAGTCCCTGGTAGAAGCCGATGCGGTCAGCCGCCAGGTCTACGACGACGCAGTCTCTCTGCGCGACCAGGCCGCCGCCGACGTGGCACAGGCCCGTGCCACGCTGGCGCGCCGGCAACTGGACCTGAAGTTCGCCACGGTGGAAGCGCCCATTGCCGGACGCATCGACCAGGCGCTGGTAACCGAGGGCGCGCTGGTCAGCAGCGGCGACGGCAATCCGATGGCGCGCATCCATCAGGTCGACCAGGTCTATGTCGACGTGCGTCGCCCGGCCTCATCGCTCGAATCGCTGCGTCAGGCGCTGGCAACGCGACAGGCAAGCGCCAGCGATGGCCTGCCGGTGGCAGTGTTGCGCGGCGATGGCGAGGCGTATGACGTCACCGGACGCATCCTGTTCTCGGGCATCAACGTCGATGCCGGTACCGGTGACGTGCTGTTGCGCGTGCTGGTGGACAACCCGCAACGTCTGCTGCTGCCGGGCATGTTCGTGCGCGCGCGAGTGCCGCGCGCCAGCTATGCCGATGCGCTGACGGTGCCGCAGCAGGCGGTTGTGCGAAACGGCAGCCGACCGCAGGTCTGGACCCTCGATTCCAAGAACCGGGCGCACCTCACCTCCGTCGAACTGGGCGAACTGGTGAGCCGGCGCTATCACATACTGTCCGGCCTTTCCGCCGGGCAGAACGTCGTAGTCGAAGGGATGGCGCGCCTGTCCGACGGCATTGAAGTGACAGTGCACGAGCGGCAGGCGCCTAAGCCTGCCGCTGCCGCGTCTTTGCTCTGAACGGTCGGAAGCGCACAGCCATGCCCCATTTCTTCATCCAGCGCCCGGTCTTTGCCTGGGTCCTCGCACTGTTCACCATCCTGCTGGGCTTGATCGCCATCCCAAAGCTGCCCATCGCGCGCTATCCATCGGTCGCACCGCCGACCGTGAATATCTCCGCTACCTACCCAGGTGCCACGCCGCAGACCATGAACGATGGGGTGCTCAGCCTCATCGAGCGGGAGCTGTCCAGCGTCAAGAACCTGCTTTACTTCGAGTCCTCGGCAGACACCTCTGGCTCGGCATCGGTCGTCGCCACCTTCAAGCCGGGCACTGACCCGGCCCTGGCACAGGTCGATGTGCAGAACAAGCTCAAGGCCATCGAACCGCGCCTCCCGCAAATGGTGCGCCAGAACGGTCTGACAGTGGAGTCGGCATCGTCCGGCTTCCTGATGATTATCGGACTGAAGTCCGACGACGGCCGCTTTGACGAAACCGCGCTCAGCGACTACATTGCGCGCAATATCGTCGAGGAGTTGCGCCGCATCGAGGGCGTAGGACGCGTGCAGTTGTTCGGTGCCGAGCAGGCGATGCGGATCTGGGTAGATCCTGCCAAGCTGATTTCCTACGGCCTGACGATGAACGATCTTTCGTCGGCGGTCAGTCAGCAAAACGTCCAGATAGCGCCGGGGAGCGTCGGAGCGTCGCCGGCATTGCCGGGCCAGCGCGTGACGGTGCCATTGACGGTGCAGGGCCAGCTCACCAACCCCGAGCAGTTCGCGGGCATCGTGCTGCGGGCCAACGCCAACGGCTCCAAGGTTGTGCTTGGCGACGTGGCGCGGGTCGAACTCGGCGCGCAGTCCTATGGCTTTATCAACCGCGAGAACGGCAAGACCGCTACTTCCGCGGCCGTGCAGCTTGCGCCGGGTGCCAATGCCGTCAGGACCGCCGAAAGCGTGCAGGCGCGCATGGCTGAACTGAGCAAGACCATGCCGGCGGGCATGAGCTACTCGATTCCCTTCAACACCGCACCCTTCGTCAAGATATCAATCGAAAAGGTCATCCATACACTGATCGAGGCGATGGTGCTGGTATTCCTGGTCATGTATCTGTTCCTGCAGAACGTGCGCTATACGCTCATCCCGGCCATCGTGGCACCGATTGCATTGCTCGGCACCTTCAGCGTCATGTTGCTGTCGGGCTTCTCAATCAACGTCCTGACCATGTTCGGCATGGTGCTGGCCATCGGCATCATCGTGGACGACGCCATCGTAGTGGTGGAGAACGTCGAACGACTCATGGCACATGAAGGCCTGTCGCCTAAGGACGCCACGGCCAAGGCCATGAAGGAGATCACCGGCGCGGTCATCGGCATCACGCTGGTGTTGACGGCGGTATTCATCCCGATGGCGCTGGCCAGCGGCTCGGTAGGCGTGATCTACCAGCAGTTCACACTGTCGATGGCGGTGTCCATCCTGTTCTCGGCTTTCCTTGCGCTCACCCTGACACCCGCGCTGTGCGCGACGCTGCTCAAACCGGTCGCCCCCGGGCACCACGAGAAGCGAGGCTTCTTCGGCTGGTTCAACCGGCGTTTCAACCGGATGACGCAAGGCTACGAGTCGCGCGTCAGCAGGCTGGTGACGCGCACAGGCCGCGTGATGCTGGTGTTCGCCGCCATTGCGGCAATCCTGGTTCTGGCTTTCAGGCAACTGCCATCGTCCTTCCTGCCTGAGGAGGACCAGGGCTACTTCATGACTGCAATTCAGCTTCCCGCAGATGCCACGGCTGAGCGCACGTTGGATGTGGTCAAGGCATTTGAGCAGCACGTGGCCTCCCGCCCGTCTATCCAGTCCAACATGACCATCGTCGGCTTCGGCTTCTCGGGCTCCGGTCCAAACGCAGCGATAGGCTTCGCCATGTTGAAGGATTGGGAAGAGCGCAACGGCGCTACGGCCCAGAACGAAGTAAATCTGGCCCAGCAAGCCATGGCCAGCACAACGGAAGGCACGGTCATGACCCTGCTGCCGCCTGCCATCGACGAGCTGGGCACCAGCTCCGGCTTCACGTTGCGCCTGCAGGATCGCGCTAACCAGGGCTATGCGGCGCTCAAGGCCGCCGAGACCAAGCTGCTGGAACTCGCGGCGCAGAGCAAAGTCGTCAGCGGCGTTTACCCCGATGGCCTCCCGGCCGGAACCAGTATCCGTCTGGACATCGACCGACAGAAGGCAGAAGCGTTGGGCGTCGCATTTACCAGCATCAGCGAAACGCTGTCCACGGCTATGGGTTCGCTGTACGTCAACGACTTTCCCAACGCCGGTCGTATGCAGCAGGTCATCATCCAGGCCGATGCGCCAGCACGCATGCAGATCGACGACGTGCTCAAGCTGTACGTGCGCAACGCCAGCGGCGGCATGGTGCCGTTGTCTGAAGTGGTCAGGCCGGCCTGGAGCGAGACACCGCTTCAGCTCGTGCGCTTCCTGGGCTTCCCCGCCGCGCGCATCTCCGGCAACGCCGCGCCCGGAACCTCCAGCGGTGCCGCCATGGCTGAAATGGAGCGCCTGGCCGCACAGTTGCCGGCCGGTTTTGCCATCGCCTGGACAGGCCAGTCACTGCAGGAGCGCCAGTCGGCCGATCAGGCGCCGGTACTGATGGCGCTGTCAATGCTGGTGGTGTTCCTGGTGCTCGCCGCGCTGTATGAGAGCTGGGCCATTCCACTGTCGGTCATGCTGGTGGTTCCCCTCGGCCTGCTTGGCGCAGTGCTGGCGGTGCTGATGCGCGGCATGCCCAACGATGTGTTCTTCAAGGTCGGCATGATCACCGTGATTGGCCTGTCGGCCAAGAACGCCATCCTGATCGTCGAGTTCGCCAAGCAACTGCGCGAACAGGGCAAGGGCCTGGTGGAGTCGGCGGTTGAAGCCGCTCGGCTACGCCTGCGCCCGATCCTGATGACCTCACTGGCTTTCGGCCTGGGCGTAGTGCCGCTGATGATCGCCATGGGCGCCAGCGCCGAAACCCAGCGCGCCATCGGCACCGGTGTGTTCGGCGGCATGGTCAGTGCGACTGTATTGGCCGTCTTCTTCGTCCCTGTCTTCTTCGTGTTCGTGATGGGCATGCAGGAGCGCTTCGAGGCATGGCGCGCATCCAGCCAGACAACTCCTGCGCCCCATCAAGAACAAGAGGGCTAATTCCATGCGACTACTCATTCTTCCGCTTGTTCTCGCCCTGTCAGCCTGCTCGCTGACCCCCGCGCTGGTCAAGCCCGTGCTGCCGGTGCCTGCGACGTTCCCGGCAGCGGACAGCCCCGCGACACGAGGCGATGCAGCCGACCTGGGCTGGCGCACAATGTTCGGCGACCGGCGGCTGCAGCGCTTGATCGAACTGGCACTTGCCAACAACCGCGACCTGCGCCTGGCTGCGCTGAATGTCGAGGCTGTTCAGGCCGAATACGGCGTCCAGCGCGCTGCGCGGCTGCCCGGTATTGACGCCACCGGAAGCGCCACGCGCCAGCGTACCGCCGCCAATACCAGGGCCATCCCGGCCATGCCTGCGGCCACTCAGGATCAGTACAGTGTCAACGTGGGGTTGAACGCGTTCGAGATCGACCTGTTCGGTCGTGTGCGCTCGCTGTCCGATGCCGCCTTCGCCCGCTACCTGGCGAGCGACCATGGGCGCCGGGCGGCGCAAATCTCGCTGGTAGGCGCGGTGGCGGATGCCTACTTTGCAGAGCGGCTGGCGCAGGAACAGCAACAATTGGCCCAGCACACACTGGCCGACTGGCGGCAATCGCTCGACCTGGCGCGTCGGTTGAAAGAGGCCAACCAGAACAGCGGCCTGGACGTCGCCCAGGCCGAAGGCCAGGTCGCCAGTGCTGAGGCCGATCTGGAGGCGCGCACGCGTGCGCTGGCACAAGCTCGCAACGCGTTACGGCTCCTGGTTGGTACCGAGTTGCTGACGAACCTGCCTGCCCCCCTGTCTCTGGAAGAGCAGCCAGTCGTGACCCAATTGCCGGCAGGTTTGCCGTCCGATCTGTTGTTTCGCCGCCCGGACATTCTCCAGGCCGAGCAAAACCTGGTGGCAGCCAATTCCGACATCGGTGCTGCGCGCGCAGCATTCTTCCCACGCGTGTCACTGACCACGTCCCTGGGCTTCGCCAGTCCCGCCATGAGCGGCCTGTTCGATGGCCCACATCGCGTATGGGCCTTTGCACCCCAGATCACCTTGCCGTTATTCCGGGGCGGCAGGCTACGCTCCGAACTGCGTCTGGCCGAGGTGCGCAAGTCCAGTGCGATTGCCGGGTACGAACGGGCCATCCAGGCTGCGTTCCGAGAAGTAGCCGATGGTCTCGCGGGACGCTCAACCTTTGGCCGCCAGATCGAAGCGCAAACCCGAGCGGTCTCCAGTGCCGAACGCCGCGTCCGTCTCTCCAGTCTGCGCTACCGCGCGGGCGTCGAGGGAAGACTGGAGTTGCTGGATTCTCAGCGCCAGCTGTATGCGATTCAGCAGGCGTTGCTGGACCTGCGACGAGGGGAGTTCAGCAACGCAGTTGCGCTGTACAAGGCGCTGGGCGGTGGCCTTATGGAAAAGGACCTTGCACCAGATCCCATTCCGTTAGGGAGTGAGCGAGAAGAGCTTTCCGGGACTGCTAATGATGGATCAAGAAGCTAAAAACACCGCCCAATCCAAGGCCGTGTTCTTTGTCCACGATTGGGAGGGACGCAGCACAATCCAGGAATGCTGGAGCGCCATATCGCAGACATGGGCATGAAGACGGCTGGCCTGATGCTACCAGGACATGGCGGGCGCCCCTGAGGATCTGCGCGATATTTCCTGGGAGACATGGCTCGATACCGTGCGCCGAAGATAGGGATTGGCCAATGCGCGACAACCGCTCCCCCCAAAGAGCTATCGGTCCACAACCTGGGAACGGTAACCTGCTGCGTCGTCACGAAGTGATATCTCGAGATTCAACCGACCTCAATATCTGCCGGCGGCGTCACCGTCGTCAGGTTCCCTTCTACAGGCCTAGGCCAGGATGGGGTGGGCGTACTATCCGTGCATTTTCTGGCGGTTTGCCCCGGAAAGTGATTATCTATCAAGGGCTTATAAATACTCCGATCGCGCGAAACGCGTTGCGCCGAAAAACCTCGCTACAGGCGGCTCTGCGCCTTGCTACCGCTATGTTTTGCACGGAGAGTACGATCACCCCGATTGGGAGAGCGCGCCAAAGCGAGGGCTGACTAGGCGGCAATGCGGTGGTTTTCTGCTGTGGCGATGGAGGGATACCATCGTTCAACCTTGATCAATATCGCATTGCTCGGGCCATCGCAGTGTGCTGGCCGGCTCTTGATCATCTGTTCGAGGTTCCGTACCCGCATGGCGATGTGAAACCAATCGAGGCGATCACCAAAGCCGAACTGGGCAGACCGTACGGTATCCCCGCCGGCCGAGAGAAAGGTAACCGGTTGATCCGGTTGCACACCTTCTCGCAGGAGGAAATTCAACATGCGATCGGCCCGCCGATTCTCCAGCTTGTGCACGTAGGCAAAACTGTGGCCGGCACCCTGATCCCGCGTGGACTTGCCGACAATCACTTCAAACCAACCGTCCTGGTGGCGCTTGCGGCCCGTCAGCCGAAGGTAGTCGCCGTCGACGCCAATCGCGCGCACTGGACTGGGCTCCGGGATGTCGGGCGAACGAATGCTCGCCGCCATCTCCACCCGCTGCCGGGCATCGGTAGCCTGTTCCGCTTCCAGCCGGCGACCGGGCGCGGTGACCTGGCGCCGGATCGAGTTGGCAGCCAGCATACGAGCGAGCGGCAACACCTCCTGCAGGACGTTGACGGTCAGGCCATAGGACATCAACGCTGCAAACTTGACTGGTGTTGGAGGTGATGTCGCCGCTCCAGACCATGAAACCCGGCCCGGATTCACAGTCCTGGATCATCGACAGGGTCAGCCCTAAGAGGCCGCGCAGAATCCCCAGCGAGCCCTTGACCCCATCGCTACCGGCACCGAACTCCATCACGGTTAGCACCAGTCCGATGGACCGGGCTGCGGGTCCGTGCAGATATTGCCGCTGCCAACAATGGCGGCCTCCAGTTTGCGTTGTGTCATAAGCGTTGTTCCGGGGCGGTCAGCCCATGCGGCAGTTCACGTTGCCCAGCGCCGCGATACGGGCCTGGATCAGGTCGCCGGCCTTCACAGGCACCATGGGGCCGAGTGCGCCGGACAGGATCACCTCTCCTGCCCGGAGGCCCTGGCCGCGCTCACTCATCAAACGGGCCAGCCAGTAGGTCGCCCGCAACGGATGGCCCAGGCAGGCGGAGCCGGCGCCGACAGAAACCGTCTCGCCCTGCCTGGTCATGGCCATGCCCAGGTCAGCCAGCGCCAGCGCGCCGATGGGCACCGGCTGGTCGCCGAGCACATACAGCCCGGAAGAGGCATTGTCCGCCACCGAGTCGAACAGGCTGATCTTCCAATCCGCGATCGCGCTGTCGACGATCTCCAGCGCCGGCAGCGCGTAGGCCAGGCAGTTCAGGAATTCAGCGTAGGTGGGTGATTGCGTGGACAGGTCCCGACCCACCACGAACGCGACCTCGGCCTCGATCTTCGGCTGGATCAGGCGCGCGCTTGGAATCTCGGCACCGTCGAGAAACTCCATGTCGTCGAACAGCACGCCAAAGTCCGGCTGGTCGACGCCTAGCTGCTGCTGCACAGCTGTCGAGGTCAGGCCGATCTTCTTGCCGACGATGCTGCGCCCGGACTCCAGCCGCGCGAGGGTATTCAACTCCGCGACCTGGTAGGCAACTTCCAGCCCCTCAAGCTGGTGCGACACGGAGACTGGGGATACGGGGACACGGGTCGCCCTGGCTTCGCGCAGCGTCAGCGACGCGTCTTGGATAGCTTCGGTCGCGTTCAAGCGGCCTCCTTGCTCTGGACGGATGGTTTGATGCGGGAAGCAGCGCGATCGGGCAGCACCGGCTGCACGGAGGTATCGGACGTACCCAGCAGTTCGCGCAGCTTCGTGGTGGCCTCGTCAAGGCGGCGCCCTGGCACGACGCCGAAAACGAACCGGTCCGGACGCAGGATCGCCACGCTGCCATGGCGGGCGCCGGCGCGCTTCAGCCACCGGTACCAGTCGCCGGAAACATCTTCCAGTTCGATCAGGTCCGTCGGCCAGCACTGCTCGCTGGCACCATATGGCCGCTCGCCCCAGGGATAGATCACGGCATAGCGTATGCCGATACGGTCACACCACGTGCGCGCTTCGGCATCCAGCAGCGCTCTCGGGTCGACACCGGCCCCCAGCAGCACGAACCCTGCGCCCAGCACGTCATCCAGCCGATAGCGGCAGCCGTCGGAGGCGCGCACCATCGGCTGCGGCATCAGCGTCCCCTCGCGCCCTGACCAGCGGCGACGCGGCAGGCCGAGGTAGGCGCCGCGTCGATAGACCGGCCTCGGGATGAAGTCGCCGCGGGTGATGAACGGCCCGATCGCAGGCAGCCGCGTCAGGGCGCGCGATAGCCCGTTGCGCAGCATTGCGAGCGCCGGATTGGAGACCGAGACAAAGTCCTTCACCCGCACAGCCTCGCGGATCATCGCCGTGGCGTGGGGTCGGCGCTCGCGCTCATAGGTATCGAGCAAGCTGTCCGACGCCGCTCCGCTCAGCACGGCGTGCAGCTTCCAGCCCAGGTTATAGGCATCGCGCACGCCGGCGTTCATGCCCTGCCCGATGAACTGGGGCATCATGTGTGCGGCATCGCCCGCCAGGAATACGCGACGATCGCGCCAGCGCTCCGCCACGAGGGCATTGAAGGTGTAGACCAGCTTGCGCAGGATCTCGAAACGGTCGACGTCGACGTACCGGGAGAGGTAGCGGCGCACGGTCGCCGGATCCTCCATCTGCTCTTTGGTCTGGCCGGGAGCGAGCATGAACTCGAAGCGGTGATGGCCCTTCGGCTGCACGCAGTTCACCGTCGGGCATTCCGGATCGCAGACGAAAGCGAAATACGGCACGTGCCGCAGCCCTTCGATCCCATGCCTGGCCTTGATATCGACCACCAGCCACGGATTGGGGAAGGACCGTCCCGTCATCTTGATGCCAAGCTGGGTGCGCACCACGCTGCGTCCGCCATCGGCCCCGGCGAAATAGCGTGCGCGAACGCTGGCCTCGAACGCATGCAGGCCCTGGCCACCCGCCTCCGGCGCCTGGCCGTAGCCGCTGCTTGCAGCGGCGATATGGCGGATATCCACGCCCGCATCGTCCTGCTCGAACCCGACGACTTCGCGCCCGCGCAGGATGGTGACGGTCGGATAGTTCGACAGGTTATCGGCCAGCGCGGTTTCCAGGAACGGCTGGTAGAAGAAGTGGCTCTCCGCCCAGCCATATTGCCGGTCGCCGCTCTTTAGCGTGGCGAGGCACGAACCATCGGGCAGCATCATCTGCACCGGGACGTCTTCCAGCATGTCGCGCAGCAGCCGGTCGGCCATGCCGAAGGACTGGAAGATGCGCATGCACTCGCCGTCGGTGTAGACGGCCCGCGCGTTGCCGTAGAACTGCGGCTCGCGCTCCAGCACCAGCACCGACACGCCGCGCATGCCGAGGGTATGCGCTAGCACCAGACCTGTTGGACCGAGGCCGGCGATGACGACGTCGACTTCCGCTTGCCGCGCGCTCATGGCTTCGCTCCCACTGTAAATTCACCACGCGTCAGCGACAGCAAGCCGCGCCCGAAGCGGCGTGCGGACACGCCGAGCGTCAGGTTTTCTGGGTAGTGGCCCCACAGGCTGATGCCGCGATAGGTTGCCTGGCGCCAATGCCGTTCGGCCTCTTCGGTCACCACGATCGGGTTCCAGCCGATTTCCATCTCGAAGCCGCTGGGCGTCTCCACATAGAACGACAGTTCACGATCATTGGGATGCTGGCCGATGGCATTTGCAATCGGGTAACCCAGTTCACGGCAGCGGCGATAGCCGTCGACCACGTCATCCAGGCTAGCCACCTGCAGGTTCATGTGATGGATGCTGGTACGCAACGGGTTCAGGCGTATACCCCGCGTGGACACGATGGCGACAGAATGGTGCCGCTCGTTCAGCCGCAGGAAGGTGAGATCGAGATCGACGCCGCTCAGGCGGTCCTCGATATAGTCGGAGACGCGCGCATCGAAGATCCGTTCCCAGAACCCCTTCATTGACTCCGGCTCCCGGGTGCTGATGGCGACGTGGCCCAGACCGCCGACACCGGTGAGGAAGCCGCTCGCCTTCATCCGCAGCGGGCGTTCGGTCATGACGGGCGTGGTGAACAGCTCGACCGAGGTGCGCTTGGGTCCGGTGAACGACCAGTACTCCGAAACGCCGCGCGCCGCCGCCTCGTCGCCACGGTGAAGCTGCGCCGAGACGCCGCTGTCGCGCACGCGCGCCAGCGCAAGGTGCAGCGCCGCGTCGTCGTCGAGCTCCCAGCCTAGCGCCACGACGTCCTCCGCCGGGCCACGCTGCACCACCAGACGGCGGGTGCGATCGTCCACACGCAGCGCCAGCGTGTCAGCCGAGACCTCATCGATGTGCAGCCCCAGCCCGTCAGCGGCAAAATGCTTCCACTCGGCCAGCCGGCTGGATTCAACGATCACATAGCCAAGCCGCACGCGGCCAAACAATGTCGTCTTCATGCGAACAGGCCCTCCTGCTTGGAGTACAACTGGCTGACCCGCACGAAGGGCTCGGGCGTGCGCCAGCGCGCATCCGGGAAGCGCTCCGTGGCGCGCTCATTGCGTGACGGCAGTTCGATGCACGTAAGCTCTGGACCGGCAAGGCTGGTCGCGTACATGACGACCGTGGCATAGTCATCCTGCAGCCCCGCCGCGCGCACCTGGTCGGCAATGCCGAAGCGGCACAGGGTCTCGAGCATGCGCGACGCCACGGCATTGCACCTGGCATCGGCCGCCTTGTCGGCGGACTTGGCCTCGACGACCAGTACATCGATGTCGCGGCGAGCCGCCTCGATCGCGGCGCACATGCTCACCGGGCCAGCGCCCACGACGATGATGGATGCCGCGGCGCTCATTGCACTGCCTCCATCCGCTTGTTGGCGAACGCCGTCACCGCGGCGTTGAATTCCTCCGCTCGCTCCCATTGCACCCAGTGGCCAGTGCGGCTGAACAAGTATGTGTCGCAGTTGGGCATGCGCTTCTGCAAGGACTGCGCGCCGCTGGGCCGGTTGACGAGGTCTTCCGTGCCCCACAGCACCAGGGTCGGGGCCTGCAACGTGGATAGGCGCGGATCGCGCGTGAAGTCGATCAGCCGGAATTTCGGCAGGCCTTTGGGCCGCACAAGCGGCGGCTTGGCCACCACCTCGGGGTCCAGGCTGGCCAGGAATCGCCCTTCGATCACTGACTGCGGCACCCGCGCGCCGTCGAACACCAGGTACTGGCGGATAAAGGTGCTGAGCTTCTCCTTGCTCGGGCCTGCGCCGCTGTAGTAGTCGAGCAGGCACTTCAGCCCCGCCGTCGGCAGGCTGCGCGTGGTATCGATTCCGCCCGGCCCCATCAGCACCAGGCCCGCGACCCGTTGCGGGCGGTCCAGCGCCATGCGCAAGGCGCAGGCCCCGCCCAGCGAGTTGCCGACCACGCAGGCGCGGTCAACCTCCAGATAGTCCAGCAGGCCCAGCATCGCGCTGGCGCAGTCGCCGAAGGGGTCGGTGCGGCTGAGCCCCTTGGTGGAGCGGCCGTAGCCCGGCATGTCGGGCACGATCACCCGGAAATGACGCGCCAGCGCCGCGATATTGCGCTCGTAGTTCGGCACCCCCGAGGCCCCGGGGCCCCCGCCATGCAACATCAACAACGGCGCACCGGCGCCAGCCTCGGCATAGAAGATGTTCTTGCCGCCTATGCGGACGGTATTGCTGGTTAACGGAATCTGCAGGTCGGCAAGATTCATCGCGCACTCCCTCGAACTGATATGCGCCCATCATACTGAGACTATTGTCATTATGACAAGATTCTCGTTTTCCCTAGGTGGGATTAAAATGGCGGCGACGAACACGACGCAAAGCAGCGATGAAGCAAGCAGGCAAGGTTGACCATCGAACCCGCGTAGCGGCAGAGCGACGGGAGCGCATGCGGGCGCGCCTGGCAGAAAGCGCGCTGGCGGTATTTGCAGAGAAAGGCGTGGGTGCCAGCGTGATCCAGGATGTGATCGCGGCGGCTGGCGTCTCGCAAGGCACCTTCTACAACTACTTCCGGACCAATGACGAGTTGCTGATCGCCGTCGCGGAAGAGCTCAGCAATGAGCTCATCAACGCCATTGAGCAGGCGGTCAGCGCGTACGAGGATCCCGCGGTCCGGATCGCGACCGGCGTGCGGCTCTACCTGTACAAAGCGCGCGCATTTCCCCTGTTCGCGCGTTTCATTGTCCGCACGGGACTACATCTGGCGAGTCCGAACAATCTGCTCTACGAATACGTGCCGCAGCATCTGGAAGCGGGTTTTGCTTCCCGGCGCTTCCATCGCGTGCCGATCGAGGTGGCGCTTGACCTGATCGGCGGCCAGGCCCTAATGGCGATTGCCAGGCTGGAAGCTGGCGGAACCGCCGATGACTATCCGGAGTATGCCGTCGCGACGCTGCTCAGCGCGCTTGGAGTGCCGCAAAAGGAAGCGCAGCGGATCGCGTTCGCCCCGCTGCAACCGCTGACCATGTCGGAGGACTCTCTGGTAACGAGAGCGACGGCTCGTATGATCGCGCAGAAAGCGTAGCATGAAACCACGCTAGGAGGTGTGGGATTACCCCGCATTGATAGACAGTTACTCGGTTGAATCTGACATTGACAATGTTTGCTCCTGTTGGGAGGGTCGCGCGAGTTGTGCACGGGCGGGCGGCGGGTTGCCTTTGTCGACCACGACGCCGCCCGACGCTGTTCGAAACGGAACATCAACGCGCTCCCAACGCCTCGATCATCGCCTTCACATGCGCAACGTCCTGCCCGCCGCATTCAAGTTCGACCGTCGCGCCGTTGGGTAGCCCCGCCCTCGGTAACGCTGGTGCCAGAGACGGGTGCTGGAATGGTTGAGCGCCATCCCGGATACCGATACGCCGGGCCGCAGACACGCCTCGACCAGTTGGCGCTTATCCCTCGGGTCAAAGTCGCGCTTTCCGTTGGAGCGAACACGGATCACCCTCAGCGGCGGAACCTCATATTCGTTGTCCATCATGCTTGCGTCCGCAAATAGTGGTAGCGGACGCAAGCCTGCCCACTCTCAGCCGAAAATGCCAGGTGGGTTCAATTTCGCGCTTACATCAGATCCGCATAGAGATTGCTTCCCCCTGCCACTGATGCGACCCCACTTTTTCATGAGATGGCTACCAGCCCGGACGGCGACTTGAATTCGGACGAATTGTCCGATGCCGCGTAGCATTTTAGGACGGTAGGCCACGTGCCCAGGGGGCATTCCGCCTCTAGCACCGCCATCAAGATTGCGTGGCACGATATTTGCTGAAACAGCAAAGGCATCTTGATCGGTGCTCAGGATATTCTGATTCGAAGTGATTTGATTCCGGCAAGAGGCAATCGAGTCGGTATCTGGCTGCATGTACGGGATCTGTGGCATTCGAGCTGGCATCGACGGCGCTGTGTACTCGCTTTTGCCTGCGAGTCCATCCTGGACCTGCTGCCTGGTTCGTGGCGAACGAAGGCAACCGGTATTTACCGGCTTGCAAAGCAAAAAAGGAGAGAAAGACATGAAGGCTCTTGTGTATGGTGGCCCGGGCAAGAAATCGGTCAAGGACGTTCCAATGCCTGAGGTCATGGAACCCACCGACGCTGTGGTGAAAGTCACCCACACGACGATTTGCGGCTCGGATCTACATATCCTGAAGGGGGATGTCCCGACCTGCGAACCCGGTACGGTTCTGGGTCACGAAGGTGTAGGCGTGATCGAATCGGTCGGGGCGGGCGTGTCCAGCTTCAGGGCGGGCGATCGTGTGCTGATCTCCTGCATCAGCAGTTGCGGAAAGTGTGACTACTGCCGCCGCGCCATGTATTCGCACTGCACCACCGGAGGCTGGCTGCTGGGCCACACCATCAACGGCACGCAGGCCGAGTATGTTCGCATCCCTCACGCGGACACCAGCCTGTACCGCATTCCGCCCGGACAGGACGAAGCCTCATTGGTGATGCTCAGCGATATTCTGCCTACCGGGTTCGAGTGCGGCGTGCTTAATGGGAAAGTCGCCCCTGGCGGGACCGTCGCGATCGTGGGGGCTGGCCCGGTCGGGCTGGCTGCGCTGCTGACGGCGCAGTTCTATTCGCCCGCGCGCATTATCGTGATTGATCTGGACGATAGCCGCCTCGAGGTAGCCCTGCGTTTCGGTGCTACCGATACGATCAACAGTGGCCGCGAACTGGCCGCCGAGGCGGTGCGGCTCCTGACCGACGGATTGGGCGTGGACACGGCCATCGAAGCTGTCGGGATCCCGGCAACCTTTCAGGTTTGCCAGGACATCGTTGCGCCCGGTGGAGTGATTGCCAACGTGGGTGTACATGGCAGCAAAGTGGACCTCCATCTCGAAACGTTGTGGATGCAGAACATCTCTATCACAACGCGGCTGGTGGACACCCAGACGACGGGAATGCTGCTCAAGACCGTGGCGGCCAAGAAGCTGGATCCGGCTCAACTGATTACGCACCGGTTCCGCCTTGAGGAGATTATGCAAGCGTATGACACCTTCGCCAATGCGGCGCAGTCCAAGGCATTGAAGGTCATTATTTCCGCCTGAATTTCGGACGCCGTCCGACCGAATTTCGGACGCACAACCGATTATGCGAAGCCGTTTCGGGCCCGATCTGGCGCAAGCAGTTGAAGGCCGGACATTGCAATTCCTAATGCCCTACGGACTGCGCATAACCGGGAACTGTGCATAATCGCAATCATGCGCTGCAGAGCATAGTTGCGAATCTCGGCCATGCCTTGCCTTGGACCAACTCCCTCGTCGTGGCGTTCGGGTGGCTTCTCACCAG
>NZ_JARJLM010000213.1 GCF_029335485.1 Cupriavidus basilensis
CCTAACAACCGGATCTTCATCGCTCTGGAAACTTCGATTTACCACACTCGAAACTTCCGATATTTTGGTGGAGCTAAGCGGGATCGAACCGCTGACCTCTTGCATGCCATGCAAGCGCTCTCCCAGCTGAGCTATAGCCCCAAAGTACACATCACTACGCTGACTTACCACTGTCGTTTTCGCGCTCGTTTCTTCGTTTCAGCGAAGCCAAGATTATATAAACAACCTTGCTTTTCGACAACCCCTTTTTTAACTTTTTCGCGCCCCGTATTTCTACGGAATTACTGCCTGTCGCGACCACCCGTTAAGCCCGCTTGATTTTTGTCTGCGCTGCAGGGAGAACGAGATTATGCTTAATTCCTGGCAGGAGCGCAAGCCCCTGCCAGGAATTTCTTCAAACTTTTTCAGGCAAGCCCGGCCTGGATGCGGCGCAGCACCACCTCGCGCCCGAACAGTTCCAGCACGGCATCGATGCCAGGCGTCTGCAACTGCCCTGCCACCAGCAGGCGCACGGGCATGGCCAGCTTGGGCATCTTCAGGCCGAACTCGGCCAGCACGGCCTTGAAGGCCGCGCCGATTTCCTCGCGCTTCCACTCCGCCAGCGCGGCCAGGCGCGTAGCCAGGGCCTGCAGCGCGGGCTGGATGTCAGCATTGAGATGCTCGGCCTTGAGCGCGGGATCCGGCTGCGGTTCGCCACGATAGAACAACAGCGCTGCCTGCGCCACGTCCTTCAGTGTGTTCGCGCGGTCCTTCACCAGCCCGATCACGCCTTCCAGGCTTGCACCGCCCTCCACCTTGCCGCCGAGCGCCTCGATGAACGGCAGCGTCAACCCGGCCAGGCGTGCGTTATCGCCAACCTTGATATAGTGATTGTTGAGCCAGGCCAGCTTTTCCGGGTTGTACTGCGCCGGTGACTTGCCCAGGTGCTCCAGGTCGAACCACTCGACGAACTGCTCGCGCGAGAAAATCTCGGCATCGCCATGCGCCCAGCCCAGGCGTGCCAGGTAGTTGAGGACGGCCTCAGGCAGGTAGCCTTCGTCACGGTAACCGGTCACGGCCATGGCGCCGTGGCGCTTGCTCATCTTTTCGCCCTGCTCGTTGAGCACGGTCGGCAAATGCGCGTAGACGGGAGGCGTGCCACCCAGCGCGCCAATGATGTTGATCTGGCGCGGCGTGTTGTTGACGTGGTCGTCGCCACGAATCACATGCGTGATCTGCATATCCAGATCGTCGATCACCACGCAGAAATTGTAGGTCGGCGTGCCGTCGGGACGGGCGATCACCAGGTCGTCCAGCTCATCGTTGGATATCTCGATGCGGCCCTTGACCGCGTCGTCCCACACCACGCTGCCGCCGATTGGATTCTTGAAGCGGATCACCGGCTGCACGCCGGCCGGGGGCTCGGGCAGGACCTTGCCCGGCTCGGGGCGCCAGAAGCCGTTGTAGCGCGGCTTCTCGCCGCGCTCGCGCTGGGCTTCGCGCAGCGCGTCCAGCTCCTCGGTGCTCATATAACACGGATAGGCCAGCTCGCTGCCCAGCATCTGCTTGACCACCTCGCGATAGCGGTCCATGCGCTGCATCTGGTAGAACGGCCCCTCGTCGATATCGAGATCCAGCCAGGCCATGCTCTCCAGGATCACATCCACCGACTCCTGGGACGAACGCTCGACGTCGGTGTCCTCGATGCGCAGGATGAAGTCGCCCTTCATGCGGCGGGCAAAGGCCCAGGGATAGAGCGCTGAGCGAATATTGCCGAGGTGGATGAAGCCGGTCGGGCTCGGCGCGAAGCGGGTGCGGACGCGTTGTGTCATATGGGAATGAAACAAAAAAGCCCGCGCACGAATGCGCGCAGGCCGGGGTGTAGGATCGGCACATTATAGCAAGCAGGGCAAGGCGCCCCACCCCGGTTCTCGACGGCATACCGGGAAGCGAGGAATCATTTATGCTCTGCCCGGTCTGAAATGCTGTCGCGCACGCCGCGCGGCTGGCGCCGGCGGCACATTCGTACCGGCTCCCGCGCCAGCTGTGACGATTGCACCACCCCTCCATCCTTCACCTACCCATGCAACGACGCAATTTCCTGGGCGCCGGCGCGGCAGCGCTGCTCGCAGCCTGCAGTTTTGGCCCCAAGCCGGGCACGCTCACCGCACAGCCGGAAGCGCCCGTCGTGCCGCCGCGCCCACTCAAGATCGGCCTGGCCCTGGGCGGCGGTGCCGCGCGCGGCTTCGCCCACATCGGCGTGATCAAGGCGCTCGAGGCCCAGGGCATCCATCCGGACCTGGTCACCGGCACCAGCGCGGGCGCCGTGGTCGCCGCGCTGTATGCCTCCGGCATGAGCGGATTCCAGCTCAACAAGCTGGCGCTGACCATGGACGAAGCCGCCATCGCCGACTGGGCCCTGCCCTTCGGTACCCGCTTCGGCGGCTGGCTCAAGGGCGAGGCACTGCAGAACTACGTGAACCGGCTGATCGCCAATCGCCCTATCGAGTCCATGAAGCTGCCCCTGGGCATCGTCGCCACCGACCTCAAGACGGGCCAGGGCATCCTGTTCCGGCGCGGCAACACCGGCCAGGCCGTGCGCGCGTCGAGCAGCGTGCCGGGCGTGTTCCAGCCGGTCTCGATCCAGGGGCACGACTATGTGGATGGCGGACTGGTCGAGCCGGTGCCGGTGGATTCCGCGCGCACCATGGGCGCGGATTTCGTCATCGCCGTGAACATTTCCGCCGAACCCTCCAGCCAGAAGAATGGCGGCCAGAGCGGCGTCTTGCTGCAAACCACCGCCATCATGGGCCAGTCGATCAACAAGATGGCGCTGGCGCACGCCGACGTGGTGATCCGCCCCGACCTGCCCGACATGGGCGGCAGCGATTTCACCGCGCGCAACCGCGCCATCCTGGCCGGCGAGCAAGCCACCTCGGCGGTCATGGCCAGCCTGCGCGAGAAGCTGGCACAAGCAAGGCTGCGCCCCGCCGGGACCGTGGCCGCGCAGTAAGCGGCATAGCCTCACTGCGTGCGGCCGCCGATCGGCGGCGCACACAATAAAAAAGGACTGCGCGAGGCAGTCCTTTTTTATTGCCCCGAGCGGACAGCACCGGCTGTCCGCCAGGTCGCTCAGCCGCCGTACAGCGAACGGCCGCTGGCGTTGGGATCGAAGCGCTTCAGGGTTTCGACCATATTGCCAAGGTTGTCGGCACCGCCGGCTTCCTGCATGTCGTCGATGCGGCGTGCACCGTTATAGCGCGTCACCCAGTATGAGGCGCGCATATCGTCGACACGGATCTTGCTGCCGGTGGACGGCGCGTGCACGAACTTGTTGTCGCCGATGTAGATGCCCACGTGCGAGAAGGTATGGCGCATGGTGTTGAAGAACACCAGGTCGCCGGGGCGCAGGTCGTTGGCAGCCACCGTGGTGCCGACCTGGCTCATTTCGACCGAGCGGCGCGGCAGCATGAAGCCGAAGGTGTCGTTGAACACATAACGGACAAAGCCGCTGCAATCGAGGCCCGATTCCGGGCTGTTGCCGCCGAAGCGATAACGCACACCGATCAGCCCAAGGGCGTTCATGACGAGATCGCCGGCCTTGCTGGCGACATGGCTGGTGGAGCTCATGACCGAAGACAGCAAGCCGCGCTTGCCTTCCGGATGCGCATCCGCGCTCAGTTCAGTGCGTGCATCGATGCGGGCGTCGGGATCCTTGAACACCGTATCCGCCAGCACTCCATTCGACAGAGTCGCACCGCAGGCTATGGCAATTCCAACGGCGGCGCGCGCCAGGGAATGAAGCACCGTTCGCTGCATTGGTTCTCCTGAAATCGTTCTAGACCAGGCCCGGCTCGACTACGCCAGGCGGGCTTGAAATGGTTGGGGCAGACCGCACGCAAAAAGCAGACCAAGTGACCTCGACCACCTGCGCGCCGTACAAGCGACGCACGAACCACCCCCGAAAATAGTTCTCGCCGGATGGTATAAGGTTGTCATCGACATGTCAAAGTTCGTTACAAAATTCCAGCAAAATGCTTTGGAATCAAGACCATAGAACGAAAGTCGCAGCTACTTTCTCGCTTTTATTATGTCAGCCATGCGTCAATCGGGTGACACCCTGAAATCGGCTGCACCAACTTGAGGCGGGACCGGATCGCTCGCACCAATTTCGGCCGCGCGCATCAGCTTGCGGGTGTATGCGTGCTGCGGGGCGCCCAGCACAACCTCGGTGTCGCCCGCCTCCACCACCTCGCCGGACTTCATCACGATGACCCGGTGCGCCATGGCGCGGACCACGGCCAGGTCATGGCTGATAAACAGGTAGCTCAGGTTGTACTTGCGCTGCAACTGCGACAGCAGCGCAAGCACCTGCTGCTGGATGGACACATCAAGCGCGGACGTGGGTTCATCCAGCACCAGCACCTGCGGCTTGAGGATCAGCACGCGCGCGATTGCGATACGCTGGCGCTGTCCGCCGGAGAACTCGTGTGGATACCGCCCCAGCGCGGTGCGGTCCATCCCCACTTCGCGCAGCGCCTCGGTCACGCGCTGGCGCATGGCGTCGCGCGACAGACCTGGCTGGTGCAGCGCCAGGCCCTCCCCCACAATCTGCTCGATAGTCATGCGCGGCGAGAGCGAACCGAAGG
>NZ_JARJLM010000214.1 GCF_029335485.1 Cupriavidus basilensis
CCTATCCGCCTGGCAACTGGTACGCGCCGGCCTGCGCGTGGCGCTGATCGAGCGCGCCGGCCCCGACGGCGCGGGCTCGGCCGCGTATGTGGCGGCGGCGATGCTGGCGCCCCTGGCGGAATCCGCCATTGCCGAGCGCCGCATCGTCGAACTGGGCACCGCCAGCGTGGACCTGTGGCGCGCCTGGATAGCCGAATTGCCGGAGCCGGTGTTTTTCCAGGAAGACGGCACGCTGGTGGTATGGCATACGCGCGACCGCAGCGAGATGTCGCTGTTCGCCAGCCGCGTACGCGCCGTGGCGCCGCCCGAACTGGTGGCCGAGCGCATGCGCGCGCTGGACGGCAACGGCGTGGCCGCGCTCGAGCCCGCGCTCGCGGGCCGCTTCTCGCAAGGCCTGCTGCTGGCCGGCGAAGGGCAACTCGATAACCGCGGCACGCTGCGTGCGCTGCTGGCCTGCGCGGTTGCCAGCGGCCTGCATTGCGTATGGGAAGCCGGTGAAGTCGAGGCGGGCGACCTGCCGGCGCTTGGCATCGGTGCCCGCGTGGTGCTGGATTGCCGCGGCCTGGGCGCGCGCGCCGCGTGGCCCGGACAGCCGGCCGCGCACGGCAGCATGCCGGGCTTGCGCGGCCTGCGCGGCGAAGTGGTGCGCGTGCACGCGCCCGAGGTCAAGCTGCACCGCCCGGTGCGCCTGCTGCATCCGCGCTATCCGATCTATATCGCGCCCAAGCCCAACGATCTCTACGTGATCGGCGCCACCGAACTCGAAAGCGAGGACGATTCGCCGATGAGCGTGCGCTCCGCGCTGGAACTGCTCTCGGCAGCCTACTCGCTGGACCCGGCGTTCGGCGAGGCGCGCGTGCTGGAACTCAATGTGCAGCGCCGCCCGACGCGGCCGGACCATCTGCCGGCCATCCGGGTGGACCAGCATGCCCGCATCGTGCGTCTCAACGGCCTGTACCGGCACGGTTTCCTGATCGCCCCGGCGGTCACCGAGGCGGCCTGCCAGGTGGTGCGGGCGCTGCTCGATGACGATCCCGCCGCCCATGCCGTGCCCGCCGCGCTGCGCTGGCCCGGCATGATCGAGCCCGCGCTCGACACCGTTGCCGGCTCGCCGGTGCTGCACTGAACGACAATGACCATGGATATCCTGCTCAACGGCCGTCCGCTCGGGCTCGCCGATAACGCGACCCTGGCCGATGCGGTGGCCGGCGCCGGCATCGCGCCGCCTTTTGCCGCCGCGCTCAACGGCCAGTTCGTGCCGCGCGCCGCGCATGCGGCCACCACGCTCGCCGCCGGCGACCGTATCGACCTTGTGCAACCCGTGACGGGAGGCTGACCCCACATGACGCTCAATACCGCTGAATCCCGCCGCGACCTGCTCGGCGACCCCTTCGTGCTCTATGGCGAGTCGTTCGCCTCGCGCCTGTTGCTGGGCACCGCGCGCTATCCGTCTCCCGCCACCTTGCAGGCCGCGGTGGAAGTGGCGCGGCCCGCCATGCTGACGGTGGCGCTGCGCCGCCAGGGCGCGGTGGGGGACGGCGAGGGCGGCCAGGCCTTCTGGCAGATGCTCAGGTCGATGGATGTGCCGGTGCTCCCCAATACCGCCGGCTGCATGGCGCCGCAGGAAGCCATCACCACCGCCATGATGGCGCGCGAGGTGTTCGAGACCGACTGGATCAAGCTTGAACTGGTGGGCGACGACTATACCCTGCAGCCCGATACGCTCAACCTGCCGGCGGTGGCCGAGACGCTGATCAAGGAAGGCTTCAAGGTGCTGCCGTATTGCACCGAAGACCTGGTCCTGTGCCGCCGCCTGCTCGACGTGGGCTGCCAGGCGCTGATGCCCTGGGCCGCGCCGATCGGCACCGGCAAGGGCGCGGTCAATCCGCACGCCATGCGCCTGCTGCGCGAGCGTTTGCCGGATACCCCACTGATCGTCGACGCCGGTCTCGGGCTGCCCTCGCATGCGGCCCAGGTGCTGGAATGGGGTTACGACGGCGTGCTGCTGAATACCGCGGTCGCGCAGGCGGCCTATCCGGTGAACATGGCACGCGCCTTCGCGCTCGCGGTCGATGCCGGCCGCACCGCTTACCTGGCCGGTCCCATGCCCGAGCGCGATATCGCCCAGGCCAGCACGCCGGTGGTGGGCATGCCGTTCTGGCACGCCGCAGGCGCGGAGGACCGCGCATGAGCCGCAACGGAGTGAAGGCCGCCGTCGACGCCGCGCTGCGCGACACGCTGCTGGCGCGCTACGGCGCCACCTTTGGCACCGCCGACAAGGCCTGGCGCGTATGGGCGCAGGCCGACGCGCCAGCCGAACTCGGCAATGCCGACGTGGTGCTGTTCGATGGCGAGGCCGAGGCGGCGACGCTGGCTCGCATCGCCGCTGCCGGCGCCATCGCCATCGAGAGCGACCGCGAGGGCGGGCAGTGGAGCGATACCGTGCGCTCGCCGATGGGCACCTGGGTCTTCAGCGCCCGTGCCGATGGCGATACCGCCCACTCGCCGGGCTTCGTGGCGGTACTGCTGGCCTGCCTGGCGCTGCATTTTCCCGCGCACGACGCGCTTTGCCTGGCGCGCGCCTGGCAGCCCGGCTCGCTGGACTGGCCGGTGGATTTCGCGCGCTTCCCGCAGGTGCGCCACGCCGCGCTGGTGGCGCCCGAGAGCCGCGCCAAGCCGTTCGCGCCATGCCCGCCGCTGGGTTTGTACGCGGTGGTGCCCACGGCGGATTGGATCGAGCGCCTGGTCCCGCTGGCCGTGCCCACGGTGCAGCTGCGCTTCAAGTCGAACGATGCGCAGGCCGTGCGCGGCGAGATCGAGCGCGCCGCCGGCGCCGCGCGCGGCAGCGCGTCGCGCCTGTTCATCAACGACCACTGGCGTGCCGCCATCGATCACCATGCCAGCCACGGCAACGACAGCGCGCGCAGCGGCATCTACGGCATTCACCTGGGCCAGGAAGACCTCGACGAGGCCGACCTGGATGCGCTGCGTGATTCCGGCCTGCGGCTCGGCGTGTCCACCCATGGCTACGCCGAGATGCTGCGCGTGGCCACCATCGGCCCGAGCTACCTGGCGCTGGGTGCGATCTTCCCCACCACCACCAAGGTGATGCCGACCGCGCCGCAGGGCCTGGGCCGTTTCCATGCCTATGCCAAGCTGATGCAGCCGGTGGTGCCTTCACTGGTGGGCATTGGTGGCGTGGACGCCGCGCGCCTGCCGCAGGTGCTGGCTGCCGGCGTGGGCAGCGCGGCGGTGGTGCGCGCGATTACCGAGGCGGACGACGTGCCGGCTGCGGTGGCGAATCTGCTGGGGATGTTCCCGGCGGCCTGAAACCTCCGGCGTACGGAACGGGGCCCGGAGGCGAGGCCGGCGTACGCAGGCAGGAATGCGCTCACTCCGGGCCAGCGCTCACCCTCTCCTCCGGGCTCCTCTGCCATGCCATGGGAGAGGGCGGGCGCCCCGGCTCGCTGAATACTGCCGCATACCCATGCCATTCCCTGACATCCGCCTGGCCACCACGGCCGACCTGCCAACACTCCCCGCCATCGAACGCGCAGCGGCCGGGCTGTTTCCCGCAGACGACCTGCCGCCCGCGCTGCGCGGGCGCGTCACCCCACTCGAAGACCTGCAGCGCGCGCAGCGCGAAAGCCGCCTGTGGGTCGCCATTGCCTCCGATGGCAGCGTAGCCGGCTTCGCGCTCGCCAGCACCAGCGGACAGCGTGCCTACCTGGATGAAATGGATGTGCACCCGGCCCATGCCCGCCGTGGCCTCGGCCGCGCACTGGTGAGCGCCGTGGCGGACTGGGCTCGCGCGCAAGGCCTGCAATCGCTCGCGCTCACCACCTTCCGCCATCTGCCATGGAATGCGCCGTTCTACGAGCGGCTCGGTTTCCGCCCCCTGGAAGAGGCTGGCCTGTGTCCCGAACTGGCCGCAGCGCTTGCGCGCGAGGCAGCGCTTGGCTTGCGGCAGCGTATCGCGATGCGCTTGCCGCTCTGAGGCTCGTTCCGCGCTACGATAGCGGCGTGGCCATCCACTTCGCTGTCATCATGATCTCCTCCCAGTTCATCAGCCGCGTCACCCTGCGGCGCGATATCGTCGAGAGCTTCGAACGCTACCCCTTCAGCCTGCCCGCGGTGCGCTCGCTCGATGTGCTGGAGATCCATCCCAAGGTTACCTTCCTGGTCGGCGAGAACGGCTCGGGCAAGTCCACGCTGATGGAGGCCATCGCGGTCGCGATGGGCTACAACGCCGAGGGCGGCTCGCGCAATTTCAGTTTCGGCACACGCAGATCGCATTCGGAGCTGCACCAGTACCTGCGTGTGGCGCGTGGTTTCAGGCGTCCGAGAGATGGCTTTTTCCTGCGCGCGGAGAGCTTCTTCAACGTGGCAACGGAAATCGAGCGCCTGGACGCGGAGCCCGCCTTCGGCCCGCCCGTTGTCGACGCCTACGGCGGGCGTTCCCTGCACGAGCAATCGCACGGCGAATCGTTTCTCGCGCTGATGATGCATCGCTTCGGCGGCAACGGGCTCTACCTGCTCGACGAACCCGAGGCCGCGCTCTCTCCTCAGCGGCAACTGGCGGTGCTCTCGCGTATCCACGACCTGGTGGGCGATGGTTCGCAGTTCATCATCGCCACGCATTCGCCGATCCTGATGGCTTACCCGGATGCGTGGATCTATGCCTGCTCGGCCGAGGGTGTGGTGCGCGTCGGTTACCAGGACACCGAGCACTTTCGCGTGACGCGCGATTTCCTGGCCAATCCCGAGCGCATGCTGCGCGTGCTGTTCGAGGGATAAGCCTGCCGCCCGAGAGAGCGGCCCTTGCAGACGGCTGGCGTCTCGGGCTTGCTGGCTTTGCGGATTCGTGGCGGGCAGGGTGGCTCCGGGTTGGATAGTCCGGGTCTGCGCAATCGGCGTGGTCGTCGACCTCCGCAACATCCGGCAGTGCGGACGCGGACTGTTGTGACATTGGCTATCACATGAATTCTCCTCTTGAAACGAGTTTCAAGGCATAGGCTCGCGCATGCTCAGCCGCGCGGGCCGCGCTCCAGTATCTTGTACAGATGCGAGCGCGAAATTCCCAGCTGCGCGGCGGCGCGTTTCTTGTTGCCGCCGTGCCGCGCGATGGCCTGCAGCACCGCTTCATGCGCGACCTCCCGCAAGTCCGCCGGCGACGCCACGGCAGCATCGGTTGCGCCCTCGTCCGGCGTTGCTTCCGGCATGTCTTCCGGCACCGCGCCAAACGTCAAGGCTGGCTCGCTTACGCTGAATGCCGCCATGTTCTCCTCGCCCCGCGCGAAGTCCGCCGCGCGCAGCACGCGTGAGTCGCAGAACACCAGCGCCTCTTCGATCTTCTGCCGGAGCTGCCGCACATTGCCCGGCCAGCGCCGTTCGGCCAGGTAGCGCGCCACCTCGGGTCCCACCTCCGGCACCGCCACCTGGTTGCGCGCGCAAAAGCCGCGCACGAAATGGGCGAGCAGGGCAGGTATGTCCTCGCGCCGCTGGCCCAGCGCCGGAATGCGCAGCACCACGCCGCTCAGGCGGTAGTACAGATCCAGGCGGAAGCGTCCGCCGTCGATCAGCGCCTGGATGTCGCGGTTGGTGGCCGCCACCAGGCGGAAGTCCACCCGCTGCGACTGGCGGCTGCCCAGGCGTTCCACCATATGGTCTTCCAGCACGCGCAGCAGCTTGACCTGCATTTCCATCGGGATGTCGGCGACTTCGTCGAGGAACAGCGTGCCGCCCGCGGCCTGTTCCAGCTTGCCGGCCTGGCCGCCGCGCTGGCTGCCGGTGAAGGCGCCTGCCACATGCCCGAACAGCTCGGACTCGATCAGTGTGGCGGGCAGCGCGGCCAGGTTGAGGCTGACCAGCGGCTTGCCCTCGGCAGCGCGGCTGGCGCCGTGGATGGCGCGCGCCACCAGTTCCTTGCCGGTGCCGCTTTCGCCCAGGATCAGCACCGGCACGTCGAGCCGCGCCACGGTATCGATCTCGCGGCGCAGACGCTGCATGGGCGCGCTGTCGCCGATCAGCAGGCCGGGTCCTGCCTGCTGCTCGCGCAGTTCATCCAGCGCGCGCCGGGTCTGTGCCAGCTGCGAGCGCAGCCGCGTCATTTCCCGATGCATGCGGCCGATGGCCTCGGGTTCCTTGAAGAGTATCTGTCCGATCGCGCCGACCACTTCGCCACCCGCGCTGATCGGGATGCGGTTCACCACGCGCGTCACGCCGTTCATGGTCTGCAGCTGCCCGATCTCGGCCTTGCCGCTGGCGGCCACCTGCGCCAGCCGCGAGTTTGGGATGACCTGTCCGGCGGGGCGTCCGGTGCCTTCGCCCGTGCGCAAGCCGAGGAACCGCTCGTGCACAGGGCTGATGAAACGCATATGGCCGGCACGGTCCGCCACGGTGATGGCCTGGTAGGGGTTGGTGATGAAGTGGTCGAGGATGGCGCCGGCAAAGGGCACGGCGCCAATGAAATCGAACAGCGCCGCATCGCGCCCGGCCGGGCGCAGCAGGATCACCTGGCGCGCGCGGTCCTGCAGGCGCATGGCGATAAAGCGTCGCACGGGCTCGCCCGCGGCAGCGGGCGGGCTGCATTCGAACAGGCGGCCGGCGTCGTGGTGCGGATCGTCGCCGAGTTGCGCGCTGGCAGCCAGGGCGGCCGTGGCCAGCGCCGCCTCGGCGGCGATGCCGAGGGTGGCGAGAACTTCCCCCGCGTGGCTGGCGACTAGCACGCCGAGGCTGTCGTCGGGGTCTGGGCGCGTGTCTTCGGCTGTCGCTGTCGACGACATATCGTGTCTCCATCGTGGACACCGCGGTGTCCTTTTGTGTCGTTATCGCGGACACGATAACAGCGGCTCAAAAAAAGAACAATGAAATCAAGGACTGGCGCGGCTGGCATGTTTGCTGCGATAGAAAGGCCGACAAGCGCGCCGCGCAGCGGCCTGCGCACATAACGACAGCCTTGAGGAGACCGCCGTGTCCTGGCAGCCCGAAATCGATGAACTGGCTTATCGCAAACAACTCGCCGCGCAGCTCGGCGGCCCTGACAAGGTCAAGCGCCACAAGGATGCCGGCAAGCTGACCGTGCGCGAGCGCATCGGCGCGATCGCCGATGCCGGCTCCTTCCGCGAGGTGGGCGCGCTCACCGGCAGCGGCCAGTACGACAGCAACGGTCGCCTGGTGGGCCTGACGCCCGCCAATCTGGTGATGGGGCGCGCCAAGGTCGACGGCCGGCCGGTGGTGCTGGTGGGCGACGACTTCACGGTGCGCGGCGGTGCCAACGACGGCGCGGTCGGCGAGAAGCTGATCCACGCCGAGAAGATGGCGCACGACCTGCGCCTGCCGATGGTGCGGCTGGTGGACGGCACCGGCGGTGGCGGCTCGGTGCGCAATATCGAGAACAAGGGCTATACCAACATTCCCACCATGAAGGTCTGGCAGCACGTGGTGGAGAACATGTCGCTGGTGCCGGTGGTGTCGCTGGCGCTGGGCTCCGTGGCGGGCATGGGTGCGGCGCGCGTGGCCGCCAGCCATTACTCGGTGATGGTCAAGGGCACCTCGCAACTGTTCAATGCCGGCCCGCCGGTGGTGGCGCGCATCGGCCAGGTGCTGGAGAAGAACGAACTCGGCGGCAGCCAGATCCACACCCGCAACGGTGTGGTCGACGACGAGGTGGCCAGCGAGGAAGAGGCCTTTGCGCGTGCGCGCCGCTTCCTGTCCTACCTGCCCGGCTCGGTGCATGAACTGCCGCCGCGCATCGAACCGGCCGACGACCCCGCACGCCGCGACGAATGGTTGCTGTCGGCCATCCCGCGCGACAGCCGCTCGGTCTACAAGATCCGCCCCATCGTCGAGACACTGGTGGACCAGGGTTCGTTCTTCGAGATGGGCCGCTTCTGGGGCCGCGCCATCGTCACCGGGCTGGCCCGCATCCACGGCTGGCCGGTGGCGGTGGTGGCAAGCGATCCGTATCACTACGGTGGCGGCTGGGACGGCCCCACCGCGGAGAAATTCATCCGCTTCGTCGATCTTGCCGAAGCCTTCCACCTGCCGGTGGTGAATATGGTGGACATCGCCGGTTTCCAGATCGGCCTCGAAGCCGAGAAGGCCGGCACCATGCGCTACGGCGTGCGCGCGCTGGCGGCGGTGTACCAGGCCACCGTGCCATGGTGTTCGCTGATCCTGCGCCGCGCCTATGGCGTGGCGGCGGCGGGGCACCAGCATATGGGGCGCTTTAATTTCCGCTACGCGTGGCCGTCGGCCAACTGGGGCTCGCTGCCGATCGAGGGCGGCCTGGAGGTGGCCTACAAGGCCGAGATCGAAGGCGCCGACGATCCGGTGCAAAAGCGCGCCGAGATCGAGCAGCGCGTGCGCAGCCTGACCTCGCCGTTCCGCAGCGCCGAAGCCTTCGTGGTGGAAGACATCATCGACCCGCGCGACACGCGCTCGCTGCTGTGCGAGTTCGCCAACCTGGCGGCACCGCTGCGCGTGCCGGGCGTGAGCAGGTTCGGCATCCGGCCCTGAAGCGGGACCGGCAGCCGAGAACGAGAACAAGAACAAGAGCCGAATACAAGACCAGCACCAGCCACCAATACCAGGCAGACAGAAAACCGGAGACCGCCTTGTCCAAACACCGATCCTTTCTTGCGCACAGCCCCGTCTTCAAGGGCCTCGCCACCGCAACGCTGGCCATCGGCGCCGCGCTGCTGCCCGCCGCCGGCGCGCAGGCGCAGGAGCACTGGCCGCAGAAGCCCGTCACCATCGTGGTGCCGTTTCCCGCCGGCGGCATGACCGACCTGCTGGCGCGGCGCATCGCGCGCGATATGCAGGCCGAGTTCAAGCAGCCCTTCGTGGTGGACAACCGTGCCGGCGCCAGCGGCCAGATCGGCACCGAGATCGTGGCGCGCGCCAATCCCGATGGCTACACGCTGCTGGTTACCGCCACGCATCAGGTGATCAACCCGGCGGTGCGGCCCAGGCTGCCCTACAACGCGAGCAAGGACTTCACGCCGATCGCGCTGCTGGCGACCACGCCCAATGTGCTGGTGGTGAACAACAATGTGCCGGTGTCGAACCTGCAGGAATTCCTGGCCTATGCGAAGAAGCAGAAGGACGGCCTGTCGTTCGGCTCGTCGAGCATCGGCGGCGCCACGCATATGTCGGGCGAACTGCTGCGGCTGATGACGAACGCGCCGCTGACGCATATCCCCTACAAGGGCGCGGCGCCGGCGCTGTCGGACCTGCTTGGCGGCCAGATTCCGGCGCTGTTCCACGACGTGATGACGATGGCGCCGTACGTGAAGGACGGCAAGGTCAAGGCCATCGGCGTGACTTCGGCCCGGCGCAGCGAGGCGCTGCCCAATGTGCCCACCATCGCCGAGCAGGGCGTGCCTGGCTATGAGGCGACCACCTGGATCGGCTTCTACGGCCCGGCCAACCTGCCCAGGCCACTGGTGGAGCGGTTGAACCGCGATGCGGTGAAAAGCATGAACAGCCCGGAGTCGAAAGCCAACCTGGCGCAGAGCGGCACCACGCCGGGCACGCTGAATGCGGAGCAGTTCGGCGCCTTCGTGCAGGCCGAACTGACCAAGTGGAAGCGCGTGGCCACCGAGGCCAGGGTGAAGGTGGAATGAGATGAGCGATCACGTTCTCGAACTGCTGGCGCCGCGCTCCGTCGCCATCCTCGGCGCCTCCGACAACCCCATCAAGGCCGGCGGCCGGCCCATCGACTATCTGCGCCGCTACGGCTATGCCGGCCGCGTGTATCCGGTCAACCCGAAGCGTGCGCGGATCCAGGGCCTGCAGGCCTATCCCGAACTGGCCGCGCTGCCCGATGCGCCCGATGTGGTCGTGGTCAGCGTGGCGGGGCAGGAGGTCGAACAGGCCATCGACCAGTGCATCGCCGCGCGGGCGCGTGCCGCGGTGATCTATTCCTCCGGCTTTGCGGAGCTGGGCGAGGGCGGCGCGGCGCAGCAGCGCCGCCTGGTGGAGCGGGCGCGCGCCGGGGGCTTGCGCCTGTTCGGCCCGAACACCCAGGGCGTGGCCAACTTCCGCGATGGCGCCATCCTGCATTTCTCGACCATGATCAACGAGGAAGCCGGGCAGGACGGGCCGGTCGCCATCGTCAGCCAGAGCGGTGCGGGCTCCTCCATCGTCTATGGCGGATTGCGCCGCAAGGGCATTGGCGTGCGCTATATGGTTGCCACCGGCAACGAAGCCGATATCACCGCCGCCGAGGTGCTGCGCGCGGTCGCGGACGACCCGGATATCCGCGTGCTCTTGCTCTATGTCGAATCGCTCAAGGACCCGGCGGTACTGGCGCAGGCCGCGCAGATCGCGCATCGGCGCGATATCCCTATCCTTGCGGTCAAGGCTGGCCGCACGCAGGCCGGCCAGCTCACCGCCAGCTCGCATACGGGGGCGATGGCCGGAGAGGACGCGCTGGCCGATGCCTTCCTGCGCCAGCACGGCATCCAGCGCGTGGCGGACTTCCGCGAGCTGGTCGAGTACAGCCAGGTGTTTGTCGGCGGGCAGCGTCCGCGCGGGCGCAAGGTGGTGGCGATCAGCAATTCGGGCGCGACCTGCGTGCTGGCCGCCGACGCAGCCGAGGATCACGCGCTCTCGCTGTGCCAGTTCGAAGGCGACGGGGCTGCCGCGCTCAAGGCGGTGCTGCCGTCCTTCGTGTCGGCGCGCAACCCGATCGACATGACCACCGCGCTGCTGGGGCAGCCGCAGATCTATGGGCAGACGCTCGACGTGGTCGCCGCGCAGCGCCAGGCGGACATGATCTATGTGGGCTTTCCCATCGGCGGCGAAGGCTACGATTTTGCCGGCTTCTCGGCGCAGACCGGTCGCTTTGCCGCGGCCAGCGGCGTGCCGGTGGCGGTCAGCGCCAACCAGGAATGGGTGGCGCAAGCCTTCCGTGCGCAAGGCGTGCCGGTGTTCGACAGCGAACGCGCGGCCATGCGCGCGCTGGGGATGCTGGCGCGGCACGTGGCCGTGAATGCG
>NZ_JARJLM010000215.1 GCF_029335485.1 Cupriavidus basilensis
CCTCACCGCCTTGCCGGCATGTCCGCGCTGGCGGGCATGCCGGGTATAACGCAGAGTGCAGTCCGGCGCTCAGCCCGGGATCTTGCCTTCCACGCCTTCCACGTAGAACTTGATGCCGTGCAGGAAGCCGTCGTCGGCCACCTGGTCCTTGGCCAGCTGCTCCTTGCCGGTATTGTCCTTGAGCGGACCCTTCCAGATCGGCGCGGAACCGTCGACCACGCCCTTCTTGCGCTCTTCCACCAGGGCCTTCACGTCATCCGGCACCACGGCGTTGAAGCCCTTCAGGTCGATCATGCCCTCCTTCAGGCCCCACCAGGTGGTGCTGTTCTTCCACTGGTTGGCGAGCACGTCGCCCACCACCTTGTTGTAATAGACGCCCCACGAGATCACCGAGGCGGCCAGGTGGGCCTTCTCGCCGAACTTGCTCATGTCGCTGTCCCAGCCGAAGGCATACACGCCCTTTTCCTGCGCGGTCTGCACCACGGCGGCGGAGTCGGTGTTCTGCATCAGCATGTCGACGCCCTGGCCGATCAGCGTGGTGGCGGCTTCGCGCTCCTTGCCCGGATCGAACCACTTGTTCACCCACACCACCTTGACGGTGGCCTTGGGATTCACGGTGCGCGCTCCCAGGGTGAACGAGTCGATATTGCGGATCACCTCGGGGATGGGCACCGATGCCACCACGCCCATCTTGCCGGTCTTGCTCATCTTGCCGGCGACCACGCCGGCCAGGTAAGCGCCTTCGTAGGTGCGCACGTCGTACTGCGCCAGGTTCTCGGCGGTCTTGAAGCCGGTGGCATGCTCGAACTTCACGTCCGGGAATTCCTTGGCCACCTTGAGCATCGATTCCATATAGCCGAAGGTGGTGCCGAAGATGAGCTTGTTGCCTTGCGCGGCCAGGTCGCGGAATACGCGTTCGGCATCGGCGGCGGATTCGGGCACGTTCTCGACGAAGGTGGTCTTCACCTTGTCGCCGTACTTCTCTTCCACGGCTTTGCGCCCGGCGTCATGGGCATAGGTCCAGCCGGCGTCGCCGACCGGTCCGATGTAGACGAAGGCGACCTTGAGCGGTTCTGCCTTCTGCTCCGCGGCGGGTGCCGAAGCGGGGGCGGCGCTTTCGGCCGGTTTTTCGGCTTCCTTCTTGCCGCAGCCCGCGAGAGCCAGCACGGCGGTGGCGGCAAGTGCCGCCAGGGTTTTCCTGCGCGTGACGATCATGATTTCTCCTTGTAATGATCTGGGTACTGATTTCTTGACTAAGGTTGCAGCCGTGGCTCTGAATCGAGGGCTTTGAGTTCGAAGTCTCTGGCGGACTTCTGAAAAACAGGGGGTGCCGCGCGGCCGGGCATGGTGTCCGGCGCGCGGCAACGGCATGGTCAGGCGACGCCCGGGCGGAAGGGCTTGCCCAGCGAGGCCGGCATGTTCAGGCGTATCCAGGCCGGATTGCGCGAGATCAGCGCCAGTACCACGATGGTGGCCGCATAGGGCAGCATCGAGAGGATCTGCGACGGCATGGAGACGCCAATGCCCTGCAGGTAGAACTGCAGGATGGTGACGCCGCCGAACAGCCATGCGCCGGCCAGCACGCGTCCCGGCCGCCAGGTGGCGAAGGTGGTCAGCGCCAGCGCGATCCAGCCGCGCCCGGCCACCAGGTTCTCCACCCACATCGGCGTGTACACCAGCGACAGGTAGGCGCCGGCCAACCCACAGCAGGCGCCGCCGAACAACAGCGCGCCGAAGCGGATCAGGCGTACCGGATAGCCCAGCGCATGCGCGGATTCCGGCGATTCGCCGACCGCGCGCAGCGTCAGCCCGGCGCGCGTGCGGAACAGGAACCACATGATGGCGCCGCACAGGAACAGGCTGAAATACACCATCCAGTGCTGCTGGAAGAAGGCCGGCCCGAAGAAGGGAATATCGGCCAGCCAGGGAATCGACCTGGCCTGCGACGGCATGGCGAAACCGACGAAGCGCTGGCCCATGAAGGCCGACAGCCCGGTGCCGAAGATCGACAGCGCCAGGCCGGTGGCCACCTGGTTGGTCGCCAGCACCAGCGCCAGCCACGAGAACAGCGTGGCCATCAGCATGCCGGCCAGCGCGCCGGAGGCGAAGCCGAGCATGGGCGACTGCGTCTGGTAGCCGACCATGAAGCCGAACGCGGCGGCCACCAGCATCATGCCTTCGGCGCCGAGGTTGAGCACGCCCGAGCGTTCGTTGATAAGCAGGCCGAGCGCGGCCAGCAGCAGCGGCGTGCCGGCGTTGATCGCGGTGGCGATAAGAGGGGCGAATTGATCCATGTCTTGTGGGCTCTCGCTCAGGCGGCCTTGGCGCGCCAGCGCAGGCGGTTGTCGATCAGCGTATCGCTGGCCAGCAGGAAGAACAGCAGCATGCCCTGGAACACCGAGCCGATCGCCGATGGCAGGCCCAGGCGCGACTGGGCCATTTCGCCGCCGATATAGAACAGCGACATGACGATGCCGCCGAACACGGTGCCCACCGGATGCAGGCGCCCGACGAAGGCCACGATGATGGCGGTGAAGCCGTAGCCGGGCGAGATCGACGGCAGCAGCTGGCCGATCGGGCCGGTCACCTCGAAGGCGCCCGCCAGGCCGGCGGTGCCGCCCGAGATCATCAGCGCGCTCCACAGCGAACGGCGCGCCGAGAAGCCCGCATAGCGCGCCGCCGCCGGCGCGGTGCCGCCCACCTGCAGGCGATAGCCCGCGAAGCTGCGGAAGATGAAGACGGTCATCAGCACCACCAGCACCAGCATTACCGCAAAGCCCGCGTGCAGGCGCGAGCCCGACAGCAGGTTGGGCAGCAGGAACTCGGAGGAGAACACCTTGGACTGCGGGAAGTTCATGCCGTTGGGATCCTTCAGCGGACCGTTGACCACATACAGCATCAACTGCTGCGCGATATAGGTCAGCATCAGCGACACCAGGATCTCGTTGGCGTTGAACTTGTCCTTGAGCGCGGCGGTGAGCGAGGCCCAGAACATGCCGCCGATCACGCCGGCCAGCGATGCCAGCACCAGCACCACGGTACCGTTGACACCATTGCCGGGCACGTCGAAGTACAGCACGGTGGCACCGGCGAAGATGCCGCCGAGGATCAACTGGCCATCGGCGCCGATGTTCCAGATATTGGCGCGGTAGCACACCGACAGACCGAGCGCGCACAGCACCAGCGGCACGGTTTTGAGCAGCACCTCGCCGATGGCGCGGCGGTCCTTGAGCGGATCGACCAGGAAGACCTTGAGCGCGGCCATCGGGTCCTTGCCTAGCAGCAGGAAGAGCAGGGCGCCGAAGGCCAGCGTCAGCGCGAGCGCGATGAAGGGCGAAGCATAGGCCATGCGGCGCGAGGGCAGGCCGCGCGGCGCCAGCGAGACGGGAGAGCGGGACAGGAAATCAGCCATGGAGGACGGCCTCCTGTTGCTCGCGCCGGCCGCCGGGCCCGCCTTCCCACAAACCGCTCATCCACAGGCCGACCTGCTCGCGCGTGGCGTCCTGGGTGGGGATCGACGGCGACAGCCGGCCCTTGGCGATCACATGCAGGCGATCGCAGATGGCGAACAGCTCGTCCAGTTCCTCGGACACCACCAGCAAGGCGCAGCCGGTGGCCTTGAGCGCCAGCAGCTCGTTGTGGATCTGCGCTGCGGCGCCGACGTCAACGCCCCAGGTGGGCTGGGCCACGATCAGCACCTTCGGGCCGCTTTCGATCTCGCGGCCGACGATGAATTTCTGCAGGTTGCCGCCCGACAGGCTCTTGGCCAGCGCTTCGGGTCCGCTTGCCTTCACGCGGAAGCGGCCGATGATGGCCTGCGCCAGTTCCGCCGCCGCCTTGGGCGCAATCATGCCGCGCCGCACATAGGGTGCGGACTGGTGCGAGAGCATGATGTTCGCGGCCAGGCTCATGGCCGGCACGGCGCCACGACCGAGGCGTTCCTCGGGCACGAAGGCCAGGCCGGCGCGGCGCCGCTGGCGCGCGTCGAGCTTGCCGACCGGCCTGCCGTCCAGCGTGACGGCATTGCGTTCGGCGCGCACGTCTTCGCCCGACAGCGCGGCCAGCAATTCCTGCTGCCCGTTGCCGGACACGCCGGCAATGCCGACGATCTCGCCCGCGCGCAGGTCCAGCGAGATGCCGGCCAGTTCTGTCGCGAACGCATGCGCGCGCGGCAGCGAGAGTTCGCGCACGGCCAGGCGGCAGGCACCGGGCTCGGTCTGCACGCGCGTCTCGCGCGGCGGCTCGCCGCCGATCATCAGGCGCGACAGCGAGGCCGCGCTCTCCTGGCGTGGATCGCACACGCCGGTGACGCGGCCCATGCGCATCACGGTGGCGCTGTGGCAAAGCTCGCGGATCTCGTCGAGCTTGTGGCTGATGTAGAGGATGCTGGTGCCCTCCGCGGCGAGCTGGCGCAGCGTGACGAAGAGCGTCTGCACGGCCTGCGGCGTCAGCACGGAGGTGGGCTCGTCCAGGATCAGCAATTGCGGCCCGGCCAGCAGCGCGCGCACGATCTCCACGCGCTGGCGCTCGCCCACCGACAAGGTGTGCACATGCCGGTTCGGCTCGAGCGGCAGGCCGTAGCGCTGTGCCGTCTCGCGGATCTGCTCGGCCAGCTGCTTCATATTGGTGCCGGCATGCGGGCTGCCGCCGGCGCCCTTGTGTTGCCGCGGCAGGCCCAGGGCGATGTTCTCGGTGACGGTCAGCGTATCGAACAGCGAGAAATGCTGGAATACCATGGCGATGCCCAGGTTGCGGGCATCGTGCGGGTTGTGGATGGCGGCGCGCGCACCGTTGAAGTGCATCTCGCCGGCGTCCGGCTTGACCGCGCCGAAGATGATCTTCATCAGGGTGGACTTGCCGGCGCCGTTCTCGCCGAGTACGGCATGGATCTCGCCGGGCGCGACGACCAGGGAAACGTCGTCGTTGGCGGTGACGCCGGGGTAGCGCTTGCTGATATGGGCAAGCGCCAGCCGTGGGGTTGTGCTTAAGGTCACTGAGGCGGCTCGAGTTGTTATGGCAGCAACGTGGATCGATGTTCGTATGGCGGCAGCACTGCCTGCAGTGCGTGGGGCAGCATCGCCGTTTCGCATTGCAGCATCCATCATGGGTTCGTGATGCCGTTTATTAACGCAGGATTATATAAGTGCGCGGGGTTCGGACCACCCGGAAAGGACGGTTTTGGCGGCCCCGCAACGGATACAGGCAGGTTGCAAGTCGCATGCCGGGCACATGGCGGGCACATGGCGGGCTCTGGCGAGCGGGAGGGCGGCCGGCTCGCCCGTGGCCAGCGCGGGAGGTGGGGAGATAGGGATAAAGGAGAGAAATCCAGTGGGCAGGGCGCCCACCGGATATGAGGCCGGGGCGGCGCGATGCCACCCCGGCGATGGCCGGCGCGTCAGGCGCCCTGGCTCACCGCGATCTGGTTGAAGCGGCCTTCGCGGAAATCGGCCAGCGTCTGGTAGATCTGCTCCTGTGTGTTCATCACGAACGGCCCATATTGCACGATCGGCTCGCCCAGCGGCCGCCCCGCGATCAGCAGGAAGCGCGCATCGGCATTGGCGGTGACGTTCACGCCGTCGGCACCCGCCGCATTGTCCAGCACCCCCATGCGCTGTGCTTCCAGCACCGCCGCGTTATCGCCCGTGCCCACCGCGATCTCGCCGCGATAGGCGTACAGGAAGGCATTGTGCCCGGCCGGCAGCGCCTGCGAGAAGCTTTGCCCCGCCGGCAGCGTCACGTCCAGGTACAGCGGCTCCGTGACCGGACGCGTCACCGCGCCGGCCACGCCATGCGAGGCGCCTGCCAGCACGCGCACCGTCGCGCCGTTCGGCAGCGCCACGGTGGGCACGGCGGCAGCCGGCAGGTCGCGGTACCACGGCGCCGTCATCTTGTCCGCGGCGGGCAGGTTCAGCCACAGCTGGAAGCCTTCCATGCGGCCGTCTTCCTGCTCGGGCATCTCCGAGTGCACCACACCGGCGCCGGCCACCATCCACTGGGCACCGCCGTTTTCCAGCAGGCCCTCGTTGCCGGCGCTGTCGCGATGGCGCATGCGGCCGGCCAGCATATAGGTGATGGTTTCGAAACCGCGGTGCGGGTGATCGGGGAAGCCGCCGATATAGTCGTCGCGGCTGTCGGTGCCGAAGGCGTCCAGCATCAGGAACGGGTCCAGCCGGCGCTGCAGGTTCTGCGTCAGCACGCGGGTCAGCTTGACGCCGGCGCCGTCCGAGGTGGCGATACCGCGCACCACCCGGTCGATCGCGCGCGAGCGCTGCACGGTCTCCACTGCGGTGGCCGGGACGATGGGGGCGGTAGTGCGTTGTTCCATGATCGATCTCCTGTTGGCCGGGCAGCGGCCCGGCGTTGGCGAGGGTGGCGGCAATGGCACGCGACCCGTTGGCTACCCTCCCAATTTAAGGGTTTGCGGTAAATCCGGTAGAGGGCGGCCGGGCAACAGATTGTTCTGCCGGTGGCACGCTCGCCATGCTCGGATGCAACGTTTCTGGAACAGCGCGGGCCGCGCCGGGATGGCCGACGAAGCGCGCCAGATGCCGGTGAAAAGTGGCGTGAAAGCGCGATGCTGACAAGATCGATGGAAATGGGTATAATACGGCTCTCGTTGTCATCCGATGCTGCGTAATCATATCGGGTTGCCAAGGGTGCGGACCGCGCGTTTTTGTGGTGCCGGTCGTTCCCTTCCCTCCCTGCGCAGCACCGGCCGATTGATCCGGCGGCGCGTCGGAACCATCAAATTTGCGCTGCCACTGGCCTCCCGTTTCTGCGTCTTCGCAGCGGGTTGCGCCGCTCCAGGGACCCCCGCCTTCATCGGCATGGTGTCCCGTCAATTGGGTTTCCGCCCCCAGGGCGTGGAACCCGGCGCCCGTCCACCGGCTCATCTGCCGGTCATGGCGGGCAAGGCAATCTAGTCTGGGCCGGCGGCCCCCATTGCATCCGCCCGCGCCCATCTTGTCGTCCGTCGATCCGGATGTGGCTGCTCGCGCCCACATGCGGCGCGCGGAGAGAGGGGAATATGTCCAAGCAATCCGTCCAGGCGCTGGCCTGGGGATGTCTCACGCTCGTCGCGCTGGCCGGTCTGGTCGCGTGGATCGGCGTGGACGTCATCCGGCAGTATCAAGACCGCCTATGGTACGACGTGGCCGATCACCTGCGCCTGGTGGCGTGGTCGATGGGCCTGGCCCTGGCCACTGGCATTCCGGCCGGCGTGGCCCTGAGCCGGCCCTGCATGCGCCGCTGGGCCGACCGCCTGATGCAGGTCTTCAATATCGGCAACACGGTGCCGTCGCTGGCGGTGCTGGCCCTGGCCCTGGCGGTGCTCGGCATCGGCGAGCGGCCGGCCATCCTGGCGCTGTGGCTGGCCTCGCTGCTGCCGATCGTGCGCAATACCTGCGAGGGCCTGCTGGGCGTGTCCCCGGCCCTGACCGAAGCCGCCCGCGGCCTTGGCATGACGGCGCGCCAGCGCCTGTTCCGGGTCGAGCTGCCCAATGCCTTGCCGGTGATCCTGGCGGGGGTGCGCATCAGCCTGGTGATCAACGTCGGCACGGTGCCGCTGTCGTTCCTGATCGGCGCCAATAGCCTGGGCGAACTGATCTTCCCCGGCATCTACCTGAACAACCAGCCCCTGCTGCTGCTGGGCGCCGCGGCCACCGCGCTGCTGGCCCTGGGCCTGGACGGCCTGTTCGCCGCCGCCGGCTATTGCTACCTGCGCAGCCGCGGCCTGGCGCGCTGATGCGCGTACCGACCATGAAGGAGAACCCGATGCATTTCATCACAAGCGCGCTGGCCGGCGCGGCCCGCGTGGCGCGTGGCCAGGCCCGCATGCTGGCGAGTCTCGCCGTGCTGGCCGCGGTGGCGGCGCTGGCGCTGCCGGCGCACGCCGACCCCATCCGCGTGGGCGGCAAGAATTTCACCGAGCAACTGATCCTGTCCTCGATGACCACGCAGTATCTGGAGGCCAAGGGCCTTGCCGCCGAGCTGACCTCGGGCCTGGGCAGCACGCTGATGCGCCAGGCCATGGAGAGCGGACAGCTCGACGTGGTGTGGGACTACACCGGCACCGCCCTGATCGTATTCAACAAGGTCGAGGAAAAGCTCGCAGCGCAGGAAAGCTACGAGCGCGTCAAGGCGCTCGATGCGGCGCGCGGCCTGATGTGGCTGGATGCCTCCGGCATCAACAACACCTATGCGCTGGCGATGCCGCGCAAGCGCGCCGAGGCTGCCGGCGTGACCACGCTGTCGGCCTTCGCGGAGAAGATGCGGGCGGCCGGGGAGGGCACCGCGCATCCGTTCGCCGTCGATATGGAATTCGCCGCGCGCCCCGACGGGCTGGAGCCGCTGAAGACGCTCTACAAGCTGCCGTTCGCGCGGCGCGACGTGATCCAGCTCGATCCCGGGCTGGTCTATACGGCACTGAAGAACGACCAGGTCGAGCTTGGCCTCGTCTACACCACCGATGGCCGCGTCAAGGGCTTCGATCTGGTGCTGCTGGAGGACGACCAGCATTTCTTCCCGGCGTACAACGCCGTGCCCGTCGTGCGCAAGGCGACGCTGGAACAGCATCCGGAACTCGCGGGTCTGCTCAACGCACTGTCGGCAAAGCTGGATAACGAGGCCATGACCGAGATGAACTACCGGGTCGATATCGGCCAGCAGCCGGCCGACAAGGTGGCGCAGGAATTCCTGCGCAGCCACGGCCTGATCTGAGAGGGGACGCATGGATTTGCTGACCTACCTCCAACATAGCTGGCCGACGCTGCTCAAGCTGACCGGCCAGCATCTCGCGCTGGTCGGCTCGGCGGTGGGGCTGGCGATCGTCGTCGGCGTGCCGCTGGGCATCCTGTGCGCGCGCTTCCGCTTTCTCGCCGCGCCGCTGCTGACGCTGGCCACCATCGTGCTGACCTTGCCGTCGATCGCGCTGTTCGGCCTGATGATCCCGATCTTCGCGCGCTTCGGCCACGCGCTCGGCTACGTGCCGGCGGTGACCGCTGTGTTCCTGTATTCGCTGCTGCCGATCATGCGCAATACCTGCGTGGCGCTGGCCAATGTGGACGACGGCATCCAGGAAGCCGGCCGCGGCATCGGCATGACCACCTGGCAGCGCATGCGGCTGGTGGACCTGCCGCTGGCCGTGCCCGTCATCCTCGGCGGCGTGCGTACCGCCGTGGTGATGAATATCGGCGTGGCAACCATCGCCGCCATCATTGGCGCCGGTGGTCTTGGGGTGCTGATCCTGCAAGCGATCAGCCAGAGCAATATGAGCAAGCTGGCGATCGGCGCGGTGCTGGTCAGCGTGCTCGCCATCGTGGCCGATGCCTGCCTGCAGTGGTTGCAGCGGGCGCTGACACCGAAAGGAATTCGCTGAACATGATTGAACTCGACCAACTCACCAAGACCTTCAGGCAAAAGGATGGCGCGGAAGTGCGCGCCGTGGATGCCGTCTCGCTGACGGTGCCCAAGGGGGAAATCTGTGTTTTCCTCGGCCCCTCGGGTTGCGGCAAGACCACCACGCTGAAGATGATCAACCGCCTGATCCAGCCCAGCTCGGGCCGGGTGCTGATCGACGGCGAGGACACTTCCCGCGTGGACGAAGTGACGCTGCGCCGCAAGATCGGCTATGTGATCCAGCAGATCGGCCTGTTCCCCAACATGACCATCGAGGAAAACATCATGGTGGTGCCGCGCCTGCTGGGCTGGGACAAGAAGCGTAGCCGCGAACGCGCGCGCGAACTGATGTCGATGGTGCAACTCGATCCGGACAGGATGCTGACGCGCTATCCGCGCGAATTGTCCGGTGGCCAGCAGCAGCGCATCGGCGTGATTCGCGCGCTTGCCGCGGATGCCCCCGTCCTGCTGATGGACGAGCCGTTCGGCGCGGTCGATCCGATCAACCGCGAGAGCATCCAGAACGAGTTCTTCCAGATGCAGCGCCAGCTCGGCAAGACCGTGATCATGGTCTCGCACGATATCGACGAGGCGATCAAGCTGGGCGACCGCGTGGCGGTTTTCCGCCGCGGCAAGCTGGTGCAGTTCGACCATCCCGATGCCTTGCTTGCGCATCCCGCCGACGATTTCGTACAAGCTTTCGTCGGCCATGACAACACGCTCAAGCGCTTGCTGCTGGTCCGTGCCGGCGACGCCGCCACCATGGCGCAGCATTGCAGCGCGGAGATGCCGCTGGCACAGGCTTTCGGCCTGATGGACGAGGCCGACGTGCGCCACCTGCCGGTGGTGGACGCGGCGCAGCGTGCCCTGGGCTTCGTCACGCGGCGCGATGCGCGTGCGGGGCAGGGCGTGTGCGCCGATGCGATGCGGCCCTTTGCCGCTACCGCCGCGTTCGACGAACACTTGCGCATCGTGCTGTCGCGCATGTACCAGCACAACACCAGCTGGCTGCCGGTGGTGGATGCGGATGGCGCCTACCTTGGCGAGGTCACGCAGGAATCGATTGCCGACTATCTCAGCTCGGGGCGCTCACGCGGCAATGCGCCGGTGATTCAGCCGCCGCAGGCGCCTGTGACGATCGAGCGCATCGCGGC
>NZ_JARJLM010000216.1 GCF_029335485.1 Cupriavidus basilensis
CCTCAGGCAGAATGCGCGGCCCGCTCGCACAGCGGGCACACGCGCATCAGCAATGGCCCGTCGTCCGCCTGACTCAAGGACGGGCTATCGCTCCCGACCAGGGTGCATCGGCATCCGAACGCGGCCTTCGCGGGCGCATCGCGCACGCTGGCGGGCACCACCGCATACCGCACCCCCAACTGCACCCGGCTCTCCCAGCTACCCTCCGGGTCAAGCGCCAGCAGCCACAGCCGGATCTGAAGCGACCAGTGCGCCACGGTTTCCGGCTGGATCTCCAGCTTCCGCCCGACTTCCGCCGCGGAAGCCGGCAGCGAAATCAGCGTGAAGAATGCGCGGAGCTTGTCCTCCGGCCGCAGCCGGGCCATCGGCGTGCCAGTCAGGCGATTGAACCGCCGGTTGCAGCCATGGCAATGAAACTGCGGGAGTCTGCTGTGATCCAGCCCGTCACACGTCGCGCCCCGCGCATCGCAGCGGGGACAGCGCGGCGGGCGATGGCTCGCCGAATGCAGCTTGCGCCATGCCGAAAGCAGGAACGCCGCCAGGTCCGCATCCCCCGCATCGCCAGGACCCAGGGGCCGGACGTGCATCAGGGCGGTGGCTCTGCGAGGATCGGCCGGATAGGGAACGTCAAATGAAGTTCCGGGCGCGGCCGTAGCGCTCCCGCCCGCCTGGATCGGCTGTCTTGGTGAAGATGGATTCATCGTTTAGCAGGAAAAAGCCAGTTCGGCAGTGCCAGGGGGTCATGGCTTTGCGACATGGCTGCTGGTACGCCATCGCTGCCACCGGTTCGATGCGGGGGTCTGGGATACGTCTTGGAATAGTGTCTCTGCGCTGCCTGGTACCCGATATCCGGTACCGGCCGTCAGTTGGAAGACTTCGCTCCGGCGTCGGCTACGGCTATGTCGGCCGGCCGGTTCCACCAGCCGCCGCCCAGCGCCTGGAACAGCGCCGCGGTATCGGCGTAGCGGTTGGCGCGCGCCTGGATGGCGGCCTGCACCGAGGTCTGGTAGGCCTGCTCGGCATTGAGCACGGCCAATACGTTGACCTGGCCGACCGCCAATTGCTTGCCGGTGATATCGAGCGTGGTTTTTGCCGCCTGCTCCGATTTCTGGGCGGCCTTCAGTACGTCGGCGTCGGCATTGAGCGCGTGCAGGCTGTCTGCCACGTTCTGGAAGGCATTGATGACGACGCCCCGGTACTGCGCCTCGGCTTGCTCGACACCGGCGTCGGCTGCTCTCTTGCGTGCCAGCAGCGTACCGCCGTCGAAGAAGGTCTGCGCGACGTTGCCGGCCAGGCTCCAGAAGATATTGCCGGCGCTGAACATCTGGCTGAATACCGTGGCGGTGCCGCCCTTGGCGCCGGAGAGGGTCAGTTGCGGCAGCATGTTGGCGATCGCCACGCCGACCTGGGCGGTGGCCGCATGGAGCTGCTCCTCGGCCGCGCGCACATCGGGGCGCTGGCGTACCAGTTCGGAGGGCAGCGAGACGGGCAATTCCTGCGGCAAGGTGAAATCGGCGAGCGTAAAAGTCTCCGCAATTCCCTCGCTTGGCAACTTGCCCGCGAGCGCCGCCAGCAGGTCGCGCTGCAACGCCAGTTGCTTCTGCAGCCCCGGCAGCGCCTGCTCGGCCAGCGCCAGTTGCGTCTGCGCCGCGGCTACATCCAGCCCCATCACGAAGCCAAGCTTGAACTGCTTTTGCAGGTTGTCGAACAGGCGGGTATTGATTTCGACGATGCGCTGCTGGGCGTCGATCTGTGCACGCAGCGACGCTTCCTGGATCGCCGCCACCGCGATGCTGGAGGCGAGCGTCAGATAGGTGGCTTCCACCTGGAAGCGCTGGGCATGTTCCAGCGCGCGCAGCGATTCCACCTGGCGCCGGTTGAGGCCGAACACGTCGGGGGCATAGCTGATCGTGAGCTGCGCGGTGTGAAGATTGAATATCTCCGCGCCCGAGGTAAGCGTCGGGGAGATCGTTCCCACCGCGTTGCGCTGGCGGCTGGGGGAATAGGAACCCTGCAGCGTGGGGAAGAATGCGCCTTGCTGCGCACGCACCTGCTGGTGCGCCTGCTTCAGCGCCGCCTGCGCGGCGGCCACGGTGGGGCTGGCCTTGAGCGCCGCTTCGATAACCTGGTTCAGCTTGGCCGACTGGAACACCTGCCACCACTGCTCCGGGATCTTCATGCCGGTCACGAAGCGCTGCGCCTCGCCGGCCTGCGTTGGCGCGGATGCCGTCTGCGCCGGCAGCGGCTGCGGCGTGTAGCCGTCTACGGCGGGTGCGGCAGGCGTCTTGAAATCGGGGCCAACGGCACAGGCCGACGCAAGAGCGCAAGCCCCGAGCGCCGCGGCAATGGCGCGAAAAGGCATGCCATGCGGGGGGGTGCCATGCGGAACCGCATTCACTTTGTGGCCGGAGGTCGGCATCGTTGCGCCCAATTTCTGTTTGCCATGGATTTTTGGCGATTCTATGCGTGAACAAACGCCGCGCGCACTGTGATTGATGACAGTAGACTGCGCGCCTGCCCAGTTCCATCATGCGCACAAATTCATGCAAATTCCGGGGTCCTGTCGTGCGTATCGATGCCAAATCCGCCGCTATCGGCGGCGCTGCCGCAGCCATTGCCGTGGTCGGATTGATGTTCGGCTTCTCGGCTCGCACGCAGCCCACGTCCCTTTATGGCCCGCAACCGGAACAGGGCAATGCCGGCGGCGGCCGCGCGCAGGTGGCGCCTGCCGTGCGCGGCGAGGAGGCCGTGACCCTGCTCCCGACCCAGTTGCAGCACATCAAGGTGGCGCCGGTGGAGGATAGGGAGTTCGCCAACCAGCGCGAAGCGATCGGCAATATCGATTTCAACCAGGACCGCTCGGTCCAGGTATTCACCGCCTACCAGGGCAAGATCCGCAACGTGTTCGTCAAGGTCGGCGACGACGTCGAGAAGGGCAGGGCCCTGTTCGAGATCGATAGTCCGGATCTGGTGCAGGCCGAATCCACGCTGATTTCCGCCGCCGGCACGCGCAAGCTGACCACCAGGGTGCTGGAGCGCGCCAGGCAATTGTTCGAGATCCAGGGTATCGCCCAGAAGGACCTGGACCAGGCCGTGTCCGACCAGCAGGCAGCCGAGGCCGCCTACAAGGCCGCGCGCGATGCCGTGACGATCTTCGGCAAGCGGCCGGCCGAGATGGACCGCATTGTCGAGGAGCGGAAGATCGATTCGATCCTGACGGTAACCAGCCCGATTGCCGGACGGGTTACAGCGCGCAATGCGCAGCCCGGGCTGCTGGCCCAACCGGGCAGCGCACCGGCACCGGTCACCGTGTCTGACGTCTCCACCATGTGGATGCAGGCCTTCGTGCCGGAAACGGAGAGCCCGCTGCTGCATGTGGGCCAGCCGGTCCAGATGAAAGCCATGGCGTTCCCGGGCCGTGTCTTCGCCGGCACCGTCGCCACCATTGGCGCCACGGTCGACGCCAACACCCACCGCATGATGGTGCGCTCCGAGATCAGGGATCCCAAGCATGAGCTGCGGCCAGGCATGTTCGCCTCGTTCGAGATCCGCACCGGCGACGCGATCCGCTCGCCGGCCATCGCGGCCGACGGGGTCGTGCGCGAAGGCGACGGCAGCATGACGGCCTGGGTCACCACCGACCGCAAGCGCTTCGTCCGGCGCACGGTCACGCTGGGGCAGCAGCAGGATGGCTGGGTCCAGATCGTCGACGGGCTCAAGCCGGGCGAATTGACGGCCAATGAAGGCGCTCTGTTCCTGAGCAACGCCGCCGCGCTCGCCCGCCAATAAGGCCGGCCTACCCCGCAAAAAGGCGATCACAAGCGATCACAAGCGATCCATCGAAGATCAAAGAAATACGAAGAGGTAGACCGTGCTAAGGGCCATTCTCCGGTTGTCGCTGACCCGCCGACCGCTCATCCTGCTGTTTCTCCTGGTCTTCGTTGGGGCGGGCCTGTTCGCCTTCTCCAGGCTCAATATCGAGGCATATCCGAACCCGGCGCCGGTGATCCTGGAAATCACCGCGCAGGCGCCCGGCCTGTCAGCCGAGGAGATGGAGCGCTACTACACGGTGCCGATGGAAGTTGGCCTGGCGGCCACGCCTGGCGTCGAAAGCATCCGCTCGACGTCGTTCTACGGCCTGTCCTTCGTACGCGTGACCTTCAAGTACGGGATCGACTATTACTTCGGCTACACGCAGGCCGCGCTCAGCCTGCAGCAGAACGTCAGCCTGCCAAACAATGTGCAGCCGCAGATCCAGGCCTCCAGCCTGGTGGGGGAAATCTATCGCTACCAGCTCAAGGGGCCGCCGCACTTCGGCCTGACCAACCTGCGCACGCTGCAGGACTGGGTGCTGCAGCGGCGCCTGAAGACCGTGCCGGGCGTAATGCAGGTGGTGAGCTGGGGCGGCACCACCAAGGAATACGACGTCGAGGCCGACCTGCACAAGCTGGAGACCTATAACATCACGCTGCCGCAGATGGTCACGGCTCTCGGCAACGCCAACATCAACGTCGGCGGGCGCACCATCAACCTTGGCCAGCAGTCGGTCAATATCCGCGGGGTCGGCCTGATCGAGAACGTCAAGGACATCGGCAGCATCGTCCTGACGCAGAACAACGGCGTACCGGTGCAGGTCAAGGACGTGGCCAAGGTCAAGATCGGCTTCACGCCGCGCCTGGGCAAATCCGGACGCGACAACGAAGACGACGTGGTCACCGCCATCGTGGTGATGAACCGGACCTTGCAGACCAATGAGGTGGTGGCGCGCGTCAAGGCCGAGATCGACAAGATCAACAGCGACGGCACCCTGCCCGCCGGCGTCAAGGTCGAACCTTACTACGACCGGTCCACGCTGGTCTCGGTCACCACCCACACGGTCCTGCACAGCCTGCTGTTCGGCTGCCTGCTGGTGTTCTTTATCCAGTGGATCTTCCTGGGTGACCTGCGCAGCGCGATCATCGTCAGCGTCAACATACCGTTCGCGCTGTTCTTCAGCATCATGATCCTGGTGCTGGTCGGGGAATCGGCCAACCTGCTATCGGTCGGGGCGGTCGACTTCGGGATCATCGTGGACTCCTCGGTGATCCTGGTGGAGAACGTGTTCCGGAACTTCCAGATGCCGCTGGCGGAGCAGGCGCGCCTGCTGGCGAGCCGCGATGCGCGGATACTGGGGATGCGCGTGCCGGATCGCCTGCGCATGATCTTTGTCAGTGCGCTGCAGGTGGACAAGGCGGTGTTCTTCTCGGCCGCCATCACGGTGGCTGCCTTCGTGCCGCTGTTCACCATGCAGGGCGTGGAGGGGCAGATTTTCGGGCCGATGGCGCGCACCTACGGGTACGCCCTGCTGGGCGCGCTGATCGCCACCTTTACCATTACGCCGGTACTGTGCACCTATCTGCTCCCCAAGCATATCGAGGAGAAGGAAACCTGGCTGGTGCGCGGCCTGCACCGGCTCTATGCGCCGGCCTTGAAGTGGTCGCTGTCCAACAAGCGGGTCTCGGTCACCATCGGCGCCCTGGTGCTGGTCCTCACCGGCCTGCTGATGACCCGCCTGGGCACGGAGTTCCTGCCGTCGCTGGAGGAGGGCAATCTGTGGATCCGCGCCACCATGCCGCCGACGACTTCGCTGGAAGCCGGCATTCCGCCGGTGGCCAGGATGCGGCAGATCCTGCTGCGCCATCCCGAGGTGGCCACGGTGGTATCCCAGCACGGCCGGCCCGATGACGGCAGCGATGCGGCCGGCTTCTTCAATGCCGAATTCTTCGTGCCGCTCAAGCCGTTCGACCAATGGCCGGCCGGGATGACCAAGGACAGGCTGGTGGCGGAGGTCCAGAAGGAGTTCTCGGACGAGTTCACCGGCATCACGCTGAATTTTTCGCAGTACATCCAGGACAATGTCGAGGAAGGCTTGTCCGGGGTCAAGGGCGCGAACTCGGTCAAGATCGTCGGGCGTGACCTGGGAACGCTGGAGACGCTGGCCGACCAGGTCCTGCGCGAGATGGGCCAGGTCAAGGGCGTGACCGATCTCGGCGTGTTCCGCGTACTCGGCCAGCCCAATCTCAATATCCGCGTCAACCGCGAAGCCGCCGCGCGCTACGGGCTCAACACCGGGGACGTCAATACCGTGGTGCAGGCAGCGCTGGGCGGCACACAGGCCACCACGGTGCTGGAGGGCGACCGCCAGTTCGCGCTGACGGTGCGGCTGGCGCCGGAATACCGCGGCAATATCGAGGCTGTGCGCAATATCAAGGTGGCCTACCAGGCCGCGAACGGCAGCAATGCCTATATACCGCTGAGCGCATTGGCCGATATCACCCTCGATACCGGGGCGTCCTACATCTACCATGAGCGCAACCAGCGCTTCATCCCGGTCAAGTTCAGCGTACGCGGCCGCGACCTGGGCAGCACCGTGGCCGAGGCGCAGGAGCGCATCGCGAAAGCCGTCAAGCTGCCGGAGGGTTACCACATCGAGTGGGCCGGCGAATTCGAGGAACTGGAGCAGGCGAAGAAGCGGCTGGAACTGATCGTGCCGGTCAGCATCCTGATGATCATCGTGCTGCTGTACGGCTTGTTCAATTCGCTGCGCGACAGCCTGATGGCGCTGGCAGGCATACCGTTCGCCATCGCGGGCGGGGTGGCGGCGCTGTTCCTCACCGGGCTGGACTTCAGCATCTCGGCGGCGATCGGCTTCATCTCCCTGTTTGGCGTGTCGGTGATGGACGGGATCCTGATGATCTCGTACTACAACGACCTGCGCGGCCAGCAGGGCTTCAAGTCGACGGAGGCGATGTTCCACGCCGCCCAGCAGCGGATGCGGCCCATGCTGATGACGGCGCTGTCCGCATGCATCGGCTTGTTCCCGGCGGCGATCTCCACCGGCATCGGCAGCCAGGTGCAGCGCCCGCTGGCCACCGTGGTGGTGGGCGGCATGCTGGTGGGGCCGCTGATGCTGCTGGTGATCGTGCCGGCACTGCGGATGGTGTTCCTGGGCAAGGAACCGGATCCAGGTGACACCGCCACCGTGGCGGAAAACGACGCGCCGCATTGATCGATCTGGCCGGCGATCGCGGCATGCCGCGGTCCACGGCGATTTCCGGCCGGATCCCTGGGGGCCTGCCGCTCCCGGATCGGCGCGGCACGTACCCTCCCCTGTCCACGTAGACCCCGCCACGGGCCGGCAGCCTCGGCCTTGCGCCGGGAGCATCGACCGGGTGTATGGCTTCCGGCTGCACTACAGTGCCGCCGCCCAGCGCCGCGGCGTGTATATGGCGCCGGGTGCGCCCCGACTCTAGACTCTGTCACGCAGATACACGATCAGGACAGAGAATGAAAGCCACAACCAATAGCGAACTTGCGGCACGGCGCACGCAAGTCATTCCACGCGCCATCGGCAATGCCCACGCCATATTCTGTGAATCGGCCGAGAACTCGGAGATCTGGGACGTCGAGGGCCGCCGCTATATCGACTTCTGTTCCGGCATCGCCGTCCTCAATACCGGGCACCGTCATCCGCGCATCATGCAAGCCATTGCCGAGCAGGCCGGTCGCTTCGCCCACACCTGCTTTCAGGTGGTCGGTTACGAATCCTATATCGCGCTTGCGGAACGCCTGTGCAAGCTGGCTCCCGGCCCGCATCCAAAGAAGGCGTTCTTCATGACCACCGGCGCGGAAGCGGTCGAGAACGCCGTCAAGATTGCGCGCGCCTACACCAATCGCCCAGGCATCATTGCATTCCATGGCGCCTTCCATGGCCGCACCATGTTCGCGTTGGCAATGACGGGGAAGGTCGCGCCCTACAAGATCGGCTTCGATCCGTTGCCCGGCGAGGTCTATCACGCGGCATATCCTTCCGAGACGGACAATATCAGCGTGGAGGATGCCATTCGAAGCATCGAGGCAATTTTCAGGCATCAGGCCGATCCTTCACGCATCGCGGCAATCTTCGTCGAGCCGGTACAGGGGGAAGGCGGCTACATTCCCGCGCCCAAGGCGTTTCTTCTCCGCCTGCGCGAGCTTTGCGATGCACATGGAATCCTGCTGGTAGCGGATGAGATCCAGTCTGGCATCGCCCGGACCGGGAAGATGTTCGCGCTCGAACATGCCGGCGTGGTGCCGGACCTGATGACCCTGGCCAAAGGGCTCGGGGGCGGCATGACGCTTTCCGCGGTGTTGGGCCGTGCCGATGTTCTCGACGCCGTGCCGCCTGGCGGGCTTGGCAGTACCTATGCTGGTCATCCCATGGCCTGCGTAGCCGCGCTGGCGGTACTCGACGCGATCGAAGAGGAGCGCTTGTGCGAGCGCAGCGCCGACCTTGGCGATCGCATGCGCGCGGCGCTGTGGCGTCTGAAGGAAACCGTGCCGCAGATCGCGGATGTGCGCGGCCTTGGTGCCATGACCGGATTCGCACTGTGCCATGGCGGCGACGCCGGACGGCCGGCGCCGGGGCTGGCCAGCAGGCTGAAAGCCGAGGCCGCGGAGCGGGGACTGCTGCTGCTGACCTGTGGCCCGCATGGCAATGTGGTGCGCATCATGACCCCCCTGACCATCTCCGATGCGCTGCTGGACGAGGGGCTTGGCATCATCGCGGACATCCTGACGGAGTGCGCCGCCAGCCCGGACTGGCAATAGGCCGCGCCGGCAGCCTTCGAAATGCCGTTGGCAACGTTCCATGACAAAGCCCCTCACCTTGCTGATCGCCGGCCATGCGCGTCTCCCGCAGGGCATGCCCGCGAAACAGGTATTCGATTCGTTGACGATCACGGTCGAGATCGACGCTCGCTATGCCGTGGTCATCGATGCATCCTGCACGCTTGTCACCGAGCACGGCAGGCGTTTCATTCGCGATCTGCTGCGAGGCCGTAGTCTCCGCGACGGCATTGGCGAGATGACCGGATTGATCCAGCAATGCTATGTAGGCCGAGCCAGCCCGGCGCTGGCGGCGGCGCTAAAGGACCTGCATCAGCAATACGAGAAGCTGCAGCCTGGCAGGGAGCCGAGACCGCTCGCGCCAAATCCGCTATAGCGACGCCCTGCCGCTCCACCGCCGTCACCCGCGGCGCGGCGTAACCCAGGTGCGATGCGCCCTGGCGTCATCCCACCCGCACCTTGCTCCGCGCAGATTTGCCCCTGTGGCAGCAGCAAGGGCCTGAAAATCGAGATCTGCTGTGAGCTGCCAAACGATGCGGCATCGCTTCGTCGGGTTGTGACATCATGTCGCGGGGGACTGTTCACCCTTCTCATCCAGCGCACACGACACACGTTTTGGACAAGCCAATGGATATCACGACAGTCTCCGCCTCCCCACGCAAGCACCACCTCGCCAATGGCGCAGGATTCCGCGTGCTCGCCCACCCGCATCATTCGCGCCTGCATCACATCGTGCTGGACGACAACGTGCTCGCGGCATTCTTTGGGGCATGCAAGCATGTCAACAGCCAGAATCTCGAGTATGTGCCGACCATGCGCTTCATTCTGGCCAGGGAACTGGAGGCACGCCTGGGTATCGCATTCAGGCAGTCTTTGCGCGCCATCCTGCACGATCGCAATGCCGGCGGCTTCACTGTCGGCGTGCAAGGCACGACGGTGGATGCCGATGACTACGTCAAGTTCGGTACCGCCATCAGCCACCTGATCGGCCCCGGCAATCATGATGCGATGTCCGGCACCTACTATGCGCGCTTTCTGGTGAAGGATACGGACAACAGCGATTCCTATCTGCGGCAGGCCTATCGCCTGTTCACGCTGCACACCGATGGGACCTTCGTGGATGAGGCCACGGATTGGCTGCTGATGATGAAGTTCTCCGAACGGAATGCCAGCGGGGGCGAGTCACGACTGCTGCATCTGGACGACTGGGAAGCGTTGCAATCATTCAGCGAGCATTCGCTGGGGTCCTATCCGTTCACCTACAAGTCCCCACCCAGCAAGAACGTGGCGCAGTTTGTCAAGCGGCCCACGTTCTTCAAGGTCAACAACCAACCCTGCATCTGCTACATCGATCAGTTCGTCTGCCCGGAAACCATCGAGCATGCCGCCTGGCTGCAGAGCCTGTCGGACTCCATGGAGGCGTCCGCCGGTACCTCGGCCATCCCCCTGCCGGTCGGCGACCTGATCATGCTGAACAACCAGTTCTGGCTCCACGGCCGCGCGCCCTTTGCGCGGCATCCGGATCTGCACCGCGAACTGATGCGGCAACGCGGGAAATTCTCGGAAATATAGCGCGGCCGGATGGGGGCCGCTGGTCCTCACGCGCGCACAAGGCACCGTTATGACATCCTGCTGGCCGATGACGAGATCATCTGCGGGTTCGGCAAGACCGTTGCGTTGCGCAACATCGAACGCATGGAAAGCCGCGGTTTCGTCGCGCATGCGGCAGCCGTTGGCGAGATGTTTCAGGCCCGGCTGCGGGTATTCGCCGACCACCCGCTGATCGGAGAGGCACGTGGAGTTGGACTGATTGGCGCGCTGGAACCGGTGGCGAGCAAGGCTACGCGCGAAAGCTTCCCGCCGGGCGTGGCGCGCCCGCCTTGCCAGCACGGCAAACTGTGTGGGTGAGACGACCATCACAGTGCTAGCGATGACGCGTCCCGCTGTACGTTGTTGCGCCTGGACGGCATCTCTATGATGGATCCAGGCCAGCGGGAACCCCCGGATTTCGTCCCCGCAAGGCCACAACAAAAAGACAAGGAGACAGCAATGGCCCGAGACGTCGATCCAATCACGTTGGCGGTGGTGCGCGGTGTGCTGGAGACGACCCAGCGCGAGATGACCTTGACGCTGGAAAAAACCGCGCGATCCAGTGTGTTCAATGTTGCCCATGACTACAGCAATGCCATATTCAATCATCGCCCGGAGATGATCCTGCAGGGGCAGGATATTCCGATTCACCTCGGCGGCCTGATACCCGCCATGAAAGAGGTGGCACGCTACTTTGGCGATGATCTGCACGATGGCGATGTCATCTATCACAACGATCCCGCCTACAAGGGCAGCCATATCGTCGACTGCTGCATGTACAAGCCGGTGTTTTTTCGCGGCGAGCTGGCGTTCTGGACGGTGTGCAAGGGGCACGTCACGGATATCGGCGGGCCGGTCCCCGCTGGCTACAACCCGGATGCCAAGGAGATCTACGCCGAAGGGCTGCGCATCCCTCCGGTCAAACTGTGGGACAAGAGCGTGGAACGCTACGACGTCATCAACTTCATGCTGACGAACATGCGTTCCCGCCGCGACCAGGAGGGTGACCTGAAGGCTCAGCTCGGGGCCGTCAACGTGGGCGCCCGCAACCTGATCGCGCTGCTCGAGAAATACGGCGTCCAGACAGTTCGCGACTGTATCGATGCGCTCATGGACATGGCAGACCATCACATGCGGCAGATCATTCGCGAGGTGCCGGACGGCACCTACGAAAGCGCCGCGATTCTCGAGGACTCCGGACATGGTTATGGCGAGATCGAGATCCGGGCAAGCGTGACCATCGAAGGGGACACCTGCCACATCGCCATAGCGAGTCCACGGCAGATCCCGTACTTTATCAATTCCTACGAGGGCAACTCCATCTCGGGCGTCTACCTCGGCCTGATGATGTTCGCCCAGCTCGACCCACCCTATAACGAGGGACTCTACCGCTGCGTCAGCGTCGATCTGGGCCCCAAGGGGACCCTGTGCAATGCGCAGGAACCGGCCCCCCACGTGAATTGCACCACGACACCGATGGAAACCCTGGCCGACGCGGTGCGCCTGGCGTTCGAGAAGGCAAGGCCCGGGCGCGCGGTCGGTTCATGGGGACATTCGAGCGGTGTCAACATTGCGGGGCGCGACCAGCGCAATAGCGAGGAATACGTCACGATGGTGCTGGCCTCTCTGGTGTCGGGCGCCGGCGCGACCGGCTATATGGACGGCTGGCACGCCTGCGGTCCGCAATCCTGCTTCGGGGCCTTGTACTCCGGCGACATCGAAACACTGGAATACGCCTACCCGATCATCATCCACAAGTATGGCCTGATAACGGATAGCGCGGGTGCCGGCCAGTATCGGGGCGGCTGCGGGACGGTGTGGGAAGTCGAGCCGATTGGCCACGAGATGACCGTCGTGAGTTTTGGCGAAGGGCGCAAGCGGCCGGCAATCGGCGCAAACGGCGCGAGCGTCGCCATTGCCGCAAGCAAGCTGGGCAGGGTTGAACTGTGGCGCAACGGCAAGGTGATCGAGAGCCATCAGGAAAACGGCGTGCTGAAGGTGAAGGACGGCTTCCGCCTCGCCACCTACAACCCCGGCGGAGGCGGCTGGGGATCTCCCTTCCTGCGCGACCCAGCGATGGTGGTCACGGACATCCGCAACGGCATCGTGTCCATCGCTGCGGCAAGAGCCGAGTACGGCGTGGTAGTGAACGCGACGGACCTGACGGTCGACCATGCCGCTACCAAGGCGGTGCGTGCCGATCGCGAACAGCAAGGGCAATAGGGGAAAAGGGGAAAAGACATGAACAGCAAGCAATTTCGCCTGGGCATAGATGCGGGCGGCACCTTCACGGATTTTGTGCTGGCCGATGGCAACGGCGGCATCCATTTGTTCAAGGCGACTTCCACCCCGGAAGATGGCACCCGCGCCATTGCCGACGGACTCGGCCAGATCTCGGAAGCGCTCGACAAGCCGGTGAGCCAGATCCTGTCCAGTCTCGACCTGTGCGTGAATGGCACCACCGTGGCCTTGAACGCGCTGATCCAGCACAGGGGGGTAAAGACAGGGCTGATCTGTACTGCCGGTCATGAGGACTCGCTGGAGATCCGGCTTGGGCACAAGGAGGAAGGGCATCGCTACGATGCCAGGTACCCGCCGGCAAGAATGCTGGTGGAGCGCCGCCTGCGGCGCCCGATCAGGGAACGCGTGCTGTCCGATGGCACGATCCACACGCCCCTGAACGAAGACGATGTACGGGCTGCCTGCGCGTTGTTCCGGGCCGAAGGGGTCCAGGCAGTCGCGGTGTCCTTCGTCTGGTCAGTGGCAAACGAAGTGCATGAGCGGCGCGCCGCCGAGATTGTGCGCACCATGCTGCCGGATGCCTACGTCTCGGTCGGACTGGAGGTCTTTCCTCAGATGCGCGAGTACACGCGAACCTCCACCACCGTGGTGAATGCCTATCTTGGTCCGGTGCTGGCACGCTATGTCAACAGGATCGAGCGGTTCTACGTCGAGAATGGCGTCGGATCGCCGGTTCGCTTCTATCAGTCCAATGGCGGCATGGCATCGAGCGACGCCATCGTTTCCCGGCCTGTCAACGCCATCAATTCCGGTCCCGCCTCCGCCCCGCTCGCCGGGCTCTTCGTGGCCAGGCCGTTTGGCTACAAGGACCTGATCACCGTCGATATGGGCGGCACATCGTTCGACATCACCCTGACCAAGGGAGGCATCACAAACATCAACAAGGATATCGATTTCCTCCGCTACCGCATCGGTACGCCGATGGTGCAGGTCGAGACACTGGGCGCGGGTGGAGGATCGATTGCGTGGATCGACGCGATGGGCTTGCTCAAGGTCGGCCCACAGAGCGCCTCCGCAGTGCCTGGACCGGCCTGTTATATGCGCGGCGGCACCGCGGCCACCGTCACCGACGCCAATGTCGTGCTGGGCTACCTGAATCCCGAATCGCTGCTGGGCGGGCGCGTGCCGATCAACGGCGCGGCATCGAGGGCCGCCATTGCCAAGGACATCGCGGAGCCGCTTGGAATCAGCGTTGAGAAGGCGGCATATGGCATTGTCAGCATCGTCAATGTCAATATGATCAACGGCATCCGGCGCGTCTCCATCGAGCGCGGCTATGATCCTCGTGATTTCGTTCTGATCGCTGCCGGCGGCGCAACCTCGCTGCACATCGCCGGGCTTGCCCGGGAGATCGGCGTCAGGACGGTTCTGGTGTCGAAGCTGGCATCGGGTCTGTGCGCCTTCGGCCAGTTGCTGTCCGATCTCAAGTACAACTATATGGCAGCCTGCCCGATGCGCATCGAACCGCACTCCAACCTTGGCCGGGTCCAGCGGCAATTCGAACAACTGGAGGCCGAGGCAATTGCCGCGCTAGGCAAGGAAGGCTTCCCGCGTGACAGAATCCGTGTCGAGCGTCATCTCGATATGCGCTACTGCGGCCAGGCCCATGAGTGCTCCGTCAGCATCGGGGAACTCCATGTCGGCCGCGAAACAATCGGCCGGATTCGCGAGCTGTTCGACGCTCGGCACAAACAGCTGTTCACCTATGCCGAGCCGGAAAGCCAGGTCGAGATCGTCAATGTCGAGAGCACGGTGTACGGCATGCTCGAGCAACCGCCGGCCTTATGCCTGCAACCCGGCTCCGGCGACATCGAGCGGGCCGTCAAGGCCCGCAGGAACATGATCTTTGGCCGTGGACAGGGCATCGAGGAAATCGCTTCGCCCATCTACGATGGCACCATGCTCGGCGCCGGCGACGTGGTGTGCGGCCCCGCCGTGATCGAAGAAGTCACCACGTCGATCGTATTGCCGCCGGACTGGTCGGCCCGCCTGGATGCGAGCGGCGTGTACGTCCTGACCGATACCCAGCGCGCAGAAAAAAATGAACGCTAACTATATCGCCGGCGAATGGATGGGCGCGAACGGCAGCGTCGAGAATATCAACCCATCCGATTGCAGTGACATGATCGGCGAATATGCCCAGGCCAGCACGGAGCAGACAAGCATCGCCGTCCACGCCGCCAGTCAGGCGCTCGGCGCCTGGCGCGAGACCGGGCCGCAGGCACGTGCGGACATGCTTGAACGCATCGGCGCGGAGTTGGCCGCGCGCAGGGAGGAACTCGGCACCCTCCTCTCCAGGGAGGAGGGCAAGACACTTGCCGAGGGCATTGGCGAAGTGGCGCGGGCAGCAGCCATATTCAAGTTCTACGCGGGCGAGGTGTTCAGGATCCGTGGCGAACGGATGGACTCCGTTCGCCCTGGGCTCGCCGTCGAGGTCACCAGGGAGCCGGTTGGCGTGATTGGCATCATCACACCGTGGAATTTCCCCATGGCCATTCCCGCCTGGAAGATCGCACCTGCCCTCGCCTACGGGAACTGTGTGATCTTCAAGCCGGCGGAACTGGTACCCGGCAGCGCATGGGCGCTGGCGGAGATCATCAGCAGGGCCGGCCTGCCGGCGGGCGTGTTCAATCTGGTGATGGGCAAGGGCAGTGTCGTCGGTCAGGCCATGCTGGAGAACCCGGACGTGGCGGCCATCAGTTTCACCGGATCCGAGAAGGTCGGCCGCCACGTGATTGCCACCGCCACCGCGCGCATGGCAAAGGTGCAGGTGGAAATGGGAGGCAAGAATCCCCTGGTGGTACTGGATGACGCGGAGCTCGACGCCGCTGTGGATTGCGCGTTGCAGGGAGCCTTCCATTCCACCGGGCAGCGATGCACGGCCTCCAGTCGCCTGATCGTCGAGCGGGGAATCCATTCGCGCTTTGTCTCGCGTCTGGTACAGCGCACGCAGGCGCTGCGCGTTGGCCATGCACTGCATGCGCAGACCCAGATCGGACCGGTCGTGGACGCCTCCCAGCTCGGACAGGATCTCGCCTATATCCAGATCGGGAAAGATGCGGGTGCCCGCTTGCTGTGTGGCGGCGAACGCCTGCCACTGCGTCACGATGGTTTCTACCTGCAGCCCGCCCTGTTCGCGGATGTCGTGCCCGAGATGCGCATCGCGCGTGAAGAGATCTTCGGTCCGGTCGCCTGCGTTCTTGTGGCGGACAGCTACGAGCACGCGTTGGCACTGGCAAACGATACGCCGTACGGACTGAGCAGCGGGATTTGCACTCAGTCGCTGAAGCACGCCACTGATTTCAAGCGCCGCGCACAAGCGGGCATGGTCATGGTGAATACGCCCACCGCGGGTGTCGACTACCATGTGCCGTTTGGTGGCAGAAAGGGATCAAGCTACGGCTCGCGGGAACAGGGCAGCCACGCTGCCGAGTTCTTCACCACCGTCAAGACATCCTACACCGCGTCGTAAGCGCCCTGGCGCCGCCACGTTGCGGCCGCACTACCTGGGCTGGGAGGCCGGCACAGAGACAGGCAGCAGACGAAGGTGGGGATCGAACCCGCCGGACCGGTGCGCCATCGTTGCACGCGCGTATTCCCAACACGCGTATTCGATCGCCCGGGCCGGGATACATACAGCCGGTCAAGAAGACCGGAGAAGCAGGAGACACCATGAAAAATACATCCAGCAGCCTGTCGCCCGGGCTAAAGCAGCGCCACATCACCATGCTATCGATCGCTGGCGTGATCGGGGCCGGGCTGTTCGTCGGTTCCGGCCATGCCATCGCCAAAGCCGGCCCCGCCGTATTGATCGCCTATGCCATTGCGGGCTTGCTCGTGGTACTGGTCATGCGCATGCTGGGCGAGATGGCAGTGGCGTCGCCCGATACAGGCTCCTTCTCCACCTACGCCGACCGCGCCATCGGCCACTGGGCCGGGTTCAGCATTGGATGGCTCTACTGGTGGTTCTGGGTACTGGTTATCCCGCTGGAGGCAACCGCGGCTGCCACCATTCTGCACACCTGGTTTCCTGGCATAGCCATGTGGATCTTCGCTTTCGGCATCACGCTGGTGCTGACCGCGGCCAATCTGTGCAGCGTCAAGAACTACGGCGAATTCGAGTTCTGGTTCGCCCTGACGAAGGTACTCGCCATCGTTGCCTTCCTGGCGCTCGGCGGTGCGGCCGTCCTGGGCATCCTGCCCGGCAGCGGGGTCTCCGGCGCATCGCGGCTATTCGACAGCGCCAGCTTCATGCCGCATGGCTTCGGCGCTGTGCTCGCGGCCATGCTGACCACCATGTTTACCTTCCTTGGCACCGAGATCGTCACCATCGCCGCGGCCGAATCGTCGGAGCCCAAGCGACAGATCATCAGGGCAACCAACTCCGTGATATGGCGCATCACGCTGTTCTATCTCGGCTCCGTCTTCCTGGTAACCGCGCTGGTGCCCTGGAACGATCCGCTGTTGCCCAGCCACGGCTCCTACCAGCGCACGCTCGAGCTGATCGGCGTGCCGCACGCGAAAGGCATCATCGACGTGATCGTGCTGGTGTCGGTGGCTAGCTGCCTCAACTCCGCCCTCTACACCGCTTCGCGCATGCTTTACTCGCTCTCAAGCCGGGGGGATGCGCCCAGGGCAATGTCGCGCACCAATGGGCAAGGCACGCCCGTGATGGCAGTGCTGGGCTCCACTGCCGTTGGCTTTCTTGCTGTGGTCGCCAACTACGTCGTGCCGGATCAGGTGTTTGCCACGCTGCTGGCATCCTCAGGGACGATTGCGCTGCTTGTGTATCTCGTGGTGGCCATCGCGCAGTTGCGCATGCGCTACAAGTTGATCGATGCAGGGCAGCAGCTGGATTTCCGCATGTGGATGTTCCCATGGCTGACCTGGGCTGTGATCCTGTTTATCTGCATGGTGCTGGTGCTGATGGTGATTCGCCCGGATCACCGCCTGGAAGTGGGTGCGACCGGGGTCCTTGCCTTCCTGGTGGCCACCGCCGGCATGCTGCGCGGCGTGCGCGCCGCGCAGTTGCGCACGCGCGTGGCGAGTAGCTGAGCCTGCATGGCATAGCCGGTAAACACCTGCGGCCCGCCGTTCCCGGTGAGCGCGAGGCCGCGCCTCGAACCGCACCGACTGAGCGGTTTCAGGGCTCGCAACCGTCTTTTCCAGCCACGCGTTTCTCCCTCCCGGCGCCTCGATCCCCGCGGCGGGATACCGCGCGCTGGTATGCTTCCGTCAAGTAAAAGAACTTAGGAGGCGTCATGTTTTTCCTGGATGCAGGTTCCTCAAAGCCGCTGGTACAGCAGATCGTGGAGCACTTCCAAACGCTGATCACCGAGGGAAAGTTTCACTCCGGCATGAAGATCCCGTCCATTCGGAGTTTCGCGGAATCGCACGGTGTCAGCGTGTCCACCGTCGTCGATGCCTATGATCGGCTTGTGGCAGAGGGCCTCCTGATCCCTCGCCAGAATGCCGGCTTCTATGTGCGCAGCTTCCAGCATGGCCAGTATCTTGCGCCCGAGGCCGGCAACCTGGCGAACGTCCGTTTTGATTCGCTCTGGATGCTGCGCCGCATATGGGAGAACCGGTCTGTGGAAATCAATCCAGGCTGCGGATGGATGCCGGAGAGCTGGATGGATGATGATAGCCTGCGCCGCAATATGCGCAATGTGTCAAACCACTCGAGCGGTTCGATGACCGGCTACGGGACACCGAAGGGCTATCTCCCGTTGCGGTGGAAGATTTCCGACTGGCTGAACGAGGATGAGATCTTCTGCCCGCCGGAACAACTGCTGATGACCAATGGCGCCGCGCACGCCCTGGGCCTTCTGACCCAATACCTGCTGGCCCGCGGCGACACCGTGCTGGTGGACGAGCCCGGCTACAGCCTGCTGCTATTCCACCTCAAGCGGCTCGGCGTGAATATCGTCGGCGTGCCATGGACTGCGCAAGGCCCCGATCCCGTGGCGATGGAACAACTGCTGAAGCAATATAAGGTGAAGGTATTCTTTACCAACCCTCGCCTGCATAACCCGACCGGCGCGTCATACACCACGGCCACCGCGCATAAGACCCTGCAACTCGCGGATCGCCATGACTTCCTGATCGTCGAAGACGATGTCTGCTCCGATCTCGACGCCAGCACGCGCCGCTCCCTGGCCAGCATGGATCAGCTCGAACGCGTGATCTATGTCAGCAGCTTCTCCAAAACCATCTCCCCCAGCCTGCGCGTCGGCTATATTGCCGCGCATCCGGATCTGGTTGAAGATCTGACCCAGTTCAAGATCATGACCGGGTTGACGAGTTCGGAGGTCGAGGAGCGCATTGCCTATCAGATTCTCACCGACGGCCGTCACCGGAAGTACCTGAAAGGCCTGCGGGATAAGCTCGTGCAGGCGCAAGACGACACGCGGCGCAGGTTGCAGCAGGCAGGCATGCTGCTATTCAACCAGGCTCACGAAGGCATGTTCGTCTGGGCCCGCCATCCCCGCCATGCCGACGCGCACGAGCTATCGAACCAGGCACTCAACCACGACATATGCTTGGCGCCGGGCCATCTGTTCGTACACGACAAGCAGGTATCGCCGTGGCTGCGCTTCAATGTCGGCTACTGCGCGAGCGACAAGCTCTATGAATTCCTTGCCGCCGCATAAGGAGCGCAGGCGCGGCAGGCAGCGCGATCCATTCCAGCGGCCTATCCCTGAGCGGCTGCGACAGCACCGGGAGAAGCGCGCCCGATAACCGCGCAGCCGGGATTCACCGCGCCTTCAGCCGGCTTCGCCGGACACCGTGCCGTACTCCCCCAACGCCGGCACGCCATCGTCGCTTTGCGGCAAGCCAAGGGAGAACCTGACCGGGAAGCCGAGCGCGATGGCCCCCTCCTCCGGCAACGGGCGGATCATGCTTCTCGCCAGTACGTGCGGGTCGGCAAACAGTTCCCGCGCGCTCAGCGAAGGGGAGAAGGGAATGTCCAGCGGCGCGAAGACTTCGCTCCACTCCGCCAGCGTCCGGGTCAGGAAGATGCCGGCCAGCAGTCCATGCACTTCCGGCTTGTGCTGCTGGCGCCCGGGCCGCGAGGAGAAGCGGCCATCGCGCAGCCCGGGGAAATCCGCGCCGAGCGCTTCGCACAGGTTCACCCAGAACTTGGTCTCGAGGATACCCATGGCAAGGTGACGGCCGTCGCGGGTTTCGAAGATGTCGTTCTCCGGCATGACCGTCGGCGAGGCAAGCGGGCGCTCCGCGAAGTCGCGCGCGGCCCATGCGCCATGCGCCGTCCAGGACAGGATGGCGTCGTGAATGGAGACATCCAGGTGCTGCCCGCGGCCGTTCTGCCGCGCGCTCATCACCGCCACGGCCAGCGCCAGCGCCGCGTAGCCGGAGGCCGCGTAGTCGGAGATGCGGGCGCGCGGGCGCGAGACCTTGTCCTCGACCTGGACCGGCACGGACCAGTAGCCGGCCAGCGCGAGATAGTTCAGGTCGTGGCCCGCATGGTCCGCGTAGGGCCCGGTCTGGCCGAATCCCGAGATGGAACACAGCACGATAGCCGGGTTGATCTCGGCAAGCGCGTCAAAACCCAGGCCAAGCCTGTGCATGACGCCGGGGCGGAATCCCTCCACGACGGCGTCGGCGTCCCGCACGAGGTCCAGGAATGCCGCGCGGCCTTCTTTCGATTTCAGGTCGAACGCACAGGAGCGCTTGCCGCGATTGAACTGCGCGAACACGGCTGGCCCCAGTTGGCGGGAGGTATCCCCTACCCCCGGCTGTTCCACCTTGACGACCTCCGCGCCAAGTTGCAGAAGCAGCGCGGTGGCGTGCGGGCCGGGCAGCAACTGGCTGACATCGATGATCTTGACATCCTTCAGGCACGACCACTCCGGTTTCATGATCTTTCTCCGGTGGTTCAGCCAAGGTCGCCGCTCATGCCGATCGCGCGGATCAACTGCCCGTAGCGGGCGGTATCGGCAACGACGATGCCGTTGAACTGGGCGGGAGAAGCGCTGCGGCGCAACTCTCCGGCACTGGCTTTGATCTGGGCATCGAGGCGGCCGGCAGCCTGCATTTCGGTGACGGCGGCAAAGAGCCGCTGGGTCAGGTCGGCGGGGAAATGCGCGGGCGCGAACAGGCCGCTCCAGTTGTCGATGACGAAGCCCGGCGGCAGGGCCTCGGTGAACGTCGGTAGCGCCGGGAAAAAGGTGGAGCGCTCGGCTGACGACACCGCCAGCGCCCGGATCTGGCCATTGCGCAGGTACTGGCTGGCCGTGCCCAGCACGGGCATGCCGAACTGGGTCTGGCCGCTCAGCATGGACGTGATGATTTCGGTGGCCCCCTTGTAGGGGATATGGACCGCCTGGGTACCTGTCTGATGCAGCATGGCCTCGACCGCCAGATGCGCGATGCTGCCCTTGCCACCCGATCCGTAGTTGAGCTTGCCGGGGGCATGCTTCATTGCCGCGATCAGGTCGCCCGCTGTCTTGTAGGGCGCGTCCACGGGCACCACGAGCGCGGTCGGTCCGCCGGAGATTGCGGCGATGGAGGTGAAGTCGCGTGCGGGATCGTACGGCATGTTGCGATACATGTGCACGTTGATGACGTGCGTATTCGCGAGAATGCCAAGCGTGTATCCGTCCGGCGCGGCGCGCTTGAGCGCGTTCGCGCCGATGATGCCGCCGGCGCCCGGCATGTTCTCGACGACGAGCGGCTGGCCCAGCCTGGCGCCCAGTTCAGCCGACAGTGCCCTGGCGATATTGTCGGGCGCGCTGCCCGCCATGAATGGGACGATCAGGCGGATGGGGCGGTTCGGAAAGGGCGCGGCGGCGCGCAGCGGGGTCCATATGCTGCTCAACGCGGCCGCGCTGGCGGTGGCAAGCCAGGATCGGCGGTTCATGGGAAGTCTCCGTTTTGTCGCATGCGCAGTGGTACTGCGCCGGTGGTATCGAGGATCAGAGGCGGCGTGCGTTCACCGCATGGGTTCGAGGATCGCGCGGGCAATGGTGTTGCGCTGGATCTCGCTGGTCCCGGTGAAGATGCGGAACATGCGCAGCTTGCGGAAGGTCTGCTCGACCGGGTGGCCGCGGGTCACGCCGACGTTGCCGTGGATCTGCACCGCCTTGTCGGCCACCTCGAAACAGCGCTCGGAAACGAACAGCTTGCATGCCGCCGCCTTCATGCGCAGGTCGGCGCCGCTATCCGCCAGCAGGGCGGTCTGCGCGATCATGCTCTCGCAAGCCCACAACGCGGCGGCCATATCCGCGAGCATGTGCTGGATGGCCTGGAAGCGCGCGATGGGTCCGCCGAATTGCCTGCGGGTGCCGGCGTATTCGAGCGAGGCTTCATACACCTTCGTCGCCAGCCCCAGCATGCTGGGGCAGTGCAGCAGCCGGTTGACGTTGATGCGCGACATGCCGAGCTTGAAGCCGTTGCCCTCGCCGCCAAAGATATTGGCGCGCGGCACCCGCACGTTGGCGAACTCGATGTCGGCATCGATGTGCTGGCCCGACATCGGCACGTAGTCGGTGCTGACCTTGACGCCGGGCAGGTCCAGGTCGATCAGCACCGCCGTGATGGCCGGCGGCGAGGCGGCCGCGTCGGTGACGCACATGACGATGGCGAAATCGGCAAACGGCGCGCCGCTGATGTAGTGCTTGCGGCCGTTGACGACCAGCTCGTCGCCATCGGCCACCGCCGTGGTGGCGATGCTCTGGGCGTCGGAACCCGAATGCGGCTCGGTCAGGGCGAAGCAGGTCGATTTCTCGCCCCGGATCACCGGCTGGAAATAGCGCGCGAGCTGCGCGGGGGTGGCGTACTTGAGCATATTGCCAACGCGCGGCGGACCGCCCAGATCCCCCAGCACGTGGGGCGCCAGCACGGCGCCGCTGGCGGCCAGGTCCGCCTTCAGCGCGCATTGCTCGGCAATGTTCAGGCCCTTGCCGCCGAGCTCGGCCGGCAGGCAGGCGGCATAAAGCCCCAGCTCGCTGGAGCGGCGCCAGACGCCGCGCAGCACCTCCCTGGGCCAGGCGTCTTCCGAGCCGAGGCCGAGTTCCTTCTCCAGCGGCAGCAGTTCCTCGTCGATATAGCGGCGGATGGCAGCGCGGGTCTCGACCAGCACGGGGTTGGTCAGATGATCGAACATGGCTTTCTCCTCAATTGACGCGGCGGGCAACACCCTGCCAGTACGGCTCGCGCACGAGCTTGCGGGCCAGCTTGCCGCTGGCGTTCTTGGGCAGCTCGCCGACGAAGTCGACGGAGCGCGGCGACTTGTAGTCGGCAATCCGTGCGCGGCAATGCGCGATCAGGTCCGTGGCGCTGGCCTGGCGTCCGGGCCTGAGCGCCACCACCGCCTTGACGCTTTCGCCCCAGGTGTCGTCAGGCACGCTGATCACGCAGGCTTCCATCACGTCGGGATGTTGGTACAAGGCCGCCTCCACCTCCGTCGGGTACACATTGAAGCCGCCGGAAATGATCATGTCCTTCTTGCGGTCGACCAGGTAGATATAGCCCTCCTCGTCGACCCGGGCCAGGTCCCCGGTGCGCAGCCAGCCGTCGACGAGCGCCTCGCGCGTCAGTGCCGGCTCGCCCCAATAGCCCTGGAACACGTCCTCGCCGCGGATGACCAGTTCGCCGATGTCGTCTCCTGTCACTTCCCGGCCCTGCTCGTCGACGACGCACACCTCGGTCTCCCCGAGCGCGCGCCCGCACGAGGCCAGCCGCTCGGGCCGGTGCGCCAGCGCCTCGGCATGATCGGCGGTCGACAGCCGGGTCACGCCCGAGGTGGACTCGCTGGCGCCATAGCCTTGCGACAGGACCGGGCCGATGCGCTCCCATGCCTCGCGGATGCGCGCCGGCGCCATGGGCGCGGCGCCGTAGGCAAGCGTCTTGAGGCTGCTCAGGTCGGCGCTGGCCAGCGTCGGTTCCGACAGCAGCATATTGATCATGGCGGGCACCATGAACACATGGGTGATACGCAGGCGGGCCACCTCCGCCAGGAAATGCGCAGGCTCGAATTTGTCGAACAGCACCAGCGTGGCGCCGGTATAGAGATACGGCTGCATCAGCATGCCCGAGGCGTGGGTGACCGGCCCGATCAGGGCCAGGCGGTCGCCCGGCCGGGCCGGCTTGTCCATGCTGAGCAACATCTTGCGCAACGCTGCCAGCCGGTTGCCATAGCTCTGCATGGCCGCCTTGATCCTGCCCGTGGAGCCGGAGGAAAAATGCAGTACGGCGAGATCGCCGGGGGCTGGCGTGACATCGGGCAATGCCGTGCCGGCACCGGCCAGCATCGCCTCGTAGTCGGCATAGCCCGCTGCCGGCCCGCCGATGGCGATAAAGGCCTCGACCGAGCCGAAGCCGGCGCTCGCCGGCGAATAGCCGGTGTAGCCCGGCCCGGCGATCATGACGCGCGGCGTGCAGTTCTCCATCACGTCCGATGCCTCCGCCCCGGTAAAGCGCGGGTTCAGCGCTGCCTTGACCAGCCCGGCCTTGTACAAGGCGCATTCGACCTCAACCAGTTCGGTACGGTTGCGCGACTGGATCGCCACGCGGTCGCCCTTGGCCAGGCCGAGGCCCAGCAGGGCATTGGCCAGCCGGGTCGAGCGCTCGTCCAGCTGGCGATAGGTCAGGACACGATCCTGATAAAGCACTGCGGCGTGATCGCCCCAGTACCGTGCGGCACGGCGGAGGAAGAAAGCGAAGCCCATTTGTGTCTCCATGGATGTTCTGGGCCCCAGTCTGTAAGATGCAGGGCATCACTACAATGCAGCAACGGCTATAAAGACATAGCCAACAGGAATGTCCGGATGGAGACAAGAGACCTTGAATACGTGCTGGCCGTCAGCACCCACGGCGGCATCGGACGCGCCGCCGAGACCCTGGGCATCAGCCAGCCGGCCCTGAGCAAGGCGGTGCAACGCGTAGAGGCGCAGATCGGCCTTCCGCTGTTCGAGCGCACGGCCAACGGGATGACGCCGACGCAGGCCGGCACGCAGTTCATCGAACGCGCCCGCCGGATCCGCCTCGAATACGAAGATGCACTCAAGGAGATGCAGGGCATGCGCACCGGGGAACAAGGCGTCCTGCGCCTGGGCTATTCCCCCTCCATTCCCAATCCGCTCGTGCTGGATGCCTGCCGCCGCCTGATCAAGGAACGGCCGGTGGCCAGGCTTCGCCTGCGCAGGCGCCTGGCGCGCGAACTGATGGACCTGCTCCTGGCAGGTGAGCTGGACCTGGTCATCGCGCCGGTGCCGGGCCAGCAGGCGAGCGAGTTCGCGGTAGAGGAAATGTTCGACGACCGGCTCGTGGTCGTGGCCGATGAAACCCATCCGCTGCATCGCCAGCGCGAAGTGAGGCTGGCGGACCTGACCGGCCAGGAATGGCTGTTGCCCGGGGCGCATATCCTGTTGCGGCAGCAGCTCGACGCCGCCTTTCGCAAGCAGGGACTCGTAGCGCCGGCGCCGCGGATCGAAACCGATTTTGGCAGCTTCTCGCTCTTTCACCTCATGCGGGGCACGCAGATGCTGAGCATATCGGGCGCAAACACCAAGGCGATGCCAGCCGGATTGCGGGCGCTGAATATCGGTCTTGACCAGTTGGACCTGCGCCGGCGCGTGGGCGTGATCTCCCGGGCCGGCGCCTACCTGTCGCCGCTGGCGCAGCGAATGACCGCGCTGCTGCGGGAGCAGAGCCGCTGATGCATGGCTGCGGGCGCTCCGCTTACCCCCATGACAGCCGCCCTGATCCGCGAGAACAGCATGCCATCGGGCGAATCTGTTACGTAACAGATTCGCCCTTCCTGTATATAGGCAGGCCGTGACCGCGATGCCATCATTGGCGCCAGCTCACCATTCACCACCCACTTACCAGACACAATCGCAGCATGGAAGCCCAGAACTTTACTTTGCGGAAATACTTCGACCGGATCGGTTTTCAAGGATCCGGCGAGCCGGATATGGAAACCGTCGCCGGGATGATGCGGTGTCAGATTTTCACGGTGCCCTTCGAGAACCTCGACGTACAGGCGAAGAAGGCTGTCTCCCTGGTCCCGGAGGAGATCGTCGGGAAAATCCTGGACCGGCAACGGGGCGGCTATTGCTACGAGGTGAACGGCATCTTCGCGATGGCACTGCAGGCGCTGGGCATTCCCTATCAGTTCGTTGCGGCCAGGCCCATGTTCTACCCGGTCAAACGGCCCAAGACGCATATGGCGCTCGTGCTGACGGTGAACAGCCAGCGCTGGCTGTGCGACCTGGGCTTCGGCAGCTATGGGATCCGGGCGCCGATGCGGCTGGATCAGATCGACGTGGAGGTAAGACAGGATGGCGATACCTTCATGCTGAGCCGGACGGACGCCGGGGAGTACCTGCTGAAGGCGCTGGTCGACGGCGAATGGACCAACCAGTATGCATTCGACCTCTCCGCACAGGAATGGATCGACTTCGTACCGGCAAATTACCTGAACTCAACGCATCCGGATGCGATTTTCGTGCAGAAGCTGCTGATCGTCCTGCACAACCCGGAAGGCCGGAAGATCCTCCTCGGCGACACGCTGAAGACCGTGGCCAATGGCAAGACCACGGTGCAGGCCATTCGTCCGGATGAGCGTGTTGCCGTCTTGTTCCGCGAGTTCGGGCTGGAGGCCGCGGCAGCCTGAGGTGCCGGCGGGCGCCCAGCGGCCAGGGCGGTCACGGATGGCAGCGGCCCGCGGGCGCGCTCGCCGCGCGCTTTCCGAACAGCAGGATTTCATCCGCAACCACCTGGCGCAGCGTTGCCGGCCCCGATGGCATCGGTACGAACACGCTGTCGGCCATGCCGGCCGGAGAGCCTTCAATGTCTCGCCGGGCAGGCATATTGCAGCCAGAGCGCCTCGAAGATCTCGCAGGTGATCGCCACGCCGTCGAATTCCGGGTCCGCGTTGATCTCGTCGAGATAGGGCACGGGCACGATTCCGAGACTGGTATTTTCCGTTTTCAGGTATGCACTCGCGAAACCCACGTCTCCGTTCGCGAAGAATTCCAGTTTCCGCGTTTCGTAGCGTTCGCCGTCAAGCTCCGACACGAGGCGAACCGGCTCCGACGACAACTCGTGCGTCCAGGCGACATCGATGTATTCCACGGAGCCTCCGTTCAGGTTAATGCATGCCGGTCCAACGCAAAAAGCGGGCACTTCGCTAGCGGCGCGGCTGCCAGCGCGACAGGGTTGGCCGCAGCCAGTCGTGGAACCGGCCCGCCGCTGCGCTCCTTGCCGTTGCATCCCGATAGACGAGATAGTATGCCAGTTGCCCCTGGTGACGGACCGATCCATTGCACCGGACGCATCGCCTGCTGATTCGGCGGGATCGACGCATTCAGACCGCCGATGCACTAGAATCCCGCACTCCGCCCCCCTCTGTCCGACGACATTGGCGGCCCGCTTCGCTTATTGCGAGGCATGCCAAACCATGGCTTGATCGATGCGCAGGTCCAAGGCTTATATGCGTGCATTGCTATTGTTGCTGATCGCACCCGTGCTGTGCGCCCTCCAGGCGGGTATGGCGGCAGAGTGCCGGCCCGGCCCCGGCGCCCCCCCCGTCGACACGCCGTACAACGGGTATCAGCCCACGGGCTACAAGGGCGCGCTGGAGCGCGACGCGCTCTGGTTCCGGTCCGTCGCCACCGTCAGGCAGGCGGACGCCTCGACGCGGTATGTCCTGAAGCGCCAATCCGCGGCGCGCCGGCAGCGGTACGAATCCATCGAGCCCGTCATGCTCGGCGGCAACACCTTCGGCTTTGCCGCATACCGGGACGGCTGCGGCACGCTGCTCAATGCCGATGGTGCGTCGCTGGGCGTGGCGCCGTTCAATGGTATCGAGACTGACTATCCCACCGAAGGCATGCCGGAGCGCGGCGCACGTTTCAAGCTATCGTTTTCCGACGGCACGGACAGCGACTACGCCTACGTCATGTTCGTCAACGGACGCATGCGCGCCATGTCCCCGCACCACTATGTCTCGAGCTATTCGTATAGAGACGTCAAGACCTCGGGCGTCATCCCGCCTCATCTGCGGATAGTGGCGACCGCGTCCACCGGCGCGTTGGGCGTACTCGATATGGCTACGCTGCAGGAGGTGCTGATGCCAGAGTGGCTCGGCATCGGCGCGCTGAGCGATGCGTCGGTCCTTACCCCGGACGGCCACGCCGTCACCACTTATCTGGTGGCGGCCGGCAGTGCGGGACTGCGTCTGCACACGCTCGGCGGCAAGGCGATAGCGCTGCCCCGATTCGATCAGGCGCGCCTGGTCTACGACTGGTTCTCCTCCCCGGACGAACGTGGTCTGCCCAACCCGGCCGTCATCGAGACCATCGACACCACGGCCAGAACCTGCCGGATCTATACCGTGAGCCTGAAACCACTGCTGGACGATGCCATACCGCTACCCAGCCGGGGAACATGCCTTGCCCGCAGCCGGCCGGCCGGGCCTTATTTCATGTTTTCCGACAAGAGCGGAAAGACCCAGGTCTATCGCAAGGAATTCGCCGGCAGCGAGGGCAAGCTGGTCAGGACGGCAACCGATGTCGACGGCGAATTCACCTACGGGTTCCGCACCGGCGTGATGGTGCTCAAGAGCACCCGGACCGGTACCGCATCGTATCGGCTCGTGGATGCGCAAGGCGAGACGCTTGGCGGCATGCCCCTTTCGGGCTTCCGCGATCTGGGCTGCGGTTTCGTCCAGGTTCAGCGCGAAGGGAAATGGTGGTCCCTGCGTGAAGATGGTCAGCTGTCGCCTGAACTAGGCTATCCGTTCAGCTGCTGACGAGGGCATCTTCAGATCCATGCGGATAGCCGGGCGCGAAAACGCAAGGCTGAATGAGCGATCTTCAGCGAACGGCGACGCTCGCGGCAGCGCGCCGCGCCAGCTCGTCGGCACGAACGCCGGCAAAGGGCCAGGCGCGCGCGGTCATGCTCATGTCGCAGTTGCCGGCCTTGGCGGCACCCTGCATGACATGGCGGACCGCAGCCGCCATGTCCGGACTGATAGCCTTGCCGGCATTGCCCAGCTGCCACGACAGCACATCCGCCACGGCCATGCCGCAGCGCTGCGGGTCGCGGTACAGCGCGGCGTCGTGCTCAAGCAGCATCTTCACCTTGGATGACTGGTCCAGCTGCATCATGATCACCAGCGGCAGCGCGTCGTTCTGGTCCACGCCGTTGATGCGCATGCCGCTGTCGCTGCGGTCGGTCTGGTCGGCACCCGCCTTCAGCCACGCCAGGTACAGGTCATCCGGCAGCCATGGCGCGCTCAGTGGCGCGATCGCGTTGTCCTTCAGGCCTCGCGGACTGTTCTGGTATTTCAGGCTGACGCCGGCGGCAACCATCCGCTCGGCCACGGCACGCGCGCTGGCGCGCAGACCGTCCCAGGCAGGACTATCCTTGCTGGCTGCCGCGCGCGACTCCATGTCGCTCCACATACGCAGCAGAGCCGACAGCGGCTCGCTGGTGAGCGGCGCCGCCGGCTTGCCCGAAGCCTGCACCAGACGGTCCACCAGCGCTGGCTGCAAGTAGCGCGCGGACAAGCTCAGTGCCTCGTCCAGCCCGTTGCGCGCCACGGCGTCCCTGCCACCATAGCCGCCAACCGAAGGGTCCGCGCCACGATCCAGCACAAAGGCCACGCGCTCCGGAATGGCAAGGGCCACGCCCGGTTTCAGCTCGCTGCTCGACTCGCGCAGCGCATCGAGCAGCGGCGTTTCCCACATGACGCGGTTTCCATAAATGAGCCAGATGTAGGCCGCGTTGATGTCGGCGCCCTTGGCCAGCAGCTGATCCGCAAACCAGCGCGTGCGGAAGTTGCTGATGGCCGCGTGCAGCACGGTGCGGCCCTTCTCGTCATGCGTGCGGGGATCAGCGCCGTGGGAGAGCAGGTACTCCAGCGTGGCGCGATCGTCCCCGTAGTAGGACGTGCGCCACATCAGCAAGGGTGTGCCGTTGTAGTCAGGCGCCTCGATCGACGCGCCCGCCGCCAGCAGCATATCCGCGATGGCATAGCGCTGCGCCAGGGGGCGCGTATCGCGCCCGTCCGGCATGGCGCCCGCCAGCATGGCCCGGCGCGGGCCCGGTCCGTCAGCCTTGGCGCCCGCGGCCAGCAAGGTGCGGACGATGTCTTCCTGCTTGTGGTACACCGCCGCGCCAAGCGCCGGCACGCCATGCTCGTTGACCCCGTCCGGATCCTGGCCGCGCGATAGCTGCGCGCGCACCGCGTCCAGATCGCCGGCCTTGATCGCCTGGAAAATCTCCAGCCGCGGCCGGCATGTGGCCGGGGTCAGCTGCTTCTCGTCCAGCGCGGTGCCGATACGGGCCGCCACGTTGGACGGGATGGCATGGTTCGACGCCAGCCGCAGGCTGCAGTACTGGCGGTAGTCCTCACGCGCCAGCGCCAGGTAGTAGTCGCGCTTTTCCGTGTTGCGCTCGCGCTCGCGTTGCTGCCAGCGCGCGTCCGCGCGGTTCAGGTAGGCGGCGATGCGCGACGGGTCCCGGCGCAGCACCTCGCCCAGGATCAGGTCGGCCTGGGCGGCATCGCCGGTCTCGGCCAGCCAGAATCCATAGTCGTTCAGGGCGACCAGCGTGTCGGGGTATTCGCCCTTGGGATCGATCTCGCGGTAGTCCTGCTCCATGACGAAGGTGCGCAGCTGCGCCAGCGCGCGGGCGAATTCCGCGGTCTTTGCGCGGGGAATGGCACGCGCCGCCTGGTGCAGGGCCCGGAAGGTCGCCAGCGTATCGACCGGTGAACGCTGCACGAAACGCAGTTCGGCCGGCAAGGCCGTCAGGCGGCTCGGATAGCGCACCAGGGCTTTGCCCAGCGTGGCCATGGCCTGGGCCTGGCGTGCCGCGTCCCAGGGGCGCGTGCTGGTCACCGTCGCAGCGCCGGCGTCGGCGCGCACCGTGATGGCTTCGCCGGCGGGGTCAACCAGGTAGCCGTTCACCTGCTTGCCGTCGACATCGTTGTAGGTATAGGCCACCCAGTAGAAGGTCTCGTCGCCCCGGGGCGCGGTGACGGACACGTTTTCCTCGCGCGCCGGGCGCCATGCACCCGGGTCGATTGCCAGCGCCGGCGAGCGGAACGCCAGCGTGGACCTGCTGCCTTCGCGCAGGTAGCGATAGAAGAACAAGCGGTTCTCGACCTGGCCGACCAGCAGCGCATCGCGTGCGTTCTCGGTGCCCCACACACGCCGTTCCGGCTCGTTCAGGGGATAGCGGCTCAGGCGGATGGCTTCGATGGCCGCGCCGATATCATGCGCCAGCGCGGGACGCGGAATGCCTGCGGCGCAGGCAAGCGCCAGCGCCGCGGCGCCGAGCAATCGGGAAATCCGGGGAACGCGGCGGCCCTGGGAATGGGCGATGGAAGGAATTCGGAGCATCCGGGACTGAGCAGAGTGATAGGCGGGCCGATGATACCCTCCGCTCGCTCGTCAACGCCAGGGGCTGCTTACGGGCTATTCCCCCAGCCGATCCGCCCGTACGATGACGGGACCGATGAAGCTCAGCTTGCGCCGTGAGGCATTTGGCCCGTAGGGCTGCATCTTGAAGTGGGGCCGTCGCCAGTGGCTCCTCATCTCACGCATGCCGCTGCCCGTTGGTGCTTTGGGTGCCGCTGCCGGCTCCGCATCCAGCATCGCAGGGCCGACGACGTGACGGTCATACAACTGTTCAATCTCGGCGAGCCGGGCCGTACGTTTGCGTCCACCCAACCCTCTGAAGTTCCTCGGCGCATTCGTGTAGGCGCGGTCGTGCACGATATGCGCGTCACGGACGGTCAGATACAGCAGCATCTTGATCGCGTAAGCAAGCGCACCCCGCCAGTGTTGGCGTATTTCCTCGCTGTCTGCCATCGGTTCGCGGAACGCCTCATCCAGCAGTTCGCAGATCGTTCGCTCGGGCCGTTCAAGCGATAGCTGGATGGCATCCATCACGACGCTCCGGGTGGCGTCCGCAGTGTGCGCCCAGGTCACAAAACTGTATGAAGCATCTCCCTGGAAGATGACGATGGCCTCGTAGCTCCCCGGCGCGGCCCACATCGATGGCTCTGGAATGAGACAGAGCGTGTCGGCAGGCAGTGTTAGCGAGCCGATCGGTACGTCGTCTGCAATGTAGGCGGAACTCAGCAGGCGATGCAGCGCCTGGCTGGGCTCGTAGAACACGCCACCTCGAAGATCGAAGGCTTGCCATACGACGCTCTGCGACGCATGCAACGCCAATTCCGGAGCCGATCGCCCTCCCGATTCCGCTGGCAGAAGGCTCATGGCAAAGTTGCCCGTATGGCTTAGCAGGGACCTGATGTTCCGCGTGCGCATCGCCTCCGTGAGCGTCTCCCCATCCGTATGCGCATCCACCACCTGGCGAAACGTCTGCCATGCCGCCAGCGCCCCGGTCAGCCGATAGCGCACTGGTGCCGGCAAGCGTGCGTAGCGCGCCTCATTGGTCTGGATGCTCTTCTCCAATGCGGGGAGCAGCGCGCCGCGCATGACCGCCACAGTTCTGGCCAGCGCATCGGCGGCAGGATCGAGGGGCACGCCATGTGGCTCGGCCAATGGCGTGCGGCCGCGATGTTTCGCATAAGACTTCAGGAATGCCTTTTCGTGCCGAACGACGATGTGCAGGGCGGCGGGTTGCATTCGGGCCCGGTCGATCCAGGCAAAATGGAAGTAGATGCCGGACTTCAAGGTCATGGTCACGCCCGCCCTGGGTTGCCGCATGGTCAACCAATCGATCAGCCCGGGGCGAATGCCAGTCCAAATGTCGACGGCGAGCCGTTCGGTCTCGGCCTCGCTCCGCGCTTGCGAAGTGCCAGTCGTAACCCACATCGAAACGCCCGGCAGAATATCCCGGCAAAGGACCGGCTTCCCGTCGAGCGACCATGACGCCTGCAGCGCGAGTCTGACGAAATCAAACGTGCTGTGACCCGGGCCAGCCGGGATGTCGATACGCCCCCCCTCGCGAATCGCCAGGTCCGTGATGCCGAACGCTTGGCTACGGGCTTTCGGGGCAGGTTGATAACGGGCGTGCTTGTCGTGCATGGGCACTCTCCATCCGAGCCGATTCGCCGCCGCCTGCCGGCACGACTTCGACCTGCCTGGCAGCTTTCGCCTTGAGCAAGGCCTGCGATCGAATGACTGGATCCAGTACAACATCGTGTCACTAAAAACCGCCCGACGCGCTTCGTGACGTCGCGCATTGGGCATCCCAGATGGCAAATCATATAGAGGCAGCACACATCAATTCCCGAGAAAAATCTCGAAATTCGTAGGATATTTCGCAATGTCCGTGCCGAATGCAGCCAATCACATGCCTTTGGGGCAAGCGCCGGGATAGGCTGCGGTTCTCCGATGCCTGCCGTCGCCGTTGCCCCTTACGGTCCCTTGAACGAAGAGACAGGTGCTGGAAGTCAGGGTCTTGCGCCAAGACCGGAACGGCGGCAGCGGCAGCGAAGCCATTTCGCCAGGCCTTCGCGCGCGTCGAAGAAATCGGGGGGAGGATCGCACGCTACCAGGCAGCAGCCCTTTGCCGGATACAATGCGGCAGCGCCTGACCAGTCCAATGTCCAATACCGACCTGATCCCTGATCCATCCATGCACAATCCTGACCGGGCTTTTCTTCTGGGCCCGCTGCTGAAGGGGGTTTCGCGTTCCTTCTACCTCACCCTGCGGGTGCTGCCCGCCGGGATGCGCGATCCGATCGGCCTGGCGTATCTGCTGGCACGCGCTGCGGACACGATCGCGGACACCACGCTGATTCCGCCGGGGCTGCGGCTGGAGCTGCTCCTGTCCCTGCGCGGACAGGTCAATGGCGCTGCAGACGAAGGCGCGCTGGTGCGGCGCATGGCGGCGGAAGTGGCGGGGCAGCAGACGCAGTCGGATGAAAAGATCCTGCTCGAATCGCTCGGTCCCGCGCTGGCGGTGCTGTCCCAACTGAGCGAGCCGGACCAGGCCGCGGTACGCGAGATCGTGACGACCCTGACGGAAGGCATGGAATTCGACCTGCGTACGTTCCCGGACGAATCCTCCGGGCAACTCGTCGCGCTGCGCGAACCGGAGGAACTCGACCGGTACACCTACCTGGTCGCGGGATGCGTTGGGGAATTCTGGACCAGGATGACCTACGCGCACATGCCAGGCACCCTCAAAGGCGAGCCCGCTTCGATGCTGCGCCGTGGCGTGCGATTCGGCAAGGCGCTGCAGATGACCAATGTCCTGCGGGATTGCGGCAAGGACCTGCGTATCGGCCGCTGCTACCTTCCGGCCGCGATGCTGGACCGGTTCGACCTGACTCCGCAAGACCTGCTGCTGCCGGCGACGTCCCGCCGCGCGCAACCGCTGCTGTTCGAACTGCTCCGGACGACGCTGGAACACTACCGCCAGGCGCTGGCATACACGCTCGCGATCCCCGCGGGCGCCATCCGGCTGCGGCTGGCCTGCCTGTGGCCGATCCTCATCGGCCTGGAGACGCTGCTGCTGCTGGTCCACAACGACGGCTGGCTGGATCCGGCCGAGGTCTCCAAGGTACGGCGCGGCAAGGTGTACCGGATCCTGGCGTGTTCCGTACCGCTGGCGGCATCCGACAAACTGCTTCGCACCTGGGTTGAGCGGCTGATGGGGCGAATCGAAGCGCGGCTGCAAGGCTGACACAGCCCGTACCGGCAGCGCGCGCCCCAGGCTTGCGGCACGCAGGCAAAACAGCGATACACTTTCCGTTCGTGCGGCTCGGCGGCGTCCGCTCCGGGCGCCGCCCTTTGCGCCGCGATGCAGCACGGTCCCCCGAATGCCGTGCTGCCGCCAGGAATGTGCCATGCCGCTTCGTCTTCCCCCGCTTTCGTCTCTGCGCTTCTTCGAAGCGGCCGGGAGGCATCAGAGTTTCAAGCTTGCCGCCGCGGAACTGAACGTAACGCCAAGCGCGGTGAGCCACGGGATCGTCGGGCTGGAACAGGCGCTGGGCGTCGAGCTGTTCATGCGCGAGCCGCGCGGGCTTACGCTGACGCCGGAGGGCGCGGACTACCTGTCCTACATTGCCGAGGCGTTCTCCCTGATCGCCATCGGCACGCAGCGCCTGCCGGACAATCGCGCGGATCGCGCCATCGCCGTGAGCTGCGCGCCCACCGTCGCATCCCGCTGGCTGCTGCCGCGCCTGCATGGTTTCTGCCAGCGCTGGCCAAAACTCAATGTCAGCGTCGACACCTCGCAGCGGCAGGTCGGCTTTCCCGTCGATGGCTTCGATTTCGCCATCCGGATGAGCCGGGCCCCGGTCGCCGGCGCGGCATGGACCCGTTTGTTCGGCGAACGGCTGGTGCCGGTGTGCAGCCCGGCCTACCGCGACACCTTGGCCGATCCGGCAGGAAACGTCGATCTGCGGCGGGCGACGCTCATCCATGTCAGCCCCGCCAGCGAGGATTGGCAGGCCTGGCTGGATGGCACCGGCACGGCCGGCATCGAGCCGTCGGGAGGCTTGCGCTTCGATACGATCCAGCTGGCGTTCGAGGCGGCCGCCGCAGGCCTTGGCGTGGCACTGGGCAGGCGTCCGCTGGTCGACCGCGACCTGGCTGCGGGGACCTTGGTCGAAGCCAGCCCGAAGGCCATGGCCGCTGAAACCGCCTACTGGCTGGTGAGTTCCGAGGCCGCGGACCACCGGCCCAGCCTGCTCGGCTTCAAACGGTGGCTGCTGAAGGAGGCCAAGTGCTTCGGTACCGCCGCCGGGCCGGGGACCACGGCCGGCTAGACAGTTTTCCGCTGCCTCAAGATCACAGGTGAGAAATTCTCACCTGCCGTCAAAATCTTCTCCTTTGCCGCGCAAGCCGCCCGCTGCCACCATGGGTGTCCAGGAGGGCAAGGTTGATGTCGACGGCAAACAGCAGGCATGTTGTATCTTTGAAGAACCAGGCGGCATGGGTTGTCGTGTCGGGGACGCTCATCCTGAGTGCCGCGATGGGGATCCGGCAGACCTTCGGGCTGTTTATCGGGCCATTCTCCTTCGACCGCGGCATGCCGGTCACCCAGGTCGCCTTCGCGATCGCGCTCCACAATCTTGTCTGGGGATTCGCCCAGCCTTTCGCGGGCGCCGCGGCGGACCGCCATGGCTCCGCGCCAGTGGTCGCCTTTGGCGGAACCACCTTTGCCGCCGGCCTGGCCCTGGCGGCACTGGCGCCGTCGGGCGCCATGCTGGTGGTCGGCATGGGCCTGCTGGTCGGCATCGGGGTCAGCTGCACGACCTTCGGCGTGGTGCTGCCGGCGGTCGGGCGCCTGGCTTCCCCGGAGAAACGCAGCATGGCGATGGGCCTGGCAAGCGCGGGCGGGTCGCTGGGACAGGTCCTCGTCGTTCCCCTGACGCAGACGATCCGGGAAACGTCGGGCGTCTCCACCTCTCTGCTCGTACTCGCGTTCCTGATGCTGGCCGCGGCGCCGCTGGGAATCGTCCTGGACCGCCGGAACCCGGGCGGCGCGCCATCGCGGGAGCCGCCGGCGCCTTCCCTGAGAGCGGTGCTGTCCCAGGCGTGCCGGCACCCCGGCTACCGCCTTCTCACCGTTGCTTTCTTCGTTTGCGGATTCCAGCTGGCCTTTATCGCAACCTATCTGCCCGGCTACCTGTTCCTCTGCCATATGCCCGCGGGACTGGGCGCAACGGCGCTGGCCCTGATCGGCCTGTTCAACATGGCGGGAAGCTGGGCCTGCGGCTGGCTGGGAGGACGCTTCCGCCAGCAAACCGTGCTGGGCTGGCTTTACCTGATCCGGGGCATCGCCATCGGGGTCTTTTTCCTGTTGCCGAAGACGGTGGGCTCGGTCGTCGTCTTCGCCGCCGTGATGGGCCTGACCTGGCTGGGAACCGTGCCGCTGACGAGCGGGCTGGTGGCGAAGGTGTTCGGCACGCGGCACCTGGGGACGCTGTTCGGGGTCTGCTTTCTCAGCCATCAGGTCGGCTCGTTCCTGGGGGCCTGGCTGGGCGGCTTCGTCTTCGACGCGACCGGCTCCTATACCCTGCTGTGGGGCGCCACGGCGGTTGCCGGGCTGCTGGCGGCCATGCTGCACTTTCCCATCAACGATACGGTGGCAGAAAATCCGGCCCGCCAGCGCGGGCCGGCACGCACATGAGCGCGATCGCCGCCGGCGCGGCCGGTCCAGCCCCCCCAAGCGCTGATGCTCGGGCCATGCCGATGCGGACATGGTTGCCGTGCTGAAGGCCATCGAGGCGCGGAGCAGGGCTCAGGGGCGATGCGCACGCCTTGCCGCCCGGTCACACCAGGCTCAAGCCCCACCCGATGACGCCGCTGGCGACGACCACCGCCCACGGCGGGAGCTTCCAGAACATCAGGGCGACCAGGGCCACGAGCGCCAGCCCGAAGTCCGCCGGCCGGTGGATGGCGCTGGTCCACACAGGCTGATAGAGCGCGGCGAGCAGCAGGCCCACCACGGCCGCATTCACGCCAAGCAGCGCGGCTTGCGTGTGCACGCTGCGGCGCAGCTTTTCCCAGAACGGGAGTGCGCCGGCCACCAGCAGGAACGACGGCGCAAAGATGGCAACCAGGCAGATCAGGCCGCCGGCCCAGCCCGTTGGCGTGTTGTTCATGGCGGCCCCGAGAAACGCCGCGAACGTGAACAAGGGGCCGGGCACGGCCTGGGTGGCGCCATAGCCGGCCAGGAACGCTTCGTTGCTCACCCAGCCGGTGGGCACGACGGCGGCCTGCAGCAGCGGCAGTACGACGTGGCCGCCGCCGAACACCAGCGATCCCGCACGGTAGAAGGCATCGAACATGGCAACGGCACGGCTCGGCACCAGCTGCGCCAGAACCGGCAGGCCGAGCAGCAAGCCAAAGAACACCGTCAGCAAGACCACCCCGGCGCGATGGCCGACCCGGATCGCCAGCGGCTCGTGCACCGCCGCCTGCGCGGGCTTGAACAGCACCAGGCCCGCGATGCCGGCCGCGGCGATCACGCCGACCTGCGCCCACGCCGACGGCACCATCAGGACCACGCAGGCCGCGATAGCCATGATGGTGACGCGAAGCGGGTCCGGGCAGAGGTTCCTGGCCATGCCCCAGACCGCTTGCGCGACCACCGCCACGGCAACCACCTTCAGGCCATGCAGCGCGCCGGGCGCGATGACGCCGCCGAAGCCCGACAGGCTCAGCGCGAACAGGATCAGGGCGCAGGCCGACGGCAGGGTAAAGCCCGCCCATGCCGCGAGCGCCCCGGCGTAGCCCGAGCGGGACAAGCCCAGGGCCATCCCCACCTGGCTGCTGGCAGGCCCTGGCAGGAACTGGCAAAGCGCCACCAGGTCCGCGTAGCTGCTCTCCGAGAGCCAGCGGCGGCGGCTGACAAACTCTTCGCGAAAGTATCCCAGGTGCGCCACGGGGCCGCCAAAGGAAGTGAGCCCAAGACGCAGGAAAATGAGGAAGACTGCCCAGGGATTACGGTCGTCGGTTGGGGCGTTGGTCATGCGATCGTCTTTGCGTTGCGTCTTTGCAAGTAGCGGCAATGGCTGCCGGCTATGGTCGGGATTCGATCCCGAAGCCGATTATGCTGTAAAAGCCGTGACGCAGAGATGATGCACCTCGTCATCGTGGCTGCGGTGCCCATGCCCCAGACGCAGGCGGGCATTGAATTCGCGCGGCTCCGGAAACGCTTGCTCCGACTCGACGGACCCATCGCGCTGAATGAAGGCGGAGCGCTGACGGCCGCTGTCCGCGCGCTCCGTCTCAACGCTCATCCCGCCGGCGCTCGAGGCGTAGCCTTGGCGGCGCCGTCAATACTGACTCCCGGCATGGATATGCTACCCTCCGGCTCAGTGATTCCGGCAACAAGACGAGGCAAGGGGGATATGGCACACACTGTTCGAGACAAGGCCAAGCTGCTGGCGCGGGTCAGGCGGATACACGGGCAAACCGCCGCGCTGGAGAGGCTGCTCGACAGCGAGACGGATTGCACCGCGGTGCTTCAGCAGATCGCTGCCATCCGCGGCGCGGTGAACGGCCTGATGGCCGCCGTCATCGAAGGGCATCTGGTCGACCATGTGGTGAAGGAAGCGGAACCGGAACAACGGCAGCAAGACCTGGACGTGGTGCTCCAGGTCATCAAGTCTTACCTGAAATAGCCGCCTGGCCAGGTAGTGACGCCTGGCGGCATGCGCCAGGCAGCGGAACGCTGGCAGTTGCCAGCAGGCGGGGCGGGATCCCGATCCGGATCGCGCCAGCGCCGGTGCCGGCGCGGAATCATCTGACTCGCAAAGAGAGCATCCGGAGACTTCAAGCATGACAGAACCCACGTTGACCGATCTGCCCGCGCCCCGCTTCGAAACCGGCCGGTCTCTGCTGATAGCGGGATTCAGCGGGCGCTTCACCATTGAGACCAACGGCGGCATTCCCGCCCTCTGGCAATCGTTTATCCCGCATATCGGCAAGGTGCCGGGCCAGGTGAGCAACGTTACCTATGGCGTTTGCTGCAACCCCGATGGCAATGGCGGCTTTGAATACATCGCCGGGGTGGAGGTGCGCAGCCTGGCAGGCCTCGATGCGGCATTTCGCTGCATCGAGATATCTCCGCAGCGCTACGCCGTGTTCGAGCATGCAGGCCCGCTCTCCACCCTTCCTCGGACGTGCATGCGTATCTGGAACGAGTGGCTGCCGGCGTCGGGCATGGTGTCGGCGTTTGCGCCTGATTTCGAGCGCTACAGTGAGGATTTTGATCCTGCGGCGGGGACTGGGGTGTTGGAAGTCTGGCTGCCGGTTAGGGAGCGGGGATGTGTTTAGGATTCGGGCGTGGGTGGGTTGAGACAGGT
>NZ_JARJLM010000217.1 GCF_029335485.1 Cupriavidus basilensis
CCTCGCCCTCGGGGGCGACGAAGGTCTGGGCGCTCTCGAAGGCCGGCGCCGGCAGCGCGCGACGGTCCAGCTTGCCGTTCGGGGTCAGGGGCAGGGTGTCGATCACGACGAACGCCGCCGGCACCATGTAGTCGGGCAAGTCGGCTGCCAATGCCGTGCGCACGGCGGCCACGTCGATCTGGGCAGCGCTGGTCGACACCACATAGGCGACCAGCCTTGCGCCGGCAGGGCCCTCGACAGCCAGCACGGCCGCGTTGCCCACACCCGCCTGCGCCAGAATCCGCGCCTCGATTTCACCCGGTTCGATGCGGAAGCCGCGAATCTTCAGTTGCTGGTCGATCCGGCCCAGGTACTCCAGTTGCCCGTCAGGCAGCCAGCGCGCCAGATCGCCTGTGCGATACAGCCGTGCGCCATCGTCAGCGAATGGGTCTGGAATAAAGCGCTCCGCCGACATGCCGGGACGATTCAGATACCCACGCGCCAACCCTTCGCTGCCGATATGGAGTTCCCCGGCTACGCCCGGCGGCACAAGGTTCAGTTCTGCGTCGAGCAGGTAGCAGCGCCGGTCGCCAACCGGGCGGCCAATCGGGGCGTAGGTGCCCGCGAAATCCGCTTCCGGCGCATCGCCGCGCACCTTCCAGACCATCGGCGTGACCACGGTTTCGGTCGGGCCATAGCCATTGATATAGGTCCGCGCACCCAGCGCGCGCCGTGCCTGGGCAAAGGCGCCACGCGGCATCGCTTCGCCACCGAAGGAATAGAGCGAGACGTCCGGACGCTCGCCGCTCTGTTCGACGTATTCGGCCAGTTGCCGCAGATACGCCGGCGGGAAGCCCGCGTTGGTCACGCCGTGCCGGATCATCGCCTGCGCCGTCTGCTCGGGCGTCCAGAGCGCGTCGTCGCGCAGTACCAGCGAGCCGCCGCAGGCCAAGGCGCAAAGCCAGCGTTCGTGGGCGCCATCGAACGCGAACGACAGGAAATGCAGTTCGCGCGAGTGCAGGCCCATTTCGTAGGCGTCGATGGTCGCCGCCACGTGCATGGCCAGCGGGCCGTGGGACACGCACACGCCCTTGGGGCGTCCCGTCGAACCGGACGTGTAGATCACGTAGGCGAGTTGAGACGGATGGACCGGCACCTCGGCGGCTAGCGTCGGGCCGTTGCCCACCATATCCAGCGTCAGCACCGGCAGAGAAGCCGGCGCCGGCAGCGTATCGAGCAAGGCCGGCTCGGTGACGAGCAGCCGGATCACGCTGTCCTCGAACAGATAGGCCAGCCGGTCCTTGGGATAGGCCGGGTCGAACGGCACATAGGCCGCGCCAGCCCGCATCACGGCCAGCAGCGTGACGATGATGTCGAGCGAGCGGGACAGGGCGATGCCCACACGATCCTCGGCGCCGATGCCGCGTGCATGAAGCACGGCGGCCAGACGATCGGCACGCGCCAGCAATTCGCCATAACGCAGCGTCTGCTCGCCACAGGTCACTGCAACGGCCTCCGGCTGCGCCAGCGCGTGGCGGGCGATCTGCGCGTGGACCGGCATGCAGGCATCGGCCGGCACTTCGCCCTGGCCCAGCGCAAGCAGGCTGTCCCGCTCGGCGGCGTCGAGCAATTCGACCGCATCCAGCGCGCAGTCCGGCGCGTCGGCAAGCTGCTGCAGCAGTCGCAGATAGTGGCGCGCCAGCCGCTGCGCGGTCGCCACGTCGAACAGTTCGGCAGCGTAGTGGAAGCACGCGTGAATCTGGCCCGCGGAGTCCTCGCGCGTATCGAGCGTCAATTCCAGCGCTGTCGCGCGCTCGCCCACGGGCGCGCTTTCGAGTTCCAGACCGGGCAGCGAGAGCCGGCCCGCGCGGTCACCGCGCCGATGGTTGTGCACCACCTGAAACAGCGGGTGATAGCTCATGCTGCGCTCGGGCTGCAACGCATCCACCAGCTGCTCGAACGGCAGGTCCTGATGCGCCTGCGCGCCCAGCACCGCTTCGCGGATATCGCCAAGCAGCGCGGAAAGCGGCCGGCGGCCATCGATCTGGCCGCGCACGATCTGCGTGTTGACGAAGAGCCCCACCACCCGCTCGGTCTCGATTCGGTTGCGGCCCGCCACAGGCACGCCCACGCAGATGTCGCGGCTGCCGGTGTAGCGGTAGAGCAGCGCGTGAAAGCCGGCCAGCAGCGCCATGAACAGCGTGCCGCCTTGCGCCTGCGCGCGCTCGCGCAGGGCTTGCGCCAGCGCATCGGGGATGTCGATCTCGCAGCGCTGCGCCAGATAGGCCGCCCTGGCGGGGCGGGGGCGGTCGGTCGGCAGCGCGAGTACCGTGGGCGCGCCGGCCTGCGCATCGCGCCACCAGTTCAGTTGCCGTTCCCGCTCGCCAGCTTCCAGCCAGTTGCGCTGCCACGCCGCATAGTCGGTGTAGCCGATCTGGGGCGCCGGCAGCGCCAGCGGCTGATCGGCAACGCGCGCGCGGTAGGCCGCCCCCAGTTCGTCGATCAGCAATTGCATCGACCAGCCGTCGGAGACGATATGGTGCATCACCAGTACCAGCCGATGCGATTGGTGCCCAAGTTTCAGCAGATGCACGCGCAGCAGCGGCGCAACGCCCAGATCGAACGGCGCTTCGGCGATGGCGGCCGCGTGCACGTCGGCGGCGTCCGGGTTCGCCGACAGCTCCGTCACCGGCAACGCGATCACCACTTCCGGGCGCACAAGCTGCCGCGCATGGCCGGCCGCGTTGGCGACAAAGCTCGTCCGCAGCGCTTCGTGGCGGCGTGCGAGCGTTGCGAAGGCCGCCGCCAGTGCGTCCACATCCAGCGCCCCGCGCAGTTCCACGCTGCTGCTGATGTGGTACGCGGCGCTATCGGGCTCGAAACGATGCAGGAACCATTGGCGCTGTTGCGCGTAGGACAACGGCGCGCCGTGGTCCGCCGACGCGTCCGGGCGCGGCAGCGCGGGGATCGGCAATTGCGAGAAGGCCATGCCTTGCTCGGCCATCTTGTCGAGGAACGCACGGCGCTGGGCCGGCGCCAGCGTGGCAAAGCGCGCGGCCAGCCGGGCCGCGGTATTGGCTTCGATCATTCAGACTGACTCCAGGGTATTGGCAAACGCCTCCAGCTCCAGCAGGGCGGCTTCGTCGGCATGGCGATGCTGCGCGGGCAGCGCGGCAGCCAGTTCGGCCAGCGTGCCGGCGCCAAACAGCAGCGCAAGCGGCGCATCGATGCCGAGTTCGCCTTGAATGCGGGACAGAAGCTGGACGGCCAGCAGCGAATGGCCGCCCAGGGCGAAGAAGTTGTCGTGGCGGCCCACCGTGGGCACGCCGAGCAGGTCCTGCCAGATCGCGGCCAGCCGCGTTTCGAGATCGCCCTGCGGCGGTTCCGCGGCAACGGCAACGGGAGCGTCGGCCTTTGGCAGCGCGCGGCGATCCAGCTTGCCGTTGGCGGTCAGTGGCAGCGCGTCGAGGCAAACGATCGTGGCCGGCACCATATTGCCGGGCAGCACGGCGGCCAGCGCGCGCCGCAGTTCGGCGGGATCGGTTCGCCGGCCGTCCTCCGGCACGGCATAGCCGGCCAGTTGCATGCCCGTTGGCGTCGCGTCGGCCACCACGGCGGCTTGCCGGACACCCGGCAGCGCGGCCAGTTGCGCCGCCACTTCGCCGGGTTCCACGCGGAAGCCACGGATCTTGACCTGATCGTCGATCCGGCCGAGGTATTCGAAAACGCCGTCCGCCTGGCGCCGCACACGATCCCCTGTGCGGTAGAGACGGCCACCATGCGCCGAGAACGGGTCCGGAACGAAGCGGTCGGCCGTCAGCGCGGCGCGGCCAAGGTAGCCGCGTGCCAGCGCCGGTCCGCCCAGATACAGCTCGCCGGCCACGCCGTCGGGCAATGGCGCCAGCGCGCCGTCCAGCACATGGGCCACGGTGCCGGCCAGCGGCTGCCCCAGCGGCAGGCCGGTTCCGGGCTGCGGCGCCGTGCCGGCCACGTGCACGAGGACGCCGACCGTGGTTTCCGTGGGCCCGTAGTGGTTGACCAGCCGGCAGGCGGGACGCGCTTCATGAATGCGGGCGCGCAGCGCGGAGTCGGTGGCTTCGCCGCCGAGCACGAGCGTGTGGGCCGGCAGCACGTCTGCCGGCGCCGTGCCGGCCGCCGCCGCGCCGTCCAGCAGCGCGCGCAGATGGCTCGGGACGATCTTGAGCACGTCAATGCGGTGCTCGGCCATATAGCGCGCGAAAGCAGCCGCATCGAACACGCAACGGCGTTTGGGCAGATGCAGCGCAGCGCCGCTGGCCAGCGCGCCAAACAGCACCGTATGCCCGAGGTCCGCCGCCGGTGTCGATACCATCGCCATGCGCAGCCCGTGCGGCAATGCCAGTTGCGCCAGCACGCCATCGAGATAGTGGGCCAGCGCGCCGTGGGAAATCCCCACGCCCTTGGGCCGCCCGGTCGAGCCGGAGGTGTAGATCACATAGGCCAGATGCGCCGGATGTGGCGTCCGCTCCGGGTTCGGCGTCGTGCCTGCGGCGTCGCCGATGTAGAGCGCGGGCTGCGTCAGGTCCAGCATGGACACCGAGGCCGGTGCGGCCGGCAGGGCCTCGGGGCGCTGCGTCAGCAACAGCGCCACGCGGCTGTCCTCGACCATGTAGGCCAGGCGGTCGGTCGGATACTCGGGATCGAATGGCACATAGGCGCCGCCAGCCTTCAGGATCGCCAGCAGCGCGACGACCATTTCCACGGACCGCTCGGCCAGCACGCCCACGGGCACATCCGGCCCCACGCCGCGCGCGATCAACTGCCGCGCCAGCGCGTTGGCGCGCCGGTTGAGTTCGCCATAACTCAGCGCCTGGCCGTCGGCGACGAGCGCCGTGGCATCGGGCGTATCGAGGGCATGGGCCTCGAAGCGCCGATGGACGGGCTGATAGCTGCCGACGAACGCCGAGGAAGGCGACGTCCGCAGACGCGTTGCGTCGATCAGGCTGATCTGCCCCAGTGGCTGCGCCGCATCGGCCGCCATGGCGCGCATCGTGGCCAGCAGCGCCTGCGCCAGCGTTTCGGCCTGGGCTTCCGCCAGACAGGCGCGGTCAAAGCGGCAGGTCAGGCGCAGCGTATCGGTCTGGGCCAGCACCAGCGTCAGCGCGTAATTGGTTTCCGCGCGGTTGGTGATGTTCGCGAACGCCAGCCCGCCCGGCGCGCGGCGCAGCGCGGCATCGACCGGGTAGTTCTCGAAGACCACGATCGAATCGAACAGCGCCTGCCCGCCGTGGCCGGCCCAGCGCTGGATGTCATAGAGCGGCGCGTGTTCGTGCTCGCGCGTGGCAAGGTTCAGCGCCTGGACCTCACGCAGCCAGTCGCCCACGCTCTGGCGCGGCGAGGGCGTGGCCACCACCGGCAGCGTATTGATGAACAGCCCCAGCATCTGCTGGGCGGCCGGCAGATCGGCGGGGCGGCCGGACACGGTGGCGCCAAACGCCACGCTGGGCTGCGCGGTGCAGCGTTGCAGTACCAGCAGCCATGCCGCCTGCACCAGCGTGTTGAACGTTACCTTCTGCGCGCGGGTAAACGCGGCCAGCGCGGCCGTTGCGTCGGCGTCGAGGTGATGATGCTGCTCGGTATGGCCATCCCCGGACGTGACCGCTGGCAGTGCATCCAGCAGGCGCGTTGGCGTTTCCAGCGACTGCATTTGCGCCTTCCAGAACGTCTCGCTGGCATCCCGGTCACGCGACTGCAGCCAGCCGATGTAGTCGGCAAAGCGATGTCCGACAGCCGGCAGCGCTTCGCCCGCGTAGTGGCGCAGCACCTGGCCCAGCAAATGCGCGGTGCTCCAGCCGTCGAGCAGCAGATGATGGACGGTCCAGACCAGATGACGGCGATCCGGCCCCGTGCGCAGCAGCGCGACGCGCATCAGCGGCGGCTGTTGCAGGTCGAAGCGCTGTGCAAGCTGCTCGGCCGCCAGCCGATCCACGTCCTCGGCGGCGCGCCCCGTGAAGTCCGCCTCGATCACGGGCAAGGCGACGTCCTTGGCCACCCATTGCAGCGGCTGGTCGCCGCGATGCAGGAAACCGCAGCGCAGGCTGTCGTGGCGCGCCAGCACGGCCTGCCATGCCGCGACAAAGCGGGCCGGATCGAGACCGTCGATATCGACACGCAACTGGTTCGTATACGCGCTGCCTTCGGGGGCGAAGACGCTATGGAACAGCATGCCCGACTGCATCGGGGACAACGGATACAGGTCCTGCACGCGCGCGGCATCAAGGCATAGTGCGTCGAGCCGGGCCTGCGTCAGGCCAGCCAGCGGAAAATCGGAAGGCGTGAGGCCGACGGCGCCGGAGGTGCAGTGGCGTACGACGGCTTCCAGTTCGGCCCGCAGCGCTCCGGCCAGGCGCTCGATGGTGGCCGTGCGATGCCGGTTCTGGCTGAACGCCAGCGTCAATTGCAGTTCGCCGCCAAGCACTTGCCCGCTGACCGACAGCGGATGCGACAGCGGAGCGGCGGGGTCCTGGGTGCCTCCCGCCGCCTGCGCCCCCTCTGCGGCCGGCCGCCATGCGGCGCCTTCGGCGAAGCTTGCATCGAACTGGCCCAGGTAGTTGAACACCACCTCGGGCTTGGGCACCGCTGCCAGCGCCGACTGCTGGGCCGGCGTGCCCCAGCGTCGCAGCAGGCCGAAGCCGATGCCTTCGCCGGGCACCGCGCGCAGTTGCTCCTTGACCGTGCGGATGGCCGTGCCGATCTCGCCGCTGCCGTCGAGCGCCACCGGGAACATCGTCGTGAACCAGCCGACCGTGCGGCTGAGATCGAGCGAATCATCCACGCCCGCCACACGGCCGTGGCTTTCGAGGTCCACCAGTACGTCTTTTCGGCCGGTCCACGCGGACAGTGCGCGGGCGAGCGCTGTCAGCAGCAGGTCGTTGACCCGCGTGCGATAGGCGGCGGGCGCCCGCTGGAGCAGCGATTGCGTGAGATCGGCTGGCAGCGTCAGCGTCACGCTGGCGCGGTTGGCGATGGTGAGGGAGCCGGAGGCTTCGTCTGCCGGCAGGGAGGCGTCAACGGTGGCCAGCGCCTGCCAGCGCGGGATTTCCTCGCCACGGCGGGCGGCGCTGTCGCGCAGGGCTTCGGCCCAGCGCTGGTACGACGCCCTGCGCGCCGGCAGTTCGATCTGCTTGCCTTGCAGCCGTGCCCGATAGGCCGTATGCAGATCCTCGATCAGCACCCGCCACGACACGCCATCGACCACCAGATGGTGGATCGCCAGCAGCAGTTGCCAGTGGTCTCCGGTCCGCAGCGCGACAGCGCGCAGCAGCGGCCCACGTGCCAGATCGAGGCTGCGTTGGGCGGCCTCGCAGTGCGCCAGCCGTTCGGCTTCCGTTGCGGTTTCTCGCACCCACAGCAGGTCAGCGCAGGTCTCGGCTTCGGCGTACGTCTGCTGCCAGACGCCCGACGCTTCGACGAACCGCAGCCGCAGCGCATCGTGATGGGCGACCAGATCGCCCAGCGCTGCTGCCAGTGCCCCGGAATCGATCCCGTCCCGGCAATCGAGCAGTACAGACTGGTTCCAGTGGTGACGCCGGGCCATCGGCATG
>NZ_JARJLM010000218.1 GCF_029335485.1 Cupriavidus basilensis
CCTCGGCGGGTGCTGTCGCCGGTTTGCGCTTGCCGGCCGTCACCGTGCACCCGACCGAGGCCGCGATGATGCTGGCAATCGCCAGCCACTGCTGCGCGTTCAGCGTTTCGTGCAGGAATACCAGGCCGGCCAGCGCGCCCATGGCGGGCTCCATGCTGAGCAGGATGCCGAAAGTGCGGCGCGGCAGCCGCTTGAGCGCCACCATTTCCAGCGAATAGGGGATGGCGCTGGAAAGCAGGCCGACCGCCAGCCCGGCAAGCAGCAGCGAAGGGCTGAACATGGCCGTACCGGCATGGGCCAGCCCGAAGGGAAACACCACCAGCGCCGCCATGGTCAGCCCCAGCGAGGTGGCCTGCCCGCCGTGCGCGTTGCCTGCCATCTGCCCGAAGACGATGTACAGCGCCCAGCCCACGCTGGCGGCCAGGGCGTAGCCGATGCCGGCCGGGTCCAGCGTGGCGACGTTCTGGCCAAGCGGCAACAGCAGCAGCAAGCCCGCCACCGCAAATCCGATCCACAGAAAATCGATGGCCCTGCGCGAGGACGAGATCGCCACCGCCAGCGGCCCCGTGAACTCGATGGCGATCGCCAGCCCCAGCGGGACGGTGCGCAGCGACATATAGAACAACAGGTTGGTGGCCCCCAGCGCGGCGCCGTACAGCGCGATCACGCGGGCGTTGGCCAGGCTCAGCGGCATCCGCCAGGGCCGCCACACGCACAGCAGGATCAGCGCGGAGAAGCCCACGCGCAGCGCGGTGGTGCCCTGGGCGCCCACCGCGGCGAACAGGCTCTTGGCAAACGAGGTACCGATACAAAGCGAGGCCATCGACCCGATCAGCGCCAGCACGGCGACCAGGGTGGTGCTTTGTCTAAGACGATGCAGCGGCAATTGCGACTCTCAGGTGTTCAAGGGTTCAGGTATCAGGCATCAGGCATTCCGACGAACCGGCCTGCCGGGTGGCGACTCCGCATCTTGAACGATCCTGGGCCGGCTGGCTAGGTGGCATCGCCGGCCGCCGCCCGCGCTTTCCCGCACGCGTGCCGGCGGCGCAACTCAGTAGTTCAGCGCGACGTTCAGCATCAAGGTGCGCGGATTGCCCACCGGCAACACGTTGTTGTTCAGGCCGCCCGCGTAGTACGCCTTGTCGAACACATTCTTGACGTTGAGCGCGGCCTTCCAGTGCGCTGCCGCATAGCCCACGGCCAGGTCCGCCGCTGCGTAGCCGGGCACGGTGTAGTTGAAGCTGTAGCCGCGCTTGGCGCTCTCGGCGCGCATGCCGGCGCCCACATACCAGCCGGCCAGGGGGCCGCGCAAATGCTTGGTTCCCCACAGCGAGACACTATGCCGCGGCACGTTGTTGAGCGGCTTGCCGACGTTGGCGGCAACCGTGTCCTCGGTCACTTCGCTGGCGATATAGGCATAGGCCCCGGCCAGGCTCCAGCCGCCGCCGAGATCGGCAGTGAGCTCGGCCTCCAGGCCGCGCGTGCGCTGCTCGCCGGTGGCGATGCTGAAACCGGTGTTGAGCGGGTCCGAGCTCAGCACGTTGCGCCGGGTCAGGTCGAAGGCGGACAGCGTCAGCAGGCCGCGCTTGCCGGGCAGGTCGAACTTGACGCCGATCTCGGCCTGCCGTCCCGTCTCGGGTTTGAAGGTGGCGCCGCCGATGTCGGTGCCGGAGTTCGGCAGGAACGAGGTCGCATAGCTGATGTAGGGGCGTGCCCAGGCGGTCAGGTCGAACATCAGCCCGGCGCTGCCGGTGACGGCCCGCGCGGTGTCGCCGGTGCGCGCGGCAAGCAGGCGGTCGGTGGTGCCGGTGCGGGCCGTGTCGTGGCGCAGGCCCGCGGTGAGCAGCCAGCGCTCGGCAAGGCGCACCTGGTCGCGGACATAGAAGCCCAGCGCGCTGACGCTGTCCTCCTGGTTCAGGCTGTAGGCGCTGGGGCAGTTGATGGCCGCGCCGTAGACCGGCCGGTAGACATTGAGCGCGGCCACCTTGCAGGCGCGCTGCAGGCGCGTTTCGGTGCTGCGGTTGTAGTCCACGCCCAGCGTGATCTCGTGCTGCTGGCCGGCCACCTCGAAGCGCCGCTGCAGGTTGGTATCGATGCCGATGGTGGTGCCGGAGATGTCCTGCTGCGTGGCGCTGCGGTTCAGCAACTGGCTGTTGGCGGCCATGGCCCCGGCCGAGACCAGCGTGCCGGTCAGCGACAGCGTCTGCCAGCGGAAATTCTGGTTCAGCGTCCAGCCGGAATCGAAGCGGTGGGTCAGCGCGTAGCCCAGCCGGTTCTGCTCGCCGTCGTAGGGGGCCAGGCCCGGCTCGCCGATAAAGCGGCTGGCGGGCAGGGTGCCGTTGCGGTTGCCGGCCAGGGTGCCGTTGACCGGCAGACCCTGCTGGCGCACATACTGCCGCTCGTTGTGGCTGGCCAGCAGGGTCAGGTCGGTACGCGCCCCGAGATCCAGCGACAGCGACGGCGCGATATAGCGGTTGCGGTAGTACACATAGTCGGTCGGGTCGTCGCTGTTCATCGCCAGGGCGTTGACGCGCAGCGCGGCCTTGCCGTTTTCCGACAGCGGCGTGCCTGCGTCCGCCGTGACCTGGCGCAAACCGTAACTGCCCACCGTGAGGCCGAGTTCGCCAAACAGCTCCGGTTTCGGCCGCTTGCTGACGATATTGACCATGCCGCCCGGCTGCACCTTGCCGAACAGCACGGAGGCCGGGCCTTTGAGCACTTCCACGCGTTCGGCGCCGAACAGCTCCTGCGCCACGCGGTTATTGCTCTCGACCAGCAGGCCGTCGACAAAGACCGATTCCGACGCGCGCTGGCCCCGGATGATGAAATCGTCCCAGCCGCGCCGGCCATACACATTGGTGACCACGCCGGCCGAGTTGGCCAGCGCGTCGCCAAGGGTTTGCGCCTGCTGGCTGTCCATCAGGTCGCGCGTGATGACGGTGATCGACTGCGCGCTTTGCGCCGCCGAGCTGCCGGATTTGGTCACGCCGGCGGCCCTGCGGGTAGCAAAACCCGTGTCGGCGCGGGGGTCTTCCGCCGCACTGACCGTCACCGCCGGCAGGGTGGTTTCGGTGTCCGTGGCGGCCTGGGCCATGGCCGGCGAGAGCAGGCAGCCGAGGGTGACGGGGGCAATCAATTGGCGGGTGAGCATGGTGCGGCGCGGGATACGAATGGCAAAGGCGTCGCATTGTAAATGAGAATGGTTATTATTTGTGGAAATTGAATGGCGGCACGGTGGCACAGCCGCACAGCGGTACAGGCAGGTTCCCTTGCCGGCATTCGCCGTCTATTGTGGCTATGGGGCCGCCGGCCCTCACGCCGGAGCCGTTGCGGCATGCCGGCAACCCGATTCAGGAGAACACCATGGATGCATCCTCCTCTCCGCGCCGCGTAGTGATCACCGGTGCCGGCGGCGCGCTAGGCCGGGCGGTGGCAGAGGCCTTTGCGGACGAGGGCGCCCGCCTTGCCCTGATCGACCGGGACGTGGAGGCCATGCGCGCCCATGCCCCGGTGGCGGAGGCGGCGGGGTGGCATCTGCCGCTGGCGGCCGACGTGACCTCCGTGGACAGCATGGCGGGCGCGGCGAGTACCATCCTCGACGCGTTCGCCGGCGTCGACGTACTGGTCCACGTGGCCGGCGGCTTCGAGATGGGCGAGCCCGCCCATGCGCTGAGCCGGGAATCCTGGATGCGCATGATGGACCTGAACGCCTGGTCGCTGGTGGCTGTCACGCAGCACTTCATCCCGGCCATGCTCGCGCAGCATGCCGGCAAGGTGATCGCGGTCACGGCGCGCGGCGCCAGCAACGGGGCGGCCGCGATGGGGGCCTACTGCGCCTCGAAGAGCGCCTTGCAACGCCTGGTGGAAAGCCTGTCGCACGAAGTCAGGCAGGCGGGCATCAACGTCAACAGCATCGCGCCGGGCGTCCTGGATACCGTCGCCAATCGCCGGTCGATGCCGCACGCGGATGCGCAGGCCTGGGTGTCGACGGCCTCGGCGGCGCACGCTATCGCCTTTTTGGCTTCGGACGCGGCAAAGGCCATCCATGGTCAGCACCTGGTGCTGGATGGGTTGAGCTGAGCCTCGGCCGGCAAGCCGTCCAGCATGTCCGGCGTGTGGATAGGCCTCGCCCAACTGCCCTTCCCGACCGCGAGGATGTCGACGAGTGGTTTTGGGATAAGCCGTACGGCAATCTCATTAAGGCGTTCTACCAAGGTACCGAATCAGAACGTCTTGCCTGCCTGAATGCGTTTCTCAAACGCTGGTACAAAGACCTGTCTGGCGCTGGTTGGCACGATGCCCATAAGCCCGATGCGCAGGGAAGAACCGGCGGTTACTATGGCTACTGGTCTTTCGAGGCAGGCGCTGCCGTGCTCCTGCTCGGCAGCGAAGACGATACCAGTCTCCGCTCGTATCTCTACTACCAAAAAGACCTGGCCGCATGGGCCAAGGCGAATGCGAATGTTCATGCGGATGCAGACGCCACCGCTACGCGTCTACGATGCCAGAGCGGTGAACCTTGCCCCAAGGCCGGCTACTGGATGACACCCGCCAAAGCCGGATCGTGGCGATATTTCCGGGAAGGCGAGATCATGCCAGCCGTGATCTCCGACTACGGTTCCACCATCTGGCAGTGGGACGGTGATCAGTCAGACCCGAAGCTCTGACTGCCACCGCGAGCGCTCCAGGAAAAAAGCGGCAGGCCCCGCAGATCTTGATCACGCGGGACCACGTTTTCCGTCACCAACGGAAGCGGCGCACTACAACCCGAACACTATCCATCCTGCCGGCGCTCCTGATCATGCCGCGCGGCCAGTTCACTCAACACCAGCGTCTCGTGTGCCAATCCGGCTGCGAGCGAGAGCAGTCGGCCCTGGATGTCTTCAGCGAGATCGCCGAATGCTCCGGCGGCGGCGTTGTCGCAAGTCATGAACAACAACGCGTAGAGTTGCGCCGCCTTTTCCCCGGCGAGACTCAACGGGTTTTCGCATGGAGTATGCGCAGTTACGAACATGTCGGCGCCTGTGTGCTCGGCGGTGACGCCGTAGCGGGTGTGCTTACACATGGGACACCTCCCGTGGCATGACGCGCGTGCGCTGACGGATGGTGAGGATGCCGGGAATTGCCGAACGCCCGGTATGGGCGAGCAAAGACTGAAGCATGGTTGCCTCCTTCTTGAGCGGTTTCAGACCCGCTCCCCGCTCTCAAACGGGGTGGGCGGGCGCATGGCAGGGTTGAGAGACCGGCAAGAAGGGACCGGCGAGCCCGAGGGCTCCCCCGCCAAGGCCCGCCCATAAGGACGCGCAGAGGCGTGCCGGACGAAAAAATACCGCCTGGCGGCGGCGGTCGTCCGCCTTCTTGCTCCGGCTCTCACCCCGGGTCGCTGTGGTTGCAGCGACTTGGATAGTATAGCGCGTGCGCTGAATCCTGGCGTATTACCGTGTCGCCACCAGCCACGCGTCCCATCTGCTGCCAGCACTGGGAAAGCGCCTTCGTCTTCATGCGCCGCCCGGTACGGCCAAGGTGGTCTGGGGAGAAGACGCCCGCACCTGGACTGCCGAATCCCAACGGCCCAATGAACGATTCGGCGCCACTGTCGATGCGCAGGTAGCCATCGCCATGCTGAATGGACTTCTCTCGTGATTCCGCGCATTCCCATCACGCAGGTCAAATCCGACCTGTCCGACGCCCTGCACATTGCCGTGCGCGAGATCAAACGCTTCCCGGCCGCGTTCTATCCAGTCGAGGCGATCGAGCAGACCAGCGCCGCGCAGGCCATCGCCGGCCAGTGGCGGTCGCGGATCAAAGGCTTCCTCGGTACGTGCCGGACGATCAATGGCCCGGTCACCATCGGGAGTCGCGCGTCGATATGTTCGATTCGGCCAGGTCACGGGCAACGCCTGGTGATTAACGCCTTGAGTTGAGTCACGGCTGGTGCCGGTCCTTTGTCCGGGTGTCTCCCAGCGCGTGACTTGTTCGGCACTAACTCAATCATCCTTTCTGGTGCTAGGGTAAGTCCTAGGATTTTATTCCCAACTAATGGGAATCTCAGTTTTGATAATTGGGAAAACGCCAGCATGCTCTCGCCCATATGCAGATCGAAGCCGACATCCCCGAAACTAGTTCCCCCGCCGCTGGTGCGGATCGCGTGCTCTTTGTGCTCGCTGCTTTGGCGCAGCAGGGCCAGCCAATGACCGTGCGTGAATTGGGTGCCACCACCGGCTTGCCCAAAAGCTCGCTGTATCGCCAACTGGTGCTGCTCAAGCGGTGGGGCTTTGTGCTGGAGTCGGACGGACGGTATGCGCCCGGCCCGATCAGCCTGCAGCTGGCGCTTGGCTTTGACATGGCCTCGCACCTCGCGCGCGAAGCGCAGCCGGAAATGCAATGGCTGGCGCAGCAATCCGGCGAGAGCGTAGGGCTGGTGGTGGCGGTCAAGGATCAGGCGGTGTGCCTGGAAATGATAGAGAGCCGCCAGTCGCTGCGTTGCTCGTTTGAAAAGGGGCGCGGCGTGCCGTTGCGAGCGGGTGCGTCGGCAAAGTCTCTGCTGGCATTCATGCACGAAGACGCACGCCGCCGCATCGTTCTTGCCCAGCCGGATATGGATGCCATGCGGGCCGAACGGTTGCTGGACGAACTCGCGGGCATTGAGCGGGCTGGCTATGCGGTCAGCCAGGGTGAAGTGGACGCCGGCGTGTGGGGCGTCAGCGTTCCGGTGTTCCGCCGGCGCGAGAAGACGGCGGCTGTCGGCTCGATCACGCTGATGGCGCCGGCTACCCGCACTCAGGGGCGCGAGCCGCTCCTGATCGAGATGACAAGGTCGGCCGCGGGAAGAGTCTCCGCCTGCTTGCAGGCCTTCTAATACCCAATACCAAGACAATACATTCAAGAGGAGTGACTGATGAACCTTCGACGCAAATGCCTGCTTATCGGCCTGATGGGCCTCAGCCTGGCCGCCGGCCTGGCGCGAGCCCAGGACAATGCTGTGCTCCGGGTAGCCACTGACGCTACCTTCCCGCCAATGGAATACGTCGAGAACGGCAAGCGCACGGGCTTCGATGTCGAACTGGTCGAAGCGCTTGCCAAGGCGATGGGCAAGCGTGTCGAATGGACCGATATCGATTTCAAAGGGCTGATCCCCGGCCTGATCTCGCGCCGCTTCGACATGGCGGTGTCCGGCATCTACATTACCGAGGAGCGCCGCAAGGTGGTGGATTTCACCGATCCCTACTACACGGGCGGCCTGGTCGCGCTGGTCAAGACCGGCAATGCCGCCATCAATGCCCCGAGCGATCTCAATGGGAAGAAGGTGAGCGTGCAGGTCGGCACCAAGTCGGTTAATTTCCTGCGCGAAAACTATCCGCAGGTCCAGCGCGTGGAAGTCGAGAAGAACCAGGAAATGTTCAACCTGGTAGAGATTGGCCGCGCGGATGCGGCAGTGACCGGCAGGCCCGCCGCGATGCAATATGTCAAGGCGCGCGGCGGTATGCGCGTGGTCGAGAAGGCCTTGACCACCGAGGAGTACGGCATGGCAGTGCGCAAGGACACGCCGGAGCTGACGCGCGCGGTGAATGCCGCTCTGGCCAAACTCAAGGCCGATGGCACCTATGCGCAGCTGATCCAGAAATGGTTCGGCACGGCGCATAAGTAAAGCGGGAAGACATCATGGAACTGGATTTCTCGCCGGTCTGGGCAGGCTGGCCCGACCTGGTGCGCGGCGCCGTGGTAACGGTCGAGGTGACAGCCTGCGCGCTGGTGCTCGGGTGCGTGATGGGCTTGCTGGTTGGCATCGGCCGCCTCGATCCGCGGCGTCGCTTCGTGTATGGCATCTGTACCGCCTACGTGACCGCCATCCGCGGCACGCCACTGCTGGTGCAACTGTTTCTGCTGTTCTTCGGGTTGCCGCAGTTCGACATCCTGCTACCGGCTTTCGTTTGCGGCGTGATTGGCTTGGGCATCTATTCCGGCGCTTATGTCTCCGAGATCGTGCGCGGCGCGATCCAGTCGGTCGACAAGGGCCAGATGGAGGCGGCGCGTTCCATCGGCATGTCGTCACGCCAGGCGATGCGCGCGGTGATCCTGCCGCAGGCGATCGTGCGCATGATTCCGCCGCTGGGCAATGAGTTCATCGCCTTGATCAAGAACTCGGCGCTGGTCTCGCTGCTGACCATTCACGACGTGATGCACGAGGGGCAGAAGATCATCAGCGTGTCCTACCGCTCGCTGGAGGTGTATCTGGCAATCGCGCTGGTTTATCTGCTGCTGACCAGCGCCGCCGGACTGTTCCTGCGGCACATGGAGCAAAGGCTGCGTATGGGAGGCATGGTGCAATGAGCGATTCCGCAATCATCCGGATCCGCAATCTGGGCAAATCCTTTGGCGACCATACGGTACTGAAAGGCATCGATTTCGATGTGGAACCGTCGCAAGTGGTGGTGGTGATCGGGCCAAGCGGCTCGGGCAAGAGCACGTTCCTGCGCTGCTGCAATGGGCTGGAACAGGCGGAGACCGGCAGCATCGAGATCTGCGGCACCAGGCTGCTCGATCAGGGCCAGCTGGTCGCGGACCATGAACTAAACCGCTTGCGCACGGAAGTCGGCATGGTGTTCCAGTCCTTCAACCTGTTTCCCCACTTGTCCGTGCTGCACAATGTCACGCTCGGTCCCCGCATGTTGCGTTCGGCCTCGCGGGACGAGGCTGAGCGCAAGGCGATGGCGCTGCTGGAGAAGGTGGGCTTGGCACACAAGGCGCACGCCATGCCGGCCAGCCTTTCGGGCGGGCAGAAACAGCGCGTGGCGATTGCGCGCGCGCTCGCGATGGCGCCGCGCGTGATGCTGTTCGACGAGCCCACCTCGGCGCTCGATCCGGAGCTGGTGGGTGAAGTCCTGCAGGTGATGAAGGTGCTGGCGGCCGAAGGCATGACCATGGTGGTGGTCACGCACGAGATGGGCTTTGCCCGCGAGGTCGCCGATGTCGTGGTAGTGATGGACGGCGGCGGCATCATCGAAGCCGGTCCACCGTCCGTCATTTTCTCCACGCCCACGCAGGAGCGCACGCGCGGGTTCCTGCAAGCCGTGCTGACGCGGCAGTGACCATGGCGATGACAGAGTTCCTTTGGCAGGGCCGTAGCGACGCTGGCGAGCGCGGCGATACCAGGCGGCTATTCGATGTTGTGCGCGCCGCGGGCGCGTCGCTGCCGGCCGGATCGCCGGTGCTGGTGGGGTTCGCCTGCGATGCCGGCGTGCTGCGCAACCACGGCCGCGCCGGCGCCGCGCAGGGGCCCGATGCAATCCGCCGCGCCCTGGCCAATGTGCCCGCGCATGGGCTGCCAGCCTTGTACGACGCTGGCAATGTGGCCTGCCAGGATGGCGCGCTGGAGGCCGCGCAGGAACGCCTGGCGGGGGCGGTCCGTGCCGTGCTGGACGGCGGCGGCCTGCCGCTGGTGCTGGGCGGTGGCCACGAACTCGCCTGGGGCAGCTGGCAGGGCTTGCGGGCGCATCTGGATGCCGCCGGCGACAACGGCCGGCTGCTGATTGTCAATGTCGATGCCCACTTCGATTTGCGTACCAGCCGGCCGGCGAGCTCCGGAACGCCGTTCGATCAGATCGCGTGCGACAGTGCGCGCCGCGGGCTGCCTTTCGACTATGCCTGCCTGGGCGTGAGCCGTCTTGCCAATACCCCTGCCTTGTTTGCCCGGGCCGACGAGCTGGGCGTGTTCTATGTTGAGGACGTCGACCTGCAGGAACGGCATCTAGACGCTTGCCTGGCCATATTGAGGGAGCGCATGGCCGTGGCCGAGCATGTCTATCTCACCATCGATCTGGACGCGCTGCCGGCCGCCGTCATGCCCGGCGTCTCGGCGCCTGCTGCCTTTGGCGTGCCGCTGGCGGTAGTTGAGGCACTGGTGGGCGAGGTGCGGCGCAGCGGGAAGCTGCGCGTAGCTGACCTGGCGGAATACAACCCGAACTACGACCGCGATCATCAGGGGGCGCGGGTGGCCGCGCGGCTGGCATATCGGTTGCTGGCCTGACGTAGGGCTCGGCTGCTGGTGTTCGCCCATTCCCGCCTATCTCCGCCGCGCCAGCGGCAGCGTTGCCAGCCGTTCCAGCACGACCGCGCGCATGCCTTCCGGTGCGGGCAGGCTTTCCAGCAAGGCCGGCCAGCGCTCTTGCGCCATGGCCACGGTGTCCTTCACAGCGGCGGTGGCGATACGCTCGGCGATCCTGGCCTCGCGCGCGAACTCGCGGTAGGTCTGCAGGGTTTGCCCGCGCTGCTGGCGGTCGATGGCCACGTTCTGGCCGAAGCCGGCAAAGCCGGGCAGCGCGGCCACGCTGACGATGTCGTAGGCGGGCGAGAGCTCCGGCGCGATGCCGTTGCGGTACAGGAAGGAGAAGTTCTTCAGGTGGGCGTCGCTGTTGCCCAGCAGGGTATTGACGGCCTGGCGGATAAAGAACTGCCGCACGTCTTCGATGCCGCGCACGCTGAGCCGCTCCAGCAATTGCACCAGCACGGCGTAGGCTTCGCTGCCGGCGTATTTGCTGCTGGGCATGCGCGTCAGCAACTGGCAGCCGTCTTCGGCATGCACGCGTCCGCCCGGCTCGCGGTCAAAGCGGTCCACCGCCAGGAAGTGCAGCCCGGCGCCAAGCGTATCGGCCAGGCCTTCCACCTCGATGGCGGCGAGCGGCGCGGGACGGCACGGCGCCACTGCCACACCGGCGGCCTGCGCCAGCTGCATCGATACGTATTCGTTGAAGACCTGGCTGTCGTCATTGCGCGCGGGGAGCTTGGCGATCAGGTCGGACAGGTGCCCGTGGGTGGGCATGGTGTAGCGCTTGCCGGCATGCGCGGTGGACAGCGCGAGCTTGTTCTGCACGCCCGAGACCGAGGCCGCGCCTTCGGTGGCGCCTTCGATCACGGCGATTTCCAGGTTGTCCGCGCCGCCCGTCACGCCGACGGTGCGTACGTGCGCGGGCAGGGTATCGATGGGCGCGGGGCGCACCACCACCGCGCCGGGCAGGTCGTCGCCGGCGGCGGCCAGGATGCCGAAATCGTCCCGGTCTGCGGGGCTGTGGCGGGTGGCCTCCAGCCGCTTGCGCAGCTCGCTTTCGGGCAGCAGGCCGGCAAAGTAGGGCGGCAGCGCGGCGTTGGTGTTGTAGAGCGCGGGATGGAAGGGGTTGGAGAGCACTGCGGCGGTCAACCCCTCGTTGCCGGGAAAGGTCAGCGACAGGCTGAGCGTGGGCCGCAGCGGGTCGCCGCGGAAGGCCTCGGCGGGGACGAAGCGGCAGGTCCGCTCGACCTCGCACAGGTGCCCGCACAGCACGCCGTGCAGGTGCACTTCCAGGTAGCGGGGCCGCAGGCCGGGGCTCACGATGCCTGCTCCAGGAACATTTCGACCGAGGTCTTGGCTTCCCGGTCGGGCCCGCTGTCCTTGCCTTCGATCAGGCGCCGCACCGCGAGCAGGTGCTCGCGGGGCACCAGCACCCATTCCGCGTCCAGCGCCGCGCCGATCGCCTCGAGTGTGGAGGCGCGCACATCGTGCTTGCCGCTCAGGGCAGTGGTCAGGTTGGAAGGCGCCATGCCGATCAGCCGGGCAACTTCCCCCAGCGTGGATTTGCGGGCGGCGCGGCGGGACTGCAGCTGATCGTAGAAGGATGGCATGACATAGTTTCATATCAAAAGATATGAAATAGCATAGCACATCGGTGCTTGATGTTATGTCAAGACATAGCTATCTATGTGTAATTATGATATTTAATAATTACTGCCTCCGCAGCCATCAGACCACTGCGCTAAGCACGCCCGCCTGCCTGGCATTTCCGCCCCCGCCTGGCACGCCAATGCGGAACACCCCTAGCTCATCCGCCGCGCACTGTGCGATCAGCCCGGTTTCCCAGGCCAGGTAGGCGCGCGCCGCGGCCTGGTTGCCTTCGTGGCGGTCATGCACGAAGAACAGGTAGTCGATGCGCGCCTCGGGCGGTAGCGCGGCCGCTGCGGTGGCTTCCGGCAGGCCGGCGGCCTGCCAGGTACGGTAGCCCTCGGCCAGCCGGTACACATGCCGGTAGCCTGCGGCCAGCAGATCCTGGCCCGCCAGGTTGGCGATGTGCGGCTCGCTGGCGATCAGGACCACCGGACGGTCATGGGCGACGCCGAGGCCGTCAAGCGCGGCCGGCAGGCGCGGGCGGATCGACCATGCCGCGCCTTCGGCATGGCCGCGGCCGTAGGCGGCGCTTTCGCGCAGATCGATGCGGATGACATCGGACGCTTCGGCGTACAGCGCGCGCAGCAGGCTGGCGTCGAGCACCGGCAGGGCGTGGGCGGGCAGGGTGCGCGGCGGCGCGGGCGCTTTGACCGCGGCCTTGATGCCATCCGCCAGCACGGCGCTCTCGTAGCCCAGCTGATACAGCCAGCTTGCCACCACCGGCGCGCGCACGCCGTCGTCGTCGAACACGATCACCCGGCTGCCGCGCACGCCGATATACTGGTCGGCGGCCTGCACCAACTGGCCGCCAGGCGCGTGCCGCGCGCCTTCGATCGAACCTTGCGCGAACTCCTCGGCGGTGCGGATGTCGAGCAGGAACGTGGTGCGGCTACCGTCGTCGAGCCATTGCTGCGCCTGCGATGCCGACAGCCTCGGCAGGTTGAAGCGTTGCAGCAGTTGCGCCGAGCGCGCGCGCGCCTCGGCCAGGTCGTGCCCGGCCGGGGCGGGCGGGTAGCGGCGCTGGCTGCCGTGCTCGAGCGCGTGGCCGGCCAGGTACCAGCCTTGCGTGCCGTTCTCCAGCGCCAGCACGGGGTTGGGCAAGCCAAGGTTGCGCAGCGTCTGGGCGCCGATGATGCTGCGCGTGCGGCCGGCGCAGTGCACCACCACGGTAGTCTGCGCATCCGGCAGCAGGGCGGCCAGGCGCAGGGCCAGCTCGCCGTTGGGCAGGCTTTGCGCGCCGGGAATGGTCATCTTCCGGTGTTCTTCGAAAGTACGGCCATCGACCAGCACCAGCGGCTCGCCGGCGGCCTGGCGCGCCGCCAGTTCCGCGGCGCTCAGGCGCGGCGTGCGCTGCCGCTGCTCGACCAGTTCGCCAAAAGTCTTGGACGGCACGTTGACGCCCTTGAACAAGGTGTAGCCAGCCGCCGCCCAGGCGGGGGCGCCGCCGGACAACACGCTGGCGTTGCGGTAGCCCAGCGCCGCCAGCCGCTGCGCGGCGCGCTCCGCCACGCCGTCGCCGTCGTCGAGCAGCACGATGCGCTCGGCCAGGCGCGGCACCAGGCGGCCTATGTCGAGTTCGAGCCGGCTGTAGGGCAGCGGCACGGCGAAGAAGGGATGGCCCTCGCCGTACTGGCCGTGCTCGCGCACGTCGAGCAAGGCAATGGGTTCGCCGTCGTTAAGCCAGCCGCGCAGCGTGACGGCGTCGATGGATCGGGTCATGGCATGCTCCGCCTGCAGAAGATCGATGGCGATTGCAGAAGATGGCAGAAGGTGAAAGGCTGCCGCCGTCTCAGGCGGCAACCTGCTCGCTGCGGTTCATCTGGGTGGTGTTGTAGTTGACGATGCGCCCGCTAGCCGGCTCGATGCCGATGCGGCCGGTCAGGGTTTCGAGCGGACGGCCGTAGAGGTGGAAGTGCAAGGTGGGCGCTTCGCCCACCACGTGGATGCTGTGGATGTCCTGCGGCAGGAAGCTGATCGGCGTGCCCGGCCGCACCACCAGCTCGCGTTCCAGCGCGAGGGTGGCCTGCCCGGGGTTGCTGCCGTCGTCGGTGCGGCGGTAGACGCGGTTCAGTTCGTCGCCCTGCACCGCCACGATCACCGCCCAGGTGTCGTGGTTGTGCGGGATGGTCTTCTTGCCCGGCACGATCGCGTTGAGGTAGAGCGCCGGCAACTGGCCTTCCTCGCTCAGGCGGTAGCGGGCGGAGGTGGTGGTGCCGTCGTTGGGCGGCGGGAAGTCGGCGAAGCTGAACAGGTCCTTGCGGCCGGCCAGGTTCTGCAGGACCACGGCCACTTTGGCCAGCGTGGCGCGGTCGATCTCGCGCTGCGCCGTCAGCGCGCGGACTTCGGCAAGGGTGGTGGCAATGGCGGCATTGCGCTGGCTCTGGGTCGTCATGGGGGCGTCCTTTATCGATGCATCGATGCGATGCCGCGGCGGATGGCGGCAGGTCTCCACTCTAAGGAATGCGGGCTCGCGCCAGAACGAACAATATCGCTGATGCATATGCGCTTTTGCCCTGGCCCGGCGGCCACGGCACAACGATGTGCGATCTGATTCGTTAGCGGCTGGCGCAACTTCTCTTAGGCTTGGGTTTTGGCTTGCGCGTATGACGCCTGGCGTCGCAGCGATGCCTGTACAAGCCTCGCACTCTCCCCGCACTCGATGCCTTCCCCGCCATGACCATTCCCGACCTGACCCAGACCCTTGCCGACGAGGCATCGTCCGCCGGCGTGAGCCGCTCCCGCACCTTTGCCGCGCCGGCGCTGATCCGCCATCCACTGGTGAGCCCGGCCGAGCTCAAGCGTGCCTTCGCCGACGGCGGGGAACTGGCGGTGCTGGATGCGCGCGAAGAGGGCGCTTTCTCGCGCGGGCATCTGTTGTTCGCGGTGCCGGCGCCGCTGGGCCGGCTGGAGACCGCGATCGACCGCCTGGTGCCGCGCCGTGGCACGCGCATCGTGGTGACCGATCTCGCGGAAGACATCGCCCATGCCGCGGCGGCCAAGCTGCTGCGCTTCGGCTATACCGATGTGTCGGTGCTGGAGGGCGGCACGCGCGCCTGGCAGGCCGCGGGCTACGAGGTGTTCAGCGGCACCAACGTACCCGGCAAGGCGTTTGGCGAAGTGATCGAGCACGAGCTGGAAACGCCCTGGATCACCGCCGAAGCGCTCAGGCTGCACCAGCAGCAGGGCGACAACGTGGTGGTGGTGGATAGCCGGCCCTTCGCGGAATTCCAGAACATGAGCATCCCCGGCGCGGTCGACTGCCCGGGTGCCGAGCTGGTGTATCGCATCGGCGAGATCGCGCCCGATCCCGAGACCCTGGTGGTGGTCAACTGCGCCGGCCGCACGCGCAGCATCGTGGGCGCGCAGACGCTGATCAACGCCGGCATTCCCAATCGCGTGGTCTCGCTCAAGGACGGCACCATGGCCTGGCTGCTGGCGGGCTACCCGCTCGAGCACGGCCAGACGCGCTTGGCGCCGCAGCCCGGCGAGCCTGCCCAGGCGGCAGCGCGCGAGCGCGCCGCGCGCGTGGCCGAAGGCGCCGGCGTACGGCATATCGATGCAGCG
>NZ_JARJLM010000219.1 GCF_029335485.1 Cupriavidus basilensis
CCTCTGAACGGAGCAAAAGATGTCCAGGCCCAATCCAGCGTCCGCCATCGCTCTGCGCCGATCGGCCACCGTCTCGGTCGCCAGCGCCGCCATCCCCGATCTGCTGGGCGTACCGCAGCTGGAGTTCGTGCGCGTCTGCGGCAAGGAAGCACTGAGCGAACTGTTCACCTATGACGTGTACCTGCGTGCCGTCTCCTCCGCGGCGGAACAGGCGCTGGCCGAGGCCGATCCGGACGCCATGCTCGGTCTTGAGATGACGGTATCGATCCAGCTGGAAGGCAGGGGCACCGGGCTGGCGGGCGGCATGGGGGCGGGGCACCGGGAGATCACCGGCGTGATCGCCGAAGTGGAGCAGATCGAGCGTGCCGACGACCGGCGCCTGTACCGCTTCACCCTGCGCCCCTGGCTCTGGCTGGGTACGCTCAACCAGGACTGGAAGCCCTTCCAGAACAAGACCGTCCTCGACATCCTGGACGACGTCTTCGAGCGCTACGCGTTTTCCGTGGACAAGCGCCTGGACATTGCCGCCTATCCCAAGCTCGAATGGGAAGTGCAGGCCGGTGAGTCCGATGCGCGCTTCGTGCAGCGCCTGACCGAAGAGTACGGGATCAGCTACTTCTTCGAGCATGACGGGGGACACCACCGCCTGGTGCTGGTGTCGGAGCTGGGGGCCTACCGCCGCTTCCATAGCAGCGCCTACCACACCCTTGCCGTGTATCCGCAGGGCTTCAAGATCGACGAGGAACACCTCTATCGCTTCGAGCCGGTCAACCGGCTGCGCACCGGCAAGGTCACCCTCAATGACTACGATTTCCGCCAGCCCCGCGCCAACCTGACCGAAGCCAACAGCCAGCCGCGCGATACCGGCCATGCGGAATTTGAGCGCTATGAGTATCCCGGTGACTATACGGCGCGCCAGGACGGCGACCGGCGCGCCCGCATCCGCATGGAGGAGCGGCGCGCCCGCGGCCGGCGCGCGCGCGGGGTGGGTGCCCTGCGCGGCGTGGTGCCAGGCTGCACCTTTACCCTCGTCAACCACCCCAATGCAGCGCTCAATCGCGAGCACCTGGTCACCAGCGCCTCGCTCGACCTGGAAGACAACGGCGGCGAGGCCGGCAGCAAGCAGCGCTATCGCTGCCGGGTGGAGTTCGACGCCCACCCCACCGACGAAGTCTTCCGCCCGCCACGTACCGTGGAGAAGCCGCGCATCGGTGGCCTGGTGCGTGCGGTGGTCACCGGGCCCAAGGACCAGGAGGTGTGGTGCAACGAATACGGCAGCGTCAAGGTCCAGCTCGAATGGGACCGCTACGGTCGGCGGAACGAACATAGCTCGCCGTGGGTCCGCACTGTCAACGGGTGGTCCGGCAACCAGTACGGCGCGATGCATATCCCGCGTATCGGCGAGGAAGTGCTGGTGGGCTTTCTCAACGGAGATGCCGACCGCCCCTTTATCGTGGGCAGGGTGACCAACCAGCTCAATATGCCGCCGTGGGCGTTGCCGGGGCAGCACGCGCTGTCCGGCTTCCGCGGCAAGGAGCTGTTCGGGCAACGCTCGGGCCACGTGCTGGTGGATGACAGCAAGGAGCAGATCCAGGCGCAGATAGCGTCCGATCACCAGACATCGCAGCTCAGCGTGGGCTACCTGACGGGGATCTTCGGCAACGCGGGGCGGCAGGACAAGCGCGGCGAGGGCTTCGACCTGCGCACCGACGGGCAAGGCGCCGTGCGCGGCGGCAAGGGCCTGCTGTTGAGCGCTGACCCGCAGGACGGCGCCAAGGGCGGCCACCTGGATCGCGCCGGCCTGATCGACTGCATGGGCACCGCGCATGAGACCGCCAGATCATTGGGCGAGTACGGCGCGGCCCACGAAGGGCACGGCACCGACGCCGGTCCGCAGGAGGCGCTGGCCAAGGCCGTCAAGGAATGGGACGCGGGCGCCAACAACCACAAGGACGCCCCCGGCGCGGGCGGGCAACCGGTGCTGGCGGCGTACGCGCCGGCCGGCATTGCCGTTGCCACGCCCAAGGCGCTCACCACCTATGCGGGCAAGCATCTCGACACGGTCGCCAAACTCAACCAGCAGCTGACCGCCGGGCAGAAGTTTGTGGTCAACGCCGGCACGGGCATCGGCCTGTTTGCGCATGGCGGGGACCTGCGCGCCATTGCCCACCGGGGCGAACTGCTCCTGCAGGCTCAGAAGGCGGGCATCACCCTCAATGCGCATGGCGACGCCGTCTTCACGTCGACCACGGGCGATCTGGTGTTCAACGCAGGCAAGAACATCGTCCTGATGACCGCCGACGGCGCGGGCATCCGCATCGGCGGCGGCAAGGTGGAGATCTTCGGCCCCAGCGGCGTGCTGCTGCACACCGCGGACTACGACATGCTGGGCCCGGCCAGCCTGACCGGGCCGCTGCCGCAATTCTCCAGCGGCGACGCCGGCCGGGCGTTCCAGTTCGTGCGCAAGGCCGATGGCGAGCCCATTGCCAACGTGCCGTACTCGCTCCTGCGGGCGGACGGCAGCGCGGCCGAAGGCGAAGTCGATGGCAGCGGGAAGACGCCGCTGGACAGCGCGGATCGGATTGAAGCCGTGACGGCGCACTTCCGCCGCCCGAAGCTCTTCTGAGCGCAGCCCCCATGACCACGTGATTGCTTGAACAAGGAAGCCAGACAGACATGAGCGTATCCACCTATTTCAATCCGCGCGCCGGCGTCATCGCCAGCGCCACGGATATCTATACGCCGGCCAAGCACTGCCGCAGGGTCGAGTTCAACGCGCTGCCGGGCATCATCATCTTCGTGCACGGGGTCAACTCCATGGGCGAATGGTTCGCGGCGAGCGAGGAGGGGCTATGCAAGGGCCTGAACCAACGGCTCAAGCGGACATCCGCCGACCCCGACGACCGCTGGGACGTGGGCGGCCTGCTGCAATCCGCGGAATACAGCCCGGAGCTGACGCCGCAAGGCTACCTGACCCGGGTCGGCGCCGATGCCTTTGTCAGCCGGGAGGAGAACAGTCCGGTCATCCGCTTCCGGTGGGGCTATACCGCCGCCAAAGCCGACTTGAAGAATGTCGGCCCCGATATCCTGCTCGACGAGAACAACGCCTGGGGCGGCGGCCCCTTCGCCAATGGCTGCAGCGCCTTGCCGGATCTGTGGAGCAACGGCACGATCACCGACATCTTCGCGGGCCTGCAGGTCGAGTACCTGAACACCGAGACGAGCCGTCTCGTCTACAACTGCCCGGCGCGCCACTACGGCGCCCACGCCGCCTGGCGCCTGGCGGCGCTGGTGGCGCATATCCGGCAAAAGCATGAGAAGGAGAACGGCAAGGCATGCCCGGTGACCGTGGTGTGCCACAGCCAGGGCAATATGGTCGGCATGGCCTCGGCGTTCATCGGCAAGCACAAGTTCGGCGGCAAGGGGGTGGCCGACACCTATGTGCTGGCCAATCCGCCCTACAGCGTGCTGGCCAGCGCCGCCGACAACTTTGTCCAGTTCGATGCCGAGAACGACCTGGGCCGGGTGACCGTCCATGCGCGGCGCCAGACCCTCGACAAATTCTTCGAGATCGTGGGCAAGCAGGAGTGCAATCACGCCAGCCCGGCCTGCGTCAACGGCCTGATGAGCAATGTCAAGGCCAGGCCGCCATGGGACGCGGTCGAGGACCGCGCGCAATACCCCACGCAGAAGCGTGTCTTCCTCTATGCGAACCCGCACGACCAGGTGATCTCCGTGTCCACGGTGCTGGGGCTGGGGTGGCTTGGCTTGTCTCCCGAGGTGCTGGCCAGCACGGACGACGACATGAAGTCCGCCGCGGGTACGCGGGGGGAGCCGCCCTTTGCCTTCAGCCACGCGGAAGGGGTGCTGTTCCAGCGCATCTGGGCGCAGGGCGATCCCAAGAAGCCGGCCTTCAAGGTCGGCGACAAGCCCGGCGTGTTCTGCTACTACAACCAGGGCATTCCCGGCGCCGCGTCCCCGATCCAGGGTGCCGGCCGCTTCTGGTTCCGCAAGCCGCTGGCGCTGCGCTTTCACGTGAGGCGGGTATGGGACGACGAGCGGAAGAGCCTGGGCGGAAAAGTCGGGGCGACGATCCTTGGCGGCCTCTATCAGCTGACTTTTGGCGCCGTGCATCTGCTGACCATGGGCAAGTATGGCTTCATTCCCGTCAACGCCGATCCGCCGAAGGGCTGGAAGGTCAATGTCAACGCGCCGGCGGTGCCCAATCCCATCGAGCCGCGCACCATCCGCCTGTATCACGCCCAGGAAGACCCCACCGGGCAGCAGCCGGCGGATGACGGCCAAGTGCCCAAGGCCGGCACCGTCAGCGGGGTATTCAACCAGGGCCCGGAATCCCACACCGATGCGCTCAACCCCGCCGGACGCAGCAACGACGTGTACGACGCCCATCGCGAGAAAGGGCAGGGCGATGCGGCGTACGAGAGCGAAGCCGCGCTGCGCTACGAGCACAACGCCGGCGTACGCCAGCTGGCGCGCCGCAAGGCCGGCGATCCGCACGAGGAGGCGATTGGGCAAATGCACAAGGACGGCGATCTCTCCGATGCGCGCTTCGAAGCGTTCCGTGAATTCGACGCGGAGAAACGGAGGTATTTCCTGCGGGAGGCCAGGGATCTGAATGCCACCAACCATTCCACCATCCTGACCAATGCGGAGCACAGCGAGCGGGTGCTGGCCTATGACGTGAATGTGGGCGTCTGCATGATGCCGAGGGAGCAGATGAACTGGCTGCGGCGGTTTGCGGATTGGCGGTACTGCAATTCGAAGGACGAGGATATGAAGGAGTGGAGTTGGTACTACGGGACGGGAAGGATCGCGGGTGACAGGTTGGAGAAACGGGACGACTACAAGGTTGAGGTTCCCGGGACAATCGGCATCGACACAGAGCGCGCCGATACCAAGTTCTCGCAAACGCCCGCCAAGTACCACGTGCAGCGGCCTACCGAGCATGACCCCATCTTCGGGCGCGAACGCCAATGACCAAAAATCTAGACCTTCGTCGCACCACGTCCTGCGGGCTAGCTGTTGTAGCCGTAGCCGTGGCTGCAATCCTTCTCACCGCTTGTTTTTCCGGAAAATCCATGTCCAAGTACTACCGCGAACCGACGCCGTATCCGTTAGCGCCGCGCACAGCCGTCGCAACCGGCCCGAACGCACCCGTGGCCTACGTGATGGGCATCCAGTGGGTCAATCCGTTGCTGTGGCGCGACTACCCCACTCACTGGAATCTGCTGTGGGTACAGGGCATGGCGGAGCGCAATCCGTCGGACACGGACAACATGGAACTGAAACTGGGGGATGTGGTGGGGAATCTAGTAGATCCCTTTGAAGCGGTGTGGCAGGACTCCAATCCCAACCCGACCTATTACCACCCGCTACTGGACCTGATCCGCCCGCCACTGTACGCGCTGGGTTACCACTACGCGGTCAACTCCAAGTACTTCTATTCCATCAGCAAGGGCACCAACCGGCCAGATTTTGCTGATGTGCAGGTGTTTGCTGGCATACCGCTCGCGTGGATTGATACGCCGACCTATATCTCGGAGAAGAACAGATATCGTAACGGCAGTGACCGGTTGGCACAGCATATTCGCCTTGGCATGCCGGCGCCGGCGATTCTGGCCGAGAACGAGGAGCATGCCGATGCGCGCATGCATGACTACCTGGTCAAGATGTATGAGGATGATGGGGAGCCCCGGCGCGGACTTGGTCACGACGATGAAATGGTAATCGGCCGCCCGACCTTCACCCTGCGTGCAGCGCGGCGGCTGTTCACCAGCGAGATCTACGGCGAAGCGGAGGCGATGGACTTGGAGGCCTACCCGGAAGCCAAGGTGCCGAACGTCACGATGAAGGCGGGGGCGGAAACGGTGGGCTTCTACGACCTGAAGGAAGCCATCGCCTACCTGAACGCCAACCCGCGGAAGACGGTGTGGGTGTACACCATGGACGCGCCAAACTACCCGCTGGGCAAGCAAACCAATGAAAACTCCGCACTGCTGATCCTGTCGCACCCGAGCGCCGACTGGGGCTACGCCCCGCTGGCGGCGCTCTACGCCCCGCAGCAGCACCGGGGTGGCATCGGCCACAAGGCGGCGACGCCGGGCGGGGCGTGGACCGGCCTGCTGCAAACCGCGCAGGAGCAGGCTCCGGCAGGGCACCCGGTGCGCCGTCTCTATCACGACGTGGATCGCCGGGACGCCAACGTCAACACATTGCTCGCGCCCTTGCGCACGGCGGTGCATCAGCACTGGCCGGACCTGGACCAGTTGAAGGATTTCCGCAGCGTCTCCGAGCACATGGTCGGCCCGGCCCGCGCCGCCAGCGTCGGCGTGAACGTGGCGCAGGCCACGGCCTATGTGGACCACACAGGTAACAGCGCGGTGGTGGCCAGCGCCACGGACCCCAGCGATGCGTGGTCGGTGCTGGTGGGGCCGCCACCGGGCTGGGTCAAGCGCGAGCCGGTCAAGACGTGGCCGCGGGCGCGGGGCCGGACGAGTGCGTACCTGCCGTGGTTCGGCAGGCGGATGGATTAAGGGGGAGCAACGCATGCCGACACCGGGAAGCCGCCCCCTGATTGCGACCGCTGCGCGCATCGCTCTTGCCGTCATGGCCATGGCGCTGGGTGCCTGTGCCTCGGGAAAATCCATGTCCAAGTACTACCGCGAACCGACGCCTTATCCATTGGCGCCACGCACAGCCGTCGCGACCGGCCCGAACGCGCCCGTGGCCTATGTGATGGGCATCCAGTGGGTCAACCCGTTGCTGTGGCGTGACTACCCTACGCACTGGAATCTGCTCTGGGTCCAGGGCCTGGCGGAGCGCAATCCGTCGGACACGGACAGTATGGAGTTGAAGCTGGGCGATGTGGCGGGAACGCTGGTCAACGGTTTCAATCCGGTGTGGAAGGACTCCAATCCGAATCCGACCTACTACCATCCGCTGCTGTATCTGATCCGTCCACCGCTGTACGCACTGGGTTACCACTACGCGGTCAATTCCAAGTACTTCTACTCCATCAGCAAGGGCACCAACCGGCCGGATTTTGCCGATGTGCAGGTGTTTGCTGGCATACCGCTCGCGTGGATTGATACGCCGACCTATATCTCGGAGAAGGACAGATATCGTAACGGCAGTGATCGCTTGGCCGAACAAGTTGACTTTGGCATGCCGGCCCCCGCAATTCTCGCGGAGAATGAGGAGCATGCTGATGCGCGCATGCATGACTATCTGGTCAAGACGTATATGGGCTATAGCGGTCGGCCGGAGCGAGGGCTGCCACACGACGACGAAATGGTAATCGGCCGCCCGACCTTCACCCTGCGTGCAGCGCGGCGGCTGTTCACCAGCGAGATCTACGGCGAAGCGGAGGCGATGAGCCTGAAGCTGTACCCGGAAGCCAAGGTGCCGAACGTCACGGTGAAGGCGGGGGCGGAAACGGTGGGCTTCTACGACCTGAAGGAAGCCATCGCCTACCTGAACGCCAACCCGCGGAAGACGGTGTGGGTGTACACCATGGACGCGCCCAACTACCCGCTGGGCAAGCAAACCAATGAAAACTCCGCACTGCTGATCCTGTCGCACCCGAGCGCCGACTGGGGCTACACGCCGCTGGCGGCGCTCTACGCCCCGCAGCAGCACCGGGGCGGCATCGGCCACAAGGCGGCGACGCCGGGCGGGGCGTGGACCGGCCTGCTGCAAACCGCGCAGGAGCAGGCTCCGGCAGGGCACCCGGTGCGCCGTCTCTATCACGACGTGGATCGCCGGGACGCCAACGTCAACACATTGCTCGCGCCCCTGCGCACGGCGGTGCATCAGCACTGGCCGGACCTGGACCAGCTGAAGGACTTTCGCAGCGTCTCCGAGCACATGGTCGGCCCGGCCCGCGCCGCCAGCGTCGGCGTGAACGTGGCGCAGGCCACGGCTTATGTGGACCACACGGGCAACAGCGCGGTGGTGGCCAGCGCCACGGACCCCAGCGATGCATGGTCGGTGCTGGTGGGGCCGCCGCCGGGCTGGGTCAAGCGCGAGCCGGTCAAGACGTGGCCGCGGGCGCGGGGCCGGACGAGCGCGTACCTGCCGTGGTTCGGCAGGCGGACGGATTGACATGACGCGCGCGCTCGCTTGCACGCTCGCATTGGAAACCACAAGCAACCAGACAGGAGAATTCAGGCGATGACGAAACCCAGACGATGCAAGCCGCTTCTTGCGGTGGCGGTGATCCTGCAGTTTGCCGGGCAGGCCAGGGCCGATATCACATCCTTCCAACTGCAGGAACTGCAGATGCAGGCCCAATTGCAGACGGTAAAGACGATCGCGGTCATGCTGGGCATCGCCGAGGGGTGCGCCCAGGTGCATCCGGCGCTGCGTACGGATGTCGATCAACGCTATGGCGCGATCGGCATGGACGAAGAGCTGAAAGGGCAGATGCGAACGGTCATTGCAGCGTGCATGGACAAAAGCAAGGCACCCGGTCTCGAACAATGCCAGCAGCTTGTTCAACGCGTGAATCCGCCATTGGGCGATGACGGCCTGGGCGTCTTCTTCGAAGTGGCCAGGCCTATGCGGGCGCTGGCCATGGTGGAGCCGTGCGAGTAGTGCCCGACGCGCCGCCCAGCCATTGCCGCCATGTCCTGACGCTTAGCCCTGGCAGGCGCCGCTTGCCAAATTTCTCGGAGTCAAACCGATATGTCCAATTCCATCGCCACTGTTGGCGATCTCCATACCCATGGCGGTGTCATCCTCTCCGGCTCCCCCAATCGAAGGATCAATGGGCGTCCCATTGCGCGCAGAGGAGATATGGTGAGCTGTCCGCTGCATGGGCCCAATGTCATCGAACAGGTCATGGGCCTGTTCAAAGTCGATGGCGAAGACGGCGCTGCAACTGGCGACAGAACGCGCTGCGGCGCGGTGCTGATCGGGTCCGCACCCGCGCGGGTGAGCCGATGAGCGTGCGGACGTTGCCGACAGGACGAACGATGGCTGGCGCCGTCCGCCCGCTTGGGCTGGCGCTCGCCTGTGCGCTGCTTTGCGCCTGTTCCACCATGCCGGCGCAGCCGGAGCAGATGAAACTGGAGCTGGCGCTGGAGGCCAGGCCCACCGTCAATCCCGACGAGGCCGGCAAGGCGGCGCCGGTGCTGGTGCGCGTCTATGAACTCAAGACGGAGAGTGCGTTCGCCAATGCCGATTATTTCTCGCTGGACAAGTCCGACCGGCAGTTGCTGACGCAGGACCTTCTGGTGCGCGACGAGTTCATCCTGCGGCCGGGCGAGCAACGCGCCATCACACGCAAGCTGAACGCGGATACCACCGCGCTGGGTGTCCTGGTGGGCTATCGGGATCTGGGAAAGGCAACGTGGCGGCTGGTGTACAAGCTGCCGCCGGCGCCGGAAGCGGCTTGGTATCGCGCGGCCATTCCGGCGCGCAAGGTCAGGCTGCAGGTGCTGCTGGACCAGCAAGCCATTACAGTTTCCAAACCGGATTAAGAGCATGAGCTGGTATAACAAAGTGGTCTGGAGCGAGGGCTTGTTTTTGCGCCCGCAGCTATTCCAGCAACAGGAACGCTATATCGAGCACTACGCGCACAAGCGTAGCGCGCCGCTGACGCCGTTTTTCTGGGGATTCCATCATTTCGCCATCGATTCGGAAGCGCTCGCGCTGGGAAAACTGGTGCTGTCTTCCGCGGCCGGCCTGTTCCAGGATGGCACTCCATTCGACGCGCCCGCGCATGCCGGCTTGCCGGCGCCGCTGGCTGTGCGCCATGAGCACCTGAACGGGATCATCTGCCTGGCGGTGCCGATCCGCTCGCCGAATGCGGAGGAGACGAACTTTGCCGACGCGGCCGACTCGCTGGCGCGCTACCGCGTGTTCGACGAGAGCCTGCCGGACGTCAACTCGATTGCGCAGGGACCCAGGCTCGTGCAGTTGGCGGACCTGCGCATGCGCCTGATGGGCGAGAACGAGCTGGGCGACGCATGGCTGGGCCTGCCGCTGGCGAGGGTGACGGAGATCGCGGCTGACGGCAGCGTGCGGCTGGATGCCGAACTGATTCCACCCGTCAACGTGTACACCGCCAGCAGTCGCTTGCAGACATGGCTCGCGGAACTGCACAGCCTGCTGCGAATGCGCGCCGAGGCGACCGCAAAGCGGATGGCCGCCGCCACGGCGAGGGGTGGCGATGCCGCCGAAATATCGGAGTACCTGATCCTGCAATTGCTGAATCGCTACGACGCGATCCTCGCGCATCTGCTGGAGGCGCAGGCGGCTTCGCCCGAGGCGCTGTACGCGCATCTCACGGCATTGGCAGGAGAGTTGTCCACCTTTGTCCGCACCGACACACGGCGGCCGTTCAAGCACAAGCCATACCGGCATGGGACACCCCACCTGTGCCTGAAGCCCGTGGTGGATGACCTGCGCATGTTGCTCAATGTGGTGCTGGAGCGCGCTGCGCAGCAGATCGAGCTGCTGGAGCAGGGACACGGCCTGCGGGCGGCGGTGCTGGAACCAGGCGAGATCGCGCAGTTCAGCGCGTTCGTGCTGGCGGTAGCGGCCAGGATGCCGGCCGATCTGCTGCAGCAGACCTTCCCGGCGCAAGCCAAGCTGGGTCCGTCGGAGCGGCTGAACGAACTGGTCGGTTCACACTTGCCGGGCATTCCGCTGCAATCCCTGCCCGTGCCGCCCCGGCAGATTCCGTACCACGCGGGCTATGTCTATTTCGAGCTCAGGCAAGACCATCCCTTGTGGGAGCAGGTGGCACGCCACGGCGGCCTGGCGTTGCACGTTGCCGGGGTCTTTGACGACTTGCGCATGGAGCTTTGGGGGGTGCGGCAATGAACGGAAACCCGAGATCCACAGGCGGCACGGATGCGCTGGGAATGCAGGACGCTGACGCAACGGCCACGGCTGAGCCGCCAGTCGCCACGCCCGCGCCGAAAGCGAAGCCCAGGCTGCCTCCGCGCAGGAGCGTGGAGGAGCGGGCGCAGCGTTGCCTGAAGTCGGAAAACCCGCTGCTGGCTGCCGCGATGCCGTTGCTGCGCGCGATGACCGACCTGCCTGCGTTGCTGCGCCAGGACCAGAAGGCGACGCTGAAGACCATGCTGGTGGAGGCCGTGCTGGAGTTCCAGGCGGTGTGCGAGCGCCTCGATGTCCGGCGCGACCATATGCTCGCGGCGAGCTATAGCCTGTGCACGGCACTGGATGAAGCGGTGATCCGCCAGCCCTGGGGCGGCACCGGCTGGGCGGTCAACAGTCTGCTGATTCAAGTGCACGGCGATACCGGTGGCGGCGTGAAGGTGTTCCAGTTGATGGGGCGGCTGGTTAAAACGCCAAACGAGCATATCGACGTGATCCAGTTGATGTACCGGCTGATTTCGCTGGGCTTTGTCGGGCGCTATGCGGGACAGACCGACGGCCCCAGGACCCTGGAGACGCTGCGTCAGCAGTTGTATGGCCTGATCGCCACGGCGCGGGGCAATGTGCCGCACGAGCTATCGCCGCACTGGCGAGGCGAGACCGAGGGCCGCTTCGGCATGTTGCGAACGGTGCCGGTCTGGGTCAGCTGGTCGGTGATGGCGCTGGTCGTGTTCGGGGTGTTCTCCTGGAACAAGTATCAGCTGATGCAGAAGGCGGCCGCACTTGAACAGTTGATCCTCTCCATCGGCAAGGATGTTCCCGCGCCTCCCGAGCCGCGCGCGACGTTGCGGCTCGCCGAACTGCTGAAGCCGGAGATCGCCCGCGGCGTGGTGAGCGTGCGCGAGGACAGTACGAGCAGCGCCGTCACCTTCCGTGGCGACGATATGTTCGGCGGTGGCAGGGCGGAAGTCAGCGCGCGCATGCTGCCGTTGCTGGACAAGGTGGCGGCCGAGATCGCCAAGGTGAGTGGCAAGGTGACGGTGATCGGGCATAGCGACAACATGCCCATCCGCACGGCGAAGTTCCCTTCCAACCAGGCCCTGTCCGAGGAGCGCGCCGCTACCGTGACCGAGTACCTGGCGGGCCGGGGCGTGGCGAAGGGCCGCCTGGAGGCCATCGGCAGGGGCGACACGGCGCCGCTGACGGACAACAGGACGCCTGCAGCGCGCGCGCAGAACCGGCGCGTCGAGATCGTGGTGACGCAGTAACCGGCGCTATCCGCATGGGCCACCAAGGCTTGGGCGTGACCGCCCGGGCGCGCCCGAATCGCGCAGGCAGCGGCTGCAGGGCTGTCGCGCAGGAACGGAAATCAAGATATGGAATTCATGAAACGGATGGCCGGTGCGCTGGCCTCTCGGTACGTGCTGGCGCTGGTGGCATTGCTCCTGGCCGCCGCCGCAGTCTGGTTTGTCGGGCCGCTGCTGGCGTTCGGCGGCATGCAGCCGCTGGCCGGCGCAGGAATGAGGGTGACCGTGATCCTGTTGCTGCTGGGCCTGGTAGTGTGTCTGCTACGGGGCTTTACGGTGTCCGTCGTCGGCATGGTGGCGCTCTGCCTGCTGATCTGGCATGCCGGGCCGCTGTTCGCCTTTGGCGAGCGGCGTCCGCTTGCGCCGGTGGAGGTCCGCGTGACGCTGATATCGGTCATTGCACTCGGATTCATTGCGTACTGGCTGTTCCTGATATGGCGGAAGGCGCAGGCCGAGGAGCACTTCGTCAGGATGCTGCTCAGTTTTGGCAAGGGGAGCAAGGAGCAGGTCGCCAAAGCGGAGATCGCACAGCTCAACGACGCCATTCTGGCCGCGCTGGCGCAGCTCCGGGGCATGCGCACCGGCTCGGGCCTGGGCCGGCTGTTTGAAGGGCGGCGCTATCTGTATGAGCTTCCCTGGTACATGACGGTGGGCGCGGCCGGGGTTGGCAAGACCACAGCCTTGCTCAATGCCGGCCTTCAGTTTCCGCTCGCCGGGCAGATGGGCAAGGCTGCTGGCGCGCGCAGCGGCACCGCATTCACGGACTGGTGGTTTACCAATGAGGCAGTGCTGATCGACACCGCGGGCCGCTACACCAGCCATGCGTCCAGCCCGGACCTCGATGCGGCGGAGTGGAAGGGATTCCTCGGCTTGTTGAAACGGTATCGCGCACGCGCACCCGTCAACGGCGTGCTGGTCACCATCAGCGCGCAGGATCTTCTCAGCAACTCTGCCGAGGAAGCGGCGCTGGAGGCTGCCGCCATTCGCGCGCGCCTCGAGGATCTCAGGCAGGACCTTGGCATTCGTTTCCCGATCTATGTGGTGGTGACCAAGCTCGACACCATTCCCGGGTTCGAGCCGTATTTCCGTGCGCTGACCAGCGAAGCCAAATCCCAGCCTTGGGGTTTCACCTTGCCGTACGGCAACAAGGGCGGGCGGCGCGAGGATGCGCAGGACCTTGCCGCGCAATGCCGGGCACAGATGGAAGCGCTGGTCCGCCGCGTGGAGGGCACGGTGGACCGCCGGCTCCTGGAGACGTTCGACGCGCAGCAGATGCAAGCCATGCACAGCCTGGTCGAGGACTTTTCCTTTCTGGCGGTTCCGGCCATGGAGATGGTGGAACGGATTTTTCTCGACTCCCGCTTCGACGGCACACAGCACAAGCCAATGCTGCGCGGCGTCTACTTCACCAGCGCCGCCCAGACCGGCGAGGTGGCGCTAGCCGACACGGACCACCTGATCCACCGCCTCCTGTCGGCGACGGGTAGCAGCGAGCAGGCGGCGGGCGCGGCCGACGCCGGTGCCGACGCCAGGGAAGCGGCGATCTCCCGGATCGTGACCGGTAACAGCAGCTACTTCCTGCGCGACGTCTTTCACCGCGTGGTGGTGCCCGAGGCGCACCTCGTCCGCCCGAACCTGCGCTGGGAGTTCCGCTTCCGCCTGATGCGCACGGTAGCGCATGTCATGGGCGCGCTGCTGGCCGTCTGGCTCCTGGCGGCATTCGTCGAAAGCACGCGCCGCAACAGCGACTACCTGCACGTGGTGGCGGACAAGGCGCGCGCGCTGATCACGCAGTATGCGGCCTACGTCAAAGCGCCGCGCGCCGAATCCATGCCAGCCGTGCTGGCGGCGGGCTCCGAACTGGCCGCATATCCAGGGCTCGTGCTGTCGGAGCCCGCGCTGCCATGGCGCTACGGCATGTACGCGGCGCCCTTGCCGGTTGCGGCGGCCAGCCAGGTCCATGCAAGGCTTCAGGACAGGCTGCTGGTGCCGCATATGGTGAAGCGGATCGAAGCCGTCCTGCAGACGGCGGTGGCGCAGCGCGACGCCAAACGCACCTACGACACCCTGCGCGTCTACCTCATGCTCCACGAGAAAGACAAATTCAACGCGCGCGACGTCTGGCACTGGGTCCAGGACGACTGGGCCAAGGGCGGCGGCGCGGAAGCCGCCGGCGGCCGCGTGGCGATCCTCGGCCAGCTCGAGGCCTTGCTCGATGGCAGCCGCTCGGTACAGGCGAACTCGGCCCGGAATGAAGAACTGATCCACTCGGCAAGGGCGTTCCTGGACGGCAATACCTCGACGGAGCGCCTGTACGAGAGGGCCAAGGCCGCGATGGCGGCCGAGGCGCCGCAGGATTTCACGCTGATGCGGGCCGTGGGGCCACAGGCCGGCACCTTGTTCGTGCGTGCCAGCGATGAGCCGCTGGAGCGCGGAGTCGCCGGCCTGTTCACTTATGCGGGCTATCACGAGTTGTTCAACGCGAGGCTGCCGGAGTTCGTGGCGGTCGCACAGGCGCTGGATGCCTGGGTGATGGGGCGCGAAGCGAGGCCGGCCGCTCAAAAAAAAACGCTTGAGGGCATGTCGGAAGAGCTTGCCGGCAATGATCCGCTGACCCAGGAAATCCGCCGCCTGTACCTGAACGAGTACGCGAGCCGGTGGGAAGCGTTTCTTGGGGATATCCGCGTGGTGACGGGCAACAACCTTGCATTCGACCTGGAGATCCTGCGCAACTTCGCGGCGCCCGATTCTCCGCTGGCGCGGCTGGGTCGTGCGGCGGTGCGGGAGACCACCTTGAGCCAGACGCTGGAGCCGGAGGATAAGTCGCTGGCGGACAAGGCCTTGTCCGCGCTGGAGCGCAAGACCGGCCTGGGCGGTCTCGCGGCTCGCGCCGAGGGGCGCCAGGAACGGGAGGCCGTGGACAACCGCTTTGCCGCGCTGCGCGAGGTGGTGACGGGGCAGGCCGATACGCAGAAGGCCGGTGCGGCGGCGCAGGCGGCGGCCGGCAAGCCGCAACTCGATGCCATCGCCGGCATGGTCAATGCCTACTACACCACGCTGGTGGTGGCCAGCAATGCTTTGCAGACGCGCAACCTGCCGCCGCCGAGCGAGGCGGGGGCGCAGTTGCGCATGGAGGCCGCCAAGCTGCCGGCGCCGTTCAAGGCGGTGCTCAACGATCTGGTGGTCCAGGGCACGCGCGCCGTCAACAAGGGCGCGGGCGATATCCTCGTCGCGCGCATGGATGCGGTGATCGGCGAGAGCTGCCGCAGCGCCATCGATGGCAAATATCCTTTCAGCCCGGGCTCGGCGCGCGATGTCGATCCGGATGACTTTGCCCGCATCTTTGCCGCCGGCGGCGTGCTGGACGACTTCTTCCAGAAGGTGCTGGCACCCCATGTGGATACCACCATCTCGCCCTGGCGCTACACGCTGTCCGCACCCGATGTGCCGCCGCTTGCCGGCCCGAGCCTGGTGCCGTTCCAGCGCGCCAAGGCGATCCGGGAGGTGTTCTTCCGTGAGCCGGGCGCCAGCAGGATGGCGTGGAAGGTGGATCTGAAGGTGGTGGCGCTTGACCCGGAAATCGTCGAGCTGAATCTGGATTTCGACGGGCAGAGCCAGCGCTACGTCCATGGTCCCGTGGTGCCGCTGAAGGTAAGCTGGCCCGGGCCGCGCGGCGGGCATGGGGCGGAACTCGCCGCCAGCCCGAAGATTCGGCCGGAGACTTCCACGCTTTCCGCCAGCGGGCCGTGGGCGCTGATGCGTGTCATTGCCAAGGGCAAGCTGGCGGGTTCGGCAAGTGCCAGCCATTTTTCCGCCGAATACGACTTCGATGGGCGCAAGGCAACGCTGGACATCAACACCGGGAGCCTTGCCAATCCCTGGACGACGGGGTTGTTGCAGGGTTTCCAGTGTCCGGCGAGGTCGGGGTGATCAGCGCGCCGTCCATTTTCGGCAAGGTGCCGGCGCAGGGGGATTTCATCCGGCACAACGCTTCGCTGGCACAGGTGGACGCATGGCGCCAATGGTTCGGCGCGGCGGCCGGACAGCCGTGCCGGCCGGGCAGGCATGCTGGCGAACCGCTCTATTTCCTGCTCGGCGCCCGTCCCATGGCGTTTCCCGGCCATGACTTCCTGCTCGGCGTGCTGGTGGCTTCCCGCGACAGGGTGGGGCGGCCGTATCCGATGGCGATCTGGCAGCGCGCCAATGCCGCCGGCCTGGCGCCTTACCTGCGTGCCCCGGCCGCCTGGCTGTCCGGGGTGGCGCAGATTGCCGCCCGGCACGCGGGCCAGCCCGTGGCGGAACCGCTGGCCGGGGAGGTGGTGGCGAGTTGGGAGCGGCACCGCTTGCCTGCGCGTCCGGCCTGGCCCGCCATTGCGGCCAGGATGGCGGATCGCGTCGTGGCGACGATACCCGCCGACTGGCCGGGCTATGGCATGGGAACCCCCGCGGCTTTACGCGTCGACTGGCCGGCATCCCTGTATCGGCCGGGTACGGCCGGGTGCTGCTGGCAGGCAGGTTCGGACCGGGTAGTGCATCTGCGTGACGCAGCCATGCTGGGGCAGCTCATTGGTGGCCTGTGGGCGGAGTCGGCACAGGTGGGCAACGGCAAGCGCGGTTCTGGAATGGGAGTGGCAAATGAACAACGTTGATGCGCAAGCGCGCAGTTCGCAGTTGCTGAGGCTGGCGCAGCCGGTGCTGTGCGTGCTCGATGAACTGGTTCCGGCGCTGGAATCGGCAGCGCGGCTGGATCGTTTGCAAAGCCAGGCCAGGGAACGCCTGCGCGCGTTCGAGCAGGCCGCGGCCGGACTGGATCGCAACGAGGTGCACGTGGTCCATTACTGCCTGTGCGCTGCGCTGGACCAGGCCGGAAGCCGGCTGACCGGCAGGTCGAACGGGCTGCGCGGTGCCTGGCTGCAGCATGGCCTATTGCTGGAATGCTATGGCGAGCATGGCGCGGGCAGGCATTGCCGCGCACTCATCGCCGGCCTGCTGGGAGACCCGGGGGCGCATGCGGATGCGCTTCAGGTGGTGTCCTACCTCGCCGCGCGCGGACTGGCCGATGAGCAAGGCGTGCCCTTGGGGGGCCGGGTCGCGGCGCCACGATCGGCTCCGCCAATGCCAATGCCAATGCCAATGCATGAGCCCGCACGCCTGCCGCTCATGCCGTCCCGGACGGATATCGAGGTTCCGACTCCGCTGCGCGAAAGACGGGCAAAGACCGTCATCTGGCGCGGGACCCTGATGTGGATGGTGCTGGCGCTTGTTGTCGCGGGCGGCCTGGCATTGTTGCAGTACCGGCAATATGTCAGCGAGAAGGACTTGGCGAGGAAGGTGGATAGCCTGATGGCGCTGAACGCGGCGCTGGAGCTTGCCCCCATCCAACGTATCGCTGCGCAACTGGCTGCGCAAACCGCTCCTGGGGCGTTGAGCTTGCTGTTGCGGGAGGATCGCCTGCATATCGCCATCGATGATGAACTGGCCTTCGCTACCGGCAAAGTCGAACTTTCGCTGGCGCAGATGCCGTTGCTGGATAAGGTCGCGATGCAGCTTGCCGGCAGTCCGGGCACGGTGACGGTGATCGGGCATAGTGATGCCACGCCTTCGGTGCGTGAGGGCCGGCTCTCGAATCTTGCGCTGTCGGAAGCGCGCGCGCTGGCAGTGGCGCGTTACCTGCAAAGCCGTGGCGTGGCGCCAGGCCGGATCCGGGTGATCGGCCGCGCCGACGCGCAGCCGCTTGCGGACAATGACAACGCCGCCGGGCGCGCAAAGAACCGCCGCGTGGAAATCGTGCTGGCGCCACCCGGCTCCTGGCTGCAATAGGGCGAGGCCGCCTTGGCTGCGGGAGCGGCAAGCCGTCCCGCAGCCGCAAGCCCCGGCAATCGCCTTCGGGCTCGACTGCGGCCAGCGTCAGCCGTTTGGCAATACCGGTGCGACGGCCGCGCTATCCGCCTGGGGTTCGTTGCCGCTTTCATCTTCCGCGCCGGCCCCGGCCTCATCCCGCCGGTGCGCCAGCCGGTACAGCACCGGCAGCACCAGCAAGGTCAGCGCCGTGGACGACAGGATGCCCCCGATCACCACGGTGGCGAGCGGCCGCTGCACCTCGGCCCCGGTCCCGGTGGCAATGGCCATCGGGATAAAGCCGAGCGAGGCCACCAGCGCGGTCATCAGGACCGGGCGCAGGCGGGTCAGGGCGCCGGTGTGGATGGCTTCGTCGAGCGGCTTGCCTTCCTCGCGCAGGCTGCGGATGAAGGAGAGCATCACCAGCCCGTTGAGCACGGCGACGCCCGACAGCGCGATGAATCCCACCGCCGCCGAGATCGACAGCGGGATGCCGCGCAGCCACAGCGCCAGGATGCCGCCGGTCAGCGCGAACGGGATGCCGGTGAAGACCAGCAAGCCGTCGCGCACGTTGCCGAACATGGCGAACAGCAGCACGAACACCATCAGCAGCGCCACCGGCACCACGATCTGCAGCCTGGTGGCGGCCGACTGGAGCTGCTCGAAGGTTCCGCCCCAGGTGACCCAGTAACCGGTGGGAATCTTCACCTGGCGATCGAGCGCTGTCATGGCCTCGGGCACGAAGGTGCCCACGTCGCGCCCGCGCACGTTGGCGCTGACCACGATGCGGCGCTTGCCGTTCTCGCGCGAGACCTGGTTGGGGCCGGGCGCGAGCGTCAGGGTTGCGACTTCACCCAGCGGGATATAGCTGGCGGGCGCGGCTTCGCCGCCGCGCGCGGCGGCGCCCTTCGGCAGGGGAATCGGCAGGCGCCGCAGTGCTTCCACATCGGCACGGATGCCTTCGGGCAGCCGCACGCCGATATTGAAGCGGCGGTCGCCCTGGAAGAAGATGCCGGCGTCGCGCCCGCCCACGGCGATGGCAACGGTGTCCTGCACGTCGGTCATATTGAGCCCGTAGCGCGCCGCGCGGGCGCGGTCCACGTCCACCGTGAGCACCGGGAGGCCGCTGGTCTGCTCGATCTTGACCTCCGCCGCGCCGGGGATGGCCTGCAGCACGCCGGCGACCTTTTGCGCCGTGTCTTCCAGTACCGCGTTATCGTCGCCGAAGATCTTCACGGCAACGTCGCTGCGCACCCCGGAGATCAGCTCGTTGAAGCGTAGCTGGATCGGCTGCGAGAACTCGAACTTGTTGCCGGGGATGGTCTCGAGTTCGGCTTCCATCTCGGCCAGCAGTTGTTCGCGCGATTTGCCGGGGTCGGGCCATTTGCCCCGGGGCTTGAGCATGATGTAGCCGTCGGACGCATTGGGCGGCATCGGATCGGAGGCGATCTCCGCGGTGCCGGTGCGGGCGAAGACGCGCTCGATCTCCGGAAACCTCTCCTTCAGGCGTGTCTCGATCTGCTGCTGCATGGCCAGCGACTGGGTCAGGCTGGTGCCGGGAATGCGCAGCGCCTGCACGGCGAAGTCGCCTTCGTTCAGGTTGGGGATGAACTCGCTGCCAAGGCGCGTCGCCACCAGCCCGCTGAGCAGCACCGCCACGGCGGCAAAGGTGAGCACCACCGGCGTATTGGCAATGGTCCTGCCCAGCAGCGGCGCATAGGCGCGCCTGGCCCACAGCATCAGGCGGTTCTCTTTCTCCGCCACCTTGTCGCCGATGAACAGCGCCACCGCCGCCGGCACGAAGGTCACCGACAGGATCATCGCGCCGATCAGCGCCAGCACCACCGTCATCGCCATCGGATGGAACATCTTGCCCTCCACGCCGGTCAGCGCAAAGATCGGGATGTAGACGATCATGATGATGAGCTGGCCGAAGATCAGCGCGCGGCGTGCCTCCCTGGAGGCGGCAAAGACTTCGTGGAAGCGTTCGCTGCGCGTGAGCGGCCGGCCGTGCTGATGCTGGGCGTGGGCCAGGCGGCGCACGCAGTTCTCCACGATCACCACGGCGCCGTCGATGATGATGCCGAAGTCCAGCGCGCCCAGGCTCATCAGGTTGGCGCTGATCTTGTACGTCACCATGCCGGTGAAGGTGAACAGCATGGAAAGCGGGATCACCAGCGCGGTGATGATGGCCGCGCGCAGGTTGCCGAGGAACAGGAACAGGATCACGATCACCAGGATCGCGCCCTCGACCAGGTTCTTCTTGACGGTGGCGATGGCGCGGTCCACCAGCACGGTGCGGTCGTACACGGTGACGGCCTTGACGCCGGCCGGCAGCGAGCGGTTGATGGCCGCCATGCGCTGGTCCACCGCTTGCGAGACGGCGCGGCTGTTCTCGCCGATCAGCATGAACACCGTGCCCAGCACCACCTCGCGGCCGTTGTCCGTGGCGGCGCCGGTGCGCAGCTCGCGGCCAATCCCCACGTCCGCCAGGTCGCGGATGCGGATCGGCTGGCCTTGCGCGCTGCCGACGATGATCTCGCGGATATCGTCGACGGACCTGACCTGCCCCGGCGCGCGCACCAGGTACTGCTCGCCGCGCCGTTCGATATAGCCTGCGCCCACGTTGGCGTTGTTCTTCTCCAGCGCGGCCACCACGTCCTGCAGGCTCAGGCCATAGGAGGCCAGCCGTTCCGGGCTGGGCGCCACCAGGTACTCCTTGGCGAAACCGCCGATGGAGTTGATCTCGGTGACGCCGGGCACGGTGCGCAGTTGCGGCTTGATGACCCAGTCCTGGATCTCGCGCAGGTCGGTGGGGGTGTAGGGCGTGCCGTCGGCCTTCTTCGCGCCGTCCTCGGCTTCCACCGTCCACAGGTAGATCTCGCCGAGCCCGGTCGAGATCGGGCCCATCTGGGGCGCGACGCCGGCGGGCAGGTTCTGCGCGGCCTCCTGGATGCGCTGGTTGACCAACTGGCGCGCGAAGTAGATATCGGTGCCGTCCTTGAAGATCACCGTCACCTGCGACAAGCCGTAGCGCGATAGCGAGCGAGTCTGCTCGAGGCCGGGCAGGCCGGACATCGCGGTTTCGATCGGGTAGGTGACGCGCTGCTCGGTTTCGAGCGGCGAATAGCCGGATGCCGAGGTGTTGACCTGCACCTGCACATTGGTGATGTCGGGTACGGCGTCGATGGGCAGGCGGCTGTAGTTGTAGATGCCCAGCGCGGCCATGGCGCACACGGCCAGCAGCACCAGCCAGCGCTGCTCGATGGCAAAGCGGATCAGTCGTTCGAACATGATGGAGTCTCCGCTCAGTGGCTATGCTCGGCGCCGGCCTTGCCCAGCTCGGCCTTGATCACGAAGCTGTTGCCCGCCACGTATTGCGCGCCGGCCTTCAGGCCTTCGGTAATCTCGACCAGCTTGCCGTCGCTGCGGCCGGTCTTGACCGGCTGCGCCTGGAAGCCGCCCGGCACGGCAACGAACACCACCTGCTTCTCGCCGTCGCTTTGCAGCGCTTCGCTTTCGATCACCACCGCTGCCTCGGCGCTGGAGTCGGTTACGCCCACGGTAACGAAAAGGCCCGGCCGCCATGCCATCTTGGGGTTGGGCAGGGTAACGCGGGCAGTGGCGGTGCGCGTTTGCTGGCCCAGCAGGGAACCTACGTAGGACACCTTGCCCTCGGCCTTGCCGTCGAAGGCGGTGGAGGCGATCCTGACCGTTTCGCCCACGCGCACCCGATCCAGGTCCTTGGGCGCGATCACGAACTCGGCCCATACCGTGCTGAGGTCGGAGATGATGAAGACGTTGGCGTCGGCCGCCACGGCTTCGCCCAGCGCCAGGTGCTTTTCCACCACGGTGCCGTCGAAGGGCGCGCGCAGCTCGAACCGGTTGAGCGCGCGGGCGTTGCCGGCATTGCCGCTGGCGCCGATGGCGGTCAGCTTCTGCGTGGCATTCTGCGTGGCGATGCGGGCCTCCTGCAGCGCGGTGCGCGCCGCCAGGTAGTCCTGCTCGGCGGAGATCTTGTCCTCCCACAGCTTTTTCTCGCGCTGGAAGGTGGATTCGGCCAGTTCCAGGCGCTTTTGCGCGGCCAGCAGTTCGCTGCGCTGGTCCGACAGCGCGGTGCTGGCCAGCACCGCCAGCAGCTCGCCCTTTTTCACCTGTTGGCCCAGGTTGGCGGATACGCCCTCCACCACGCCGGCCACGCGCGGCACCACATGGGCGGTGCGGTCCTCGTTGAAGCGGATCTCGCCGGGGAAGGACACCATGCCTTCGATGCGTGCCGGGCCCGCCACGCGCAGCGTGAGGCCGGCCGCCTGGATCTGCTCGCGCGTCATCTCGACGTGGCCTTCCTTCTCTTCCTTTCCTCCGGCCTCGTGATGCTCATGGTCGCCGTGCGCGGGGGCGTCGTCATGCGCCGCGCCGGCCGGGCTGCCGTGATGCTCGCCGTCGCCGTGGGCCGCGGCTTCGCGATGCGCGCCGCTTGCCGGTGCGGCTTCTGCCGCGCCGTCGCCGCTGCCGCGCCCGGCGAAAATCAGTCCCGCCGCGGCGATAGCGCCGCCGGCCAGGATGACGGCGATGCTGGTTTTCTGTTTGCTGTTCATTGCCATGATGGAATTCCTTGTGGCGCTAGCGGCCGAGAATGCGGTCGATGGTGGTGGCGGCCTGGTAGGCGCTGGCGACCACGCCGAGGTAGCGGATACGCGCCTGGAACCAGGTGCGCTGCGCGTCGAGCACGTCGAGGAAATTGAACTTGCCGGCCTCGAAGCCCCGCGTGGCGGCCTCGAAGGCTTGCTGGGCCGCAGGCAGCACGGTGCTCCTGAGCGCCTCGGCCGAGGCGCGGGATACAGTGAGCTGGCGCGCCGCCTGTTGCAGCTCTCCGGCCAGCCGCACCTGGGTGGCGCGGTATTCGTCGGCGGCCTTGTCGGCCTGGCGCTTGGCGGCGTAGAGATTGCCCTGGTTGCGGTCGAACAGCGGCAATGGCAGCGCGATGCCCACCACGGGCATGGTGCCGCGATCGGAACCGTTGTCGCGCTTGCCGCCAAGGCTGACGGTCAGGTCCGGATACTGGCGGCTGCGTTCCACGCCGATGATGGCCTGGCGCCGCTCCAGTTCCAGCCGGCGGCTGGCCAGTTCGGGCGCGCCGTCCAGCGCCAGCGCCAGGCTGGCGCCGTCGG
>NZ_JARJLM010000021.1 GCF_029335485.1 Cupriavidus basilensis
AATGCGCTGGCGGCCAGCCTGCGCAACGGAGCGCAGCCCCATCCGGGTGCCGCCGTGCTGTCGCCGTCGCTGGCCCGCTTCTGGGCCATGCTGGAAGCGCGGCTGGCCCGGCTCGATTCGCATGAACACCTCGACCTGTGGCTGGATGAAACGCTGCAGCGCGAGGAAATGCGCGTGGCCAACCGGCTCGACCTGACCCGCACGCTGGTGCGCATCGCGCCTATGCTGGGACTGGCGGGTACCATCATCCCGCTCGGGCCGGCGTTGCAATCGCTGCTGGCCGGCGATATGGCCGGCATGGTCAACCACCTGGTGGTCGGTTTTGGCGCGGTGGTCTGCGGCCTGGTGCTGGGCGGCATTGCCTACGTGCTGACGCTCACGCGCGAGCGCTGGGCGCGTGCCGATCTCAAGGAGATGGAAAACCTGTGCGAGCTGGTGCTGCGGGCCATGCCCGCGCCAGCGGTGCCGGCCGGTCGCGGTGTGGTGCATGGCGCACTGGCGGGGGCGCTCGCCTGATGGACACAGGCCACGGACACCAGTTCAGGCGCAGGCGCTTCGTGCGCCGCCGCCGCGCGCAGGGCGAGCTTGCCTCGGTGCATCGGGAAGACCCGCTGGCCGGTGTGGCCAACCTGTTCGATGCCTCCATCGTCTTTGCCGTGGGCCTGATGGTGGCGCTCACGCAGGCCTTCAGCCTGACCCAGCTGCTCAATCCCGAATCGCAGTTCACCATGGTCCAGCGCGACCCTCGCACCGGCGAGTTGCAGCTGCTCGAGAAGAACCGCAAGGAGGTCAAGGTCAGCAAATTGTCGGCGCAGCAGAAGGCAGGCGAGGGCACCCGGCTGGGCGTGGCTTACCGGTTGCCCGATGGCAGCGTGGTGTATGTGCCGGAAGGCGCACAGGCTGGCACCCACCCCGTTCCGGCCCCGCCGGTGCCGGCCGCACGCTGATGGCGTGGATGCGCCGGATGGCCGCCACGGCATCCATGGCTCGGATGGCGTCGCTGCGCTGGCTGCTGCTGGCGCTCGGCCTGCTGTGCTGGCTTGCGGGCGCATCGGG
>NZ_JARJLM010000220.1 GCF_029335485.1 Cupriavidus basilensis
CCTGCGCCGCGCCGCCGCCTTCGCGGTGCATGGCGAGCATGGCCAGCAGCCCCAGCGCCATCATCATCTTCGGGTTCAGGCCGCCAGCGCCCGCTTCGCTGCTGCCGTGCTGTCCGAGAACTCCGCCCAGCACGCTATCGAGTAGCCCCATGATCGACTCCTTCCTGTGAGTGTGGCGCCGGGCCAGGATGGCCCGGGTGCCGTCAAAATCCGCCTAGTACCGCGTTGAGCGTGGCCAGGCAGGCCAGCCCGGCGGTCTCCGTACGCAAGATGCGCGGGCCGAGTGACACGCCCGTGAAACCGGCTCGCATTGCCGCGGCTTCCTCGTCCGGCGCGAGCCCGCCTTCCGGCCCGATCAGCAGCGTCGCGCCGTTGGCAAGCAGGGCATCGCGCCGTTCCGTGGCAAACGATACCAGCGACTGCGTGGCGCGCGGCGATACCAGCAGGCGCGCGCCTTGGGCCGCCGCCAGGTCCGCCTGCAGCAGCCAGGATTCCAGGTTGGCCACCGGCGCGACGTCCGGCAAGCGGTTACGCCCGCATTGCTCGCATGCGGCCTCGACCAGCGCCTGCCAGTGCGCCTGGCGCTTTTGCGCCCGCTCGGCCGACAGCCGCACCACCGAGCGCGCCGCCTGCAGCGGCTGGATCGCCGCCACGCCGAGTTCGACGGCCTTCTCGATCAGCCAGTCCATCTTGTCGCCGCCGGCCAGTCCCTGTGCCAGCGTGACGCGGAATGGCGCCTCGGACTCCGACGGGTCGTGACTGCCGATCCGTGCCAGCGCATGGCGCTTGCCGAGTTCGACCAGGGTGGCGGCATGGCTGCCGCCGCGCCCGTCGAACAAGGTGATGCCGTCGCCCGGGTTGAGGCGCAGCACCTGGACATGCCGTACCACGGCTTCCGGCAGGTCCAGTTCGGTCTGAGGCGCCAGGGCGGCGTCGATGAAAAAGCGCGGCGGCATCAGGCGCGTCCATCCTTGTTCTCGTCGGCGGCCTTGTCCGCTGCCACCGGTTTGCCGAAGCCCCAACGGTAGCCGTCGGGATCCTCGACCATGCAATAGCGGTCGCCC
>NZ_JARJLM010000221.1 GCF_029335485.1 Cupriavidus basilensis
CCTGCTGCCTTGCCCGTTCCTCGGCTCTGGCCACGGCGGCGTCCTGCGCCCGCGCTTGCACCGCCGCCAGCTCAGCGCGCTGGTCCGCGAGCGCCTGCTCGGCCTTCTGGCGCAACGTACGCTCCTGGTCAATCTCGCGCAGCGCGCGGCGCTCGGTGGCCTCCGCCCGTTCCTGCGCGACGACCACCTGCTCGCGGGTGCGCTCCAGCTCCGTCGAGAATTGGGTACGCAGCTCCCCCAGTTGCCGCTCGAGCGCCTCGATCTGGCGCCGGCCCTCCTCCTGGCGCGCCCGCGCGGCCGCGTGGGCCTGGCGCTCGGCCTCCAGTTCCCCCTGTAGCGCCGCGCGCGCCTGCTGGGCTGCGTCGAAGTCCGCCTGCACGGCGGCGGTCTCCTGCTCGGCCACCACCACTGCGGCGCGCGCCTGGTCGCGCCGCGCCTCCGCCTCGCTCGCCTGCAGCCGCGCTTCGGCCCGCAAGGCGGCCAACTCACTGCTAGCGGCCGCGTTGGCGGCCT
>NZ_JARJLM010000222.1 GCF_029335485.1 Cupriavidus basilensis
CCTGGCAGCGGGCACCACGGCCGTTACCTCGATCTCCACCTTGGCGCGCGCTTCCACCAGGTCGGCGACTTCCACCGCCGTCATGGCCGGAAAATGACGCCCGATGGTTTCACGGTAGTGCTCGCCGATGGCGCGGTAGGCGCCCACGTATTCCGCCTTGTCCTTCACATACCAGGTCATACGCACGATGTGCTCGGGACGCGCATCGCCCGCGGCCAGCACCGCCACCACATTGCGCAGCGCTTGCCCGACCTGCTCGGCCAAGTCGTCGGTTTCGAACTCGCACTGGTCGTTCCAGCCGATCTGGCCGCCGACGAACAGCAGGCGGCTGCCCACCTGCATTTCGGTCATGGTGCCATTGGCGTAGCCGCGGGGCTTGGCCCAGTCAGGTGGTTGCAAAATCTTCATGATCGGTTTTTCCAAGGTAAGTGATTGAAATCGTGTTGGTGGGCTGATGCCGGGCATGCCCTATAAGGCGCTCGCTTGCGTCGCCATGGCCTCCCCCTCGGGCACCAGGAAACGCGCCATGGCCGCGCGGACTTCCGCCGGCAAGGCGCGCGGCATCATGGGCCCGGTATCGACGCACACCAGCCGCTGCGTGATCTCCACGCGGAGATCGGCGGCCGGCCCGACAAAACGCACCTGCAATGCAAAGCTGCTGCGCCCCATCTGCGTCACGCGCAGTTCGCGCGTCAGTGCTTCGCCCAGCCGGCTGGGCGCCACGAAGCGGCACGAGAGCGAAGCGGTGGGCACGCCGGCCTGCCCCGCGCCATGCATATCGGCGAAGGACCAGTCCAGCGCCTCGCGGAACCAGTCCTCGACCAGGTCGTTGAGCATCTCGAAGTAGCGCGGGAAGAACACGATGCCGGCGGCGTCGCAGTCCTTGAAGCGCACCAGCACGGTGTTGCCGAAGATCTCGCTCACGGCTGCCTCGCTGCCCCGCCCGCGCCGCCCTGCTCGGCCATCTGCCGCAGGCGGAAGCGCTGCAGCTTGCCGGTCTCGGTGCGCGGCAGGGCGTCGACGAACAGCACGCGGCGCGGATATTTGTAGGGCGCGATCTCGGCTTTCACGAAAGCCTGCAGCGCGGCGCAGGTTTCCTCGCTGGCCGGCACACCCGGGCGCAGCACGACATAGGCAGCGACCACCTGGCCGCGTTCCGGATCGGGCATGCCGACCACGCCGCACTCGGCCACGGCCTCGTGCCGCATCAGCGTGCTCTCCACTTCCGGGCCGGCAATGTTGTAGCCGGCGGAGATGATCATGTCGTCCGAGCGCGCCTGGTAGAAGTAATAGCCATCCGCGTCGGCCATGAAGGTATCGCCCGGCAGGTTCCAGCCGTCCTTCACGTAAGCCGTCTGGCGCGGGTCGTCCAGGTAGCGGCAGCCGGTGGGGCCGCGCACCGCCAGCTTGCCGACTGTGCCATGCGGCAGCGGCCGCATCTGCTCGTCGACGATCTGCGCGATATAGCCGGGCACCACCTTGCCGATCGCCCCCGGGCGCACCTCGCCGCCGGCGCTCGAGATGAAGATATGCATCATCTCGGTGCCGCCGATGCCGTCCGTCATCTCGATGCCGGTGGCCGCCTTCCAGCCCTGCCGCGTGGCGTCCGGCAGCGCCTCGCCGGCCGATACGCTCTTCTTCAGGCTGGAGATATCGTAAGCCGGGGCCAACGCGGCCATCTGCCGGTAGAAGGTCGGCGCGGTGAAGACGATGGTGGCGCGCCAGGACTGGATCAGCGCCAGCAGGCTCTCCGGCGTCAGCCGCTCGGCCAGCACCGTGGAGGCGCCCACCCGCAGCGGGAAACACAGGATGCCGCCCAGCCCGAAGGTGAATGCCAGCGGGGGCGTGCCGCAAAAGATATCGTCGGGACCCGGCTTGAGCACGTGGCGGGGAAAAAGATCGCACATGGCGATCACATCGCGGTGGAAATGCACCGTGCCCTTGGGCTGGCCGGTGGTGCCGCTGGTGAAGGCAATCAGGCAGATGTCGTCGGCGGCGGTATCGCACGCGTCGAACACCTCGGGCTTGCCGGCCATGGCGGCCTCCACCGAGTCGGCGCCGGCGCCATTGAAGTAAAGCACTTCCGTCAGGCTTGGGCAGTGGTACCCGCCGCCGGCGTCCAGGTTGGCCTCGAGCTCTTCGCGCAGCCGCTCGTCGCACAGCGCCGCGCTGACCTCCGCGCGATCGATCACCTGCTTGAGTTCCTTGGCGCGCAGCAGCGGCATGGTCGGCACGGCGATCAGCCCCGCCTTGACCACCGCCAGCCAGCAGGCCGCCATCATCAGGTTGTTGGGGCCGCGCAGCAGGACGCGATTGCCCGGCACCAGCCGCATGTCGCCGGTCAGCACATGGGCAATGCGGTTGGACAGCGCCGCCAGCGCGGCATAGCTGACGGCGTGCCGCGTGCCGTCATCCTGCTCGTAGCGGATCGCCACGCGGTCGCCGCGTCCCTCGCGCACATGGCGCTCGACCAGCTCCAGCGCGCAATTCATGCGCTCCGGGTATTGCGTGTCCTCGTTGAACAGGAACGCCGGCCATTGCTGCGGGGGCGGCAGGCGGTCGCGTGCAAAGGTATCGATGTGGGCTGTGCTCGCCATGGTTGTCTCCGTTTCCTTCATTCTGTTGATGCTGGCACGGGTGGTCGGGGCTGGCGGGGGGCCGCCGGTCTTGCTAGCCGCGGTGCTGCGCCAGCGTCTCGCGGGCGATGATCAGCTTCTGCACTTCGGTGGCGCCCTCGTAGATGCGCAGCGAACGGATCTCGCGGTACAGGCTTTCCACGCGCGTCCCGACCTTGACGCCGAGGCCGCCGAACATCTGCACGGCGCGGTCGATCACCTGCTGCGCGTTCTCGGTGGCGACCATCTTGGCCATGGCCGCCTCGCGCGTGGTGCGCGCGCCGGCCACATCGCGCAGCCAGGCGGCGCGGTAGGTCAGCAGCGCGGCCGAGTCGATGGCGGTGGCCATGTCGCCGATGGCGGCCTGCGTCAGTTGCAGGTCGGCCAGCACGCCGCCGAACATCGGCCGCGCGGTAGCGCGTGCCAGCGCCTCATCCAGCGCGGCGCGGCCAAACCCCAGCGAGGCGGCGGCCACCGAGGCACGGAAGATATCCAGCGTCATCATGGCCACCTTGAAGCCCTGCCCTGCCTCGCCCAGCCGCGCGGCGGCGGGTACGCGGCAGTTGTCGAAGCGCAGCGTGGCCAGCGGGTGCGGTGCCATCACGTCGATCCGTTCGGCGATGCTCAGGCCCGGCGTATCGGCATCCACCACGAAGGCGGAGATACCGCGCGCGCCCGGCGCCTCGCCGGTGCGGGCGAACACGCAATAGAAATCGGCGATGCCGCCGTTGGAGATCCAGGTCTTGACGCCGTCCAGCACGTAGTGCTCGCCGTCCGGCACCGCGCGGCACTGCATGGCGGCCACGTCGGAGCCGGCATCGGGCTCGGACAAGGCGAATGCCGCGATGGCCTCGCCGCGCGCCACGCGCGGCAGGTAGCGTTCGCGCATGGCGTCGCTGCCGGCCAGCGTGATGGCGCCGCTGCCCAGGCCCTGCATGGCGAAGGCGAAATCCGCCAGGCCATCGTGGCGGGCCAGCGTCTCGCGCAGCAGGCACAGCGAGCGCGAGTCCAGCGTATCGAGCGCACCGCCGTAGGCCGCGGGCACGCAATAGCGCAGCCATCCCGCCGCGCCCAACTGGCGCACCAGCGCGCGGCAGGCCGCATCGGTATCGCTGTGGTCGACCGCGAGCGAGGCCGTGGCCCAGGCGTCGAGCCGTTGCTCCAGTTCGCGGTGCGCGTCGTCGAAGAACGGCAGGGCGAGATAACTTTTGTCGGACATGGCGTGCGTTTCCTCTGCGTAGATCGTTCAGTCGCCTTCGAACACGGGCCGGGTCTTGGCCACGAATGCCTCGTAGGCGCGGCGGAAGTCCTTGGTCTGCATGCAGATGGCCTGCGCCTCGGCTTCTGCCTCGATGGCTTCGTCCAGGCCCATATTCCATTCCTGATGCAGCAGTTTCTTGGTCACGCCGTGGGCAAAGGTGGGACCGGCGGCGATCTGCGCCGCCAGCGCCTGGGCCTCGGCCAGCAGCGCATCCGGCGCGTGCAGCGCGTTGAAGAAACCCCACTGCATGCCCTCTTGCGCACTCATCGCGCGGCCGGTGTAGAGCAACTCGCTCGCACGGCCCTGCCCGATCACGCGCGGCAACAGCGAGCAGGCGCCCATGTCGGCGCCAGCCAGGCCAACCCGCACGAACAGGAAGGCGGTCTTTGCCTGTGCGGTACCCAGGCGCATATCGGAGGCCAGCGCCATCATCGCGCCGGCGCCGGCGCAGATGCCGTCGATGGCGCTGATCACCGGCTGCGGGCAGGCCCGCATGGCCTTGATCAGGTCGCCGGTCATGCGCGTGAAGTCAAGCAGCTCCGGCATGGTCATGCGCGTGAGCGGCCCGATGATCTCGTGCACGTCGCCGCCCGAACAGAAGTTGCCGCCGGCGCCGGTGATCACCACCGTCTTGATGTCGGTGGCATAGCACAGGCCGCGGAACAGATCGCGCAGTTCGGCGTAGGAATCGAAGGTGAGCGGGTTCTTGCGCTCGGGGCGGTTCAGCGTCACGGTGCCGACCTTGCCGTCGGCCGACACCGACCACAGGAAGTGCTTCGGCTGGTAACCGGCGAAGCTGCGCTTGTGGTGGCGCATGTCCAGTGCTATTTCGCTCATCTCGTTTCTCGCTTGCGTGTTCTGGTTTGCTTGGATTCGTTCGGGTTCAACCTGCCATGACCTCGCCGCCGGCCACCGGGATCGACTGCCCGGTAATGGCGCCAGCCGATGGCTGGCACAGCCACGCCACGGCGTCCGCGACTTCGTCGGGCTGCACCAGCCGCCCTTGCGGATTGCCCTTGGCCAGCTCCGCGCGTGCCTGCGCTTCGCTGCGGCCGGTCTTGCGCACGATATTGGCCACGGCGTCGCGCACGATATCGGTCTCCGTATAGCCCGGGCACACCGCGTTGACGGTGACGCCGCTGCTCGCGGTTTCCAGCGCCAGTGCGCGGGTCAGGCCGATCACGCCGTGCTTGGCCGCGCAATAGGCACTGACGTAGCCATAGCCTGCAAGCCCTGCCGTGCTGGCCACATTGACGATACGCCCCCAGCCATTTGCCAGCATGTGAGGCAGGGCCGCTTGCGTGCAGAGGAAAGTGCCGGTCAGGTTGACCTCGAGCATGGCTTGCCACAGCGCGAGATCGGTCCTGGCGAAGGGCGCGCTGCGGGCCTGACCCGCATTGTTGATCAGCATGTCGATGGGGCCGGCCCGGCCGGCGGCCTCGGCAAAAGCTGCCGCCACGCTGTCGGGCTGCGAGATATCCGCGGTGACGGTGCCTAGCACCGCGGGCGCGACCACCGCCTCGGCCAGCGCATCGGCGGTAGCCGCCAGCGTGGCCGCGTCACGCCCCAGCAGGGTGACGCTGGCGCCGTCCGCGAGCAGGCGGCGCGCAATGGCGGCGCCGATGCCGCGCCCGCCGCCGGTGACCAGCGCGTGCCGGCCTTGCAGGGAGAGTTGCATGCCCATGCTCAGTGCGCCTCCGCGGCTTGCGCCTGCTGCTGCGCCGCGCGCGCCAGGTTGGTCTCGAGCTGGCGCTTGCCGGCGTGGTATTGCTTGGGCCAGGCCAGGTCGCGATACCCCAGCCGCGCTGCCTCGTGGATGGTCCAGGCCGGATCCGCCAGATGCGGCCTGGCGATCGCGCACAGGTCGGCGCGGCCGGCGGCGATGATGCTGTCGACGTGGTCGGCCTCGAAGATCGCGCCCACGGCGATGGTGGCGATGCCGGCCTCGTTGCGGATGCGGTCGGCGAACGGCGTCTGGTACATGCGCCCGTACACCGGCGCCTGGTCCGGGCTCACCTGGCCGGAAGAGCAGTCGATCATGTCCGCGCCGGCCGCCTTGAAGGCGCGCGCGATCTCGATCGCGTCGTCCGGCGTGATGCCGCCCTCGACCCAGTCGTGTGCCGAAATCCGCACGGACATCGGGCGCTCCGGCGGCCAGGCCGCGCGCACCGCCGCAAAGACTTCGAGCGGGTAGCGCAAACGCGCTGCCAGCGAGCCGCCGTATTCATCGCTGCGCTGGTTGGTCAGCGGCGAGATAAAGCTGGAGAGCAGGTAGCCGTGCGCGCAGTGCAGTTCGAGCCAGTCGAAGCCCGCCTCTGCGGCGCGCCGCGCGGCTGCCACGAAATCGTCGCGCACCGCGTCCATGTCGGCGCGGCCCATTTCGCGCGGCACCTGCGACACGCCTTCCATATAGGGCAGCGGCGAGGCCGACATCACCGGCCAGTTGCCGCTGGCGAGCGGATAGTCCATCTGCTCCCAGCCGAGCTGGGTCGAGCCCTTGCGCCCGGAGTGGCCGATCTGCATGGCGATGCGCGCGTCGCTGTTGGCATGCACGAAGTCCACGATGCGGCGCCAGGCGTCGCGCTGCTCGTCATTCCACAAACCCGGGCAACCCGGCGTGATGCGCGCATCCGGCGAGGTGCATGTCATCTCCGCCACCACCATGCCGGCGCCGCCGAGCGCGCGCGCGCCGAGGTGGGCCAGGTGGAAGTCGCCCGGCACGCCGTCCTCGCAGGAGTACATGGCCATGGGCGAAACCACCACGCGGTTCTTCAGCGTCACGCCGCGTACGCGGAAGGGCGTGAACATCGGCGGCACCGCCCGTGTCTGCGCCACCTGCCCGGCGCTACCGGCGGACGCCGCGGCCTGCCCTGCCAGCCAGCGTTCGAAGCCCTCGACGTAGCCGGCATCCCGCACCCGCAGGTTCTCGTGCGAGATGCGCTGCGAGCGCGTCAGCAGGGAATAGGCGAACTGCTCCGGCGCCATGCCGGCGTAGCGTTCGACATTCTCGAACCATTCGGTGGAATTACGCGCGGCGTTCTGGATCTTCAGCACTTCCACGCTGCGGCTGGCCTGGTAGCGCTCCAGCGCCTGGGGCAGCACATCGACGCCGCCGGTGCCGGCGTCGCGGATATTGTTGGCCAGGTCGATCGCGTCTTCCAGCGCCAGCTTGGTGCCGGAGCCGATCGAGAAATGCGCGGTGTGCGCGGCATCGCCCATCAGCACCACCGGCACGCGGCGGCCGTCGGCCAGCGTGTTCCAGCGCACCCAGGTGCCGCAGATCACGCGCGGGAAGCGGATCCAGATAGCGGAGCCGCGCAGGTGGGTGGCGTTGCTGATCAGGCCGTGGCCATCGAGGTAGCGCGCGAACAGGCGCTCGCAGTAGGCCACGCCCTCCTCCTGGCTCATCTGCTCGATGCCGGCAGCCCGCCACACCGCCTCGGGCGCCTCGACAATGAAGGTCGAGGTGTTGTCGTCAAAGCGATAGGCATGCGCCTGGAACCAGCCGTGCTCGGTCTTCTCGAAGGCGAAGGTGAACGCCTCGAACAGCTTGTGCGTGCCGAGCCAGACAAAGCGGCACTGGCGGGTATCGATGTCGGGCTGAAAGGTGTCGGCATAGCGCCCGCGCACGCGGCTGTTGATGCCGTCGGCGGCGATGACGAGATCGGCCCGGTATTGCTGCGCGAGTGCCTGGTCGTCCGTCACGTCGGTCTCGAAGACCAGGTGCACGCCGAGCTCCTCGCAACGCTCCTGCAGGATATTGAGCAGGCGCTTGCGGCCGATGCCGATGAAGCCGTGCCCGCCCGAGCGGATGGTGCGTCCGCCGATATGGATGTCGATGTCATCCCAGTGATTGAACGCCGCGTTAATCCGCTCTGCGCTGACCGGATCGGCCTGTTTGAGATTGTCCATGGTGGCGTCGGAGAACACCACGCCCCAGCCGAAGGTGTCGTAGGGACGGTTGCGTTCCACCACATAGACCTCGTTGGCCGGGTCCTGCAGCTTCATCAGCAAACCGAAATACAGGCCCGAGGGGCCGCCACCGATACACAGCACTCGCATCTTGTCGTCTCCTGCGCGCCGGTCCGGCGCCAATTGCCGTGGGACCCGGCCGGCACATGCGATGCGCGAAAGCGCATCTAGATCATGCTTAAATATTTTATGCTTAAAATATTAGTCCGCATCAGGCCGGCTGGCAAGGACAATCTCTGCCGCGGCGCAATGCGCGCCTTCCCCGGCACAAGCGTCTTCGCCGCGCCCGCCGTTCGGCGGCGCGGCGGCTAACTACGGCTCAGGCGGCCGGTATGGACTTCAGCCCTGCATCGCCTCCTGCAGCTGTGCCAGCGCGGTGGGATCCTCGATGGTCGTCAGGTCGCCCGGATCCCGCCCTTCCGCCACCGCCTGCATGGCGCGGCGCAACAACTTGCCGGAGCGGGTCTTGGGCAGCGCATTGACGAAGAACACGCGCGCCGGCCGCGCCACGGCGCCCAGCTGCCGGTCGACGGTCTTCAGCACCTCGCCTTCCAGCGCGATCCGGTCGGCCTGGGTGGCGATGCGGCCCGCGTCGCGCACGATCGCGAATGCCATCGCCACCTGGCCCTTGAGCGCATCGTGCACCCCCACCACCGCCACCTCGGCCACGGCGGCATGCGACGAGATGCTCTCTTCGATCTCGCGCGTGCCGAGCCGGTGGCCCGCCACATTGATCACGTCGTCGGTACGGCCAAGTATAAAGATATATCCATCCTCGTCCTGCACGCCCCAGTCGAAGGTGGAATAGCAGCGGCGACCCGGCACGCCGGTCCAGTAGGTCTTGACGAAGCGATCGTCATCGCCCCACACCGTGCTCATGCAGCCCGGCGGCAACGGCCCGTCGATGGCGACCACGCCCTTCTGCCCCGGCGGGCACTCGGCGCCGGTGGCCTCGTCGACGATCTTCAGGTCGTAGCCATAGACCGGCACGCCCGGCGACCCCAGCTTGGCCGGCAGCGGATCGATGCCGCGCTGGATGGCGATGATCGGCCAGCCCGTTTCGGTCTGCCAGTAGTTGTCCACCACCGGCTTGCCGATGCCCTGCTGGATCCAGTCGGCGGTGGGCTCGTCGAGCGGCTCGCCGGCCAGGAACAGCAGCCGCAGGCTGGAGAGATCGTAGCGCGTCAGCCAGGCCGGGTCCTGCTTCTTCAACACGCGGATGGCGGTAGGCGCGCTGAACATGATGTTCACGCGGTACTGCTCCACCAGTTGCCAGAGGATGCCGCCGTCCGGACGAACCGGCGTGCCTTCGTACATCAGCGTGGCCATGCCGGCCAGCAGCGGACCGTAGACGATGTAGCTATGCCCCACCACCCAGCCGATATCGGAGCTGGAGAACATGGTGTCGCCAGCCTTGCCGCAAAAGATATAGTCCATGGAAGCCGCCAGCGCCACGGCATAGCCGCCGGTGTCGCGCTGCACGCCCTTGGGTTTCCCGGTCGTGCCCGAGGTGTAGAGCACATAGGATGGCTCGCTCGACTCCAGCCATACGCATGGCACACGCGCCGCGCCCACACGCTCGCGCCAGGCCGCGTAGTCTTGGTCGCGCCCCGCCGTCAGCGCCATCGGCGCCAGCTGGCGGTCGACCAGCAGCACGCGCTCGGGCTTGTGCGCGGCGAGGTTCACCGCCTCGTCGAGCAGCGGCTTGTAGGGCACCACCTTGCCGCCCCGCGAGCCGGCGTCGGCGCTGACGATCACGCGCGGCTGCGCGTCGTCGATGCGCGCCGCCAGGCTGACCGAGGCAAAACCGCCGAACACCACCGAGTGAATGGCGCCGATGCGCGCGCAGGCCAGCATGGCGAACGCGGCCTCGGGAATCATTGGCATGTAGATCAGCACGCGGTCGCCCTTGACCACGCCCAGCTGCTGCAGGATCGCCGCCATGCGGTTGACCTCGTCGTGCAGTTCGGCGTAGCTGTAGGTGCGGTGCTGGCCGGTCTCGGTCGACACATAGATCAGCGCCGGCTGATCCGCGCGCGCGGCCAGGTGGCGGTCGACGGCGTTATGGCAGAGATTGGTGCGCCCGCCCACGAACCAGCGGGTGAATGGCGCGCGGCTGTCGTCCAGCACGGTCTCGAACGGGGTCTCCCAATCGATGCGGCGAGCCTGTTCGGCCCAAAAGCCTTCGGGGTCGCTCAGCGAGCGGGCGTGCAGGGCACGGGTGGCCGTCATGGCGTGTCTCCTCCGCTTGGATGCGGCTAGTTTGCGATCTGGTTGTCGGTGATCTGTGTCGTTGCGCCCTATGCCGGCCGTCGTCCGCGGACTGCTGTCCGCCACCGCAGCGAAATCCCGCAGTGGGCATCGGCATCAGTTTGCCACCTCGGCGCGCATGGGCACGGGCAGGCCCGGCACCGGCCGGCGGTTCCCGCAAAGTCTGGGCATGCCGCCTTACGCAAGGCTTACCCGCCGCCCGCGCGCCAGCAAAAAAGGGCGTGCCACGGCACGCCCCTTGATCTGGCTCAACCTGCGCGGAGGATCAGCGCGTATGCGCCTTCTTGCCCGCAGCCTTGGCAGGGCCACCCGACGAACTTGCTGCGGACCTCCCCGCCGGCTTGGCACTGGCCTTGACAACCGGCGCCGCCTTGGCCGTCCCCTTGCCGGCGGCCATCTTGTGCGGCGCGGCCTCCACCGTGACGCGCTGGCGTGCGCCCGCGCGCCCCTTGGCGGATGCCCGCACCACTTCGGGCCGCTCCGCACGGGTCGGGACCAGGGCCGAGGCGGTGGACGGGGCCGGCGGCGCACTGGCCATCCGGGCCGCGGCCGAACCCGCCGGCACCATCAGCACCAGGCTCTGGCCCGCCACCAGCTTGGTCCCGGAGAGCTTGTTCCAGGACTGCACCTGGCCCGGCGAAACGCCGTAGCGATGCGCCACCGAAGCCACCGTATCGCGCCTGCCGGCCCGCACTACCAGGCGGCGCGCATCCGGCACATCGGGCTCCATGGCCAGCGTGGCGCTCTCCGCCAGCGTGGCGCTGATGTCCTGGTTGCGCTCCTCCGAGCGCGGCACCACCACGGTAGAGCCGGCCTTGAGCCGCATGCCCTTGGGAATGCGGTTGATCTCCCGGATGGTGTCGGCGTCGATATTCAGCCGCGCCGCGAGCGCTTCGATGCGCTCGCGGTTATCCACTGTCACCGCGGTCCAGCTCGACAGGCCGCCCCGGTACGTGTTCAGGTTGTACTGGAAGCGCTCGGCGTTGTCGAAGGGCAGCAGGATCTGCGGATTGGCCGCGCCCAGGATCACTGGCCGGTTGAAGGACGGATTGAGCGCCTTGAACTCGTCGAGCGGCAGATTGGCGAGCTTGGCCGCCAGCGACACGTCGATATCGCGGGACGTGGTCACGGTGACGAAGTACGGGTGGTCGGGAATATCCGGCAGCTTCACCCCGTACAGCTGGGGATTGGCAATGATGTTCTTGACCGCCTGCAGCTTGGGCACGTAATAACGTGTCTCGTTAGGCATGTTCAGGCTGGCGTAGTCGGTCGGCAGCCCGCGCGCCTGGTTGCGCGCGATGGCGCGCGAGACCGCGCCTTCGCCCCAGTTGTACGCCGCCAGCGCCAGCTGCCAGTCGCCGAACATGTCGTACAGCCGCTGCAGGTAGTCCAGCGCCGCGTCGGTCGAAGCCAGCACATCGCGCCGCTCGTCGCGGAACATGTTCTGCTTCAGGTTGTACGACTTGCCCGTGCTGGGAATGAACTGCCACATGCCGGCCGCCTTGGCGGTGGATTCCGCCTGCGGATTGAAGGCGCTTTCCACGAACGGCAGCAGCGCCAGCTCGGTGGGCATCTTGCGGCGCTCCAGCTCCTCGACGATGTGATAGAGGTAGCGGCTCGAGCGCCCCACCATCCGTTCCATGTATTCCGGCCGCTGCGCGTACCACTGCGTGCGATCGTCAACCAGCGTGCCTTCCAGGTCCGGCATGGCGAAACCGCGGCGAATGCGGTCCCAGATGTCGCTCGACGGCCCGCGCAGCCAGTCGAGGCTGTCGCGGTCGAGGTTGATGACACCAGTGCTGTTGATCGAATTGAGCGGATCGGGCTTGGAATACGCTGGCTTGGCGGCGGAGGCGGTCGCGGTGACGCCGTCGGTGGCGTCAGGCGGCATTGGCGTGCTGGCACACGCTGCAAGCAGCGCGGCACACGCAACTACCGCCAGTAATCGACCAATTTTCATTAAGTTCTCAAATCGTGACGCTAAAAATTTGCCTGATGCTATGAAAAACCGGCTTTCGCGTCAATGAAATTCTCCCTCCGACGGTGGGGATCCCCGGCCGGCAGGTCAGCATCAGGCACATGAAAATCGCCGCCATCGGCTAGCGGCACCGAGGTTTGCGGGTGCTGCGGCCACAGAGTCGGCGGTGGGAAACTAGCGGAAATTATCTTTCCAGCCACGCAGCGCGCCAAAGGCCGCCGCGTCATTGGCGGCCGGCCCGCCTTCGTGGGCGGCCACGGCCTTGCGCACCGCGGGTTCGCGCGAGCGCAGAAAGGGATTGACCTCCCGCTCCTGCGCGACCGTGGTTGGCACCGTGGGCGTACCGGCGGCACGCAAGGCATCCACGCGCGCCTCCCAGGCTGCCAGCGCGGGGTTGTCCGGCTCCACCGCGCGGGCAAAGCGCACATTGCTGCGGGTATATTCGTGCGCGCAATACACCCGAGTGGCGCCGGGCAGCGCGGCCAGCTTGTCCAGCGACGCCAGCATCTGCGCCGGCGAGCCCTCGAACAGGCGGCCGCAACCGCTGGCGAACAGGGTATCGCCACAGAACACGGACGGACCGGCGCCAGCCAGCTCCGCCACATAGGCGACGTGGCCGGCGGTGTGGCCCGGCACGTCGAGCACCTTCAGCCGCAGGGCGGGATGCGCCACGTCCACGGTATCGCCTTCCCGCACCGCCACGGTACGCCCGCCGATGCGTTCGCCCGCCGGGCCGATCACCGGCAATGGCGCGCCATCCGGCGCAGTGGGATGCGCCGCCAGCAGCTCGGCCACCCCGCCCTGGTGATCGCCGTGATGATGGGTGATTACAATAGCGCCCAGGGCCAGCCCCGCGTGCGCCAGGAAGGCTTCGACCGGCGCGGCTTCGCCCGGGTCCACCACCGCGGCACAGTGACCGTCGTGGATAGCCCAGATATAGTTATCCTGGAATGCGGGAATCGGCTCCACCTTCAACATGCGTGCTCCTATGTCCAAGCGTCCGATTATAAATTGGGAAGACTGGCTTGCCTCGCCCCCCGGGCAATACATGCTCGAGTGGGAGCAGGGTCAGTACGACCGGACCGTCGTGGACATCTTCGGCTACCACGCCGTGCAGTTCGGCCTGCCCCACATCGACACCCTGCGCGAGAACCGCATGCCGTTCTCGGCGCTGGCGCTCGCCCCCGGCAGCGGCCCTCACGGCCCGCGGGCCGTGGCCGACGCGCGCCAGCTGCTGTGCCGCTTCGACGAACTGCCGTTCGCGACGCAAAGCATCGATCTCATCACCCTGCCACACATCCTGGAATTCTCCGAGGATCCGCACGAAGTGCTGCGCGAGGTATCGCGCGTGCTGATGCCCGAAGGCCGGGTGGTAGTCACCTGCTTCAACCCCATGAGCCTGTGGGGCGCGCGCCAAGGCCTCAAGCGGCTGGGCGCCGACCCCTTCCTGCCCAACGACAGCCAGTCGATCGGCTTCGTACGCATCAAGGACTGGCTCAAACTGCTGGGCTTCGATATCATCCGCGGCCGCTTCGGCTGCTACTGCCCGCCTTACCGCACCGAGCGCTGGCTGCAGCGCGCCGCCTTCATGGAAAAGGCCGGCGACCGCTGGTGGCCGATCTTCGGTTCAGTCTATATGATCTCGGCAGTCAAGCGCGTGCGCAATATCCGCCTGGTCGGCCCCGCCTGGAAAAACGCCAAGCCCGCGCTGTCGCCAGTCGCCGCGCCGGTTGCCACGCCCACCGGCACGCACGGCAAGGCGCCGGGCGACGAGCATTAAGCGGCACGGCC